>JARRQT010000016.1:0-21983 GCA_037381445.1 Calditrichia bacterium
TATGAAGATCTGAAAAAGAAAAACGTGGCGCAGCTCCGGGAAATTGCGAAGGGTATTCAGCACGAGGCCGTGCAGGGGTATACCCAGTTGAACAAGGAACATCTGCTGGATGCCGTCTGCAGCGCGCTGAACATCGATACCCATGTTCATCACGTGGCGGTGGGCATCGAGAAAAGCGCCATCAAGGCGGAAATCAGGAAACTGAAGAAGCTGCGGGACGAATTCATCGCCGCTAGGAATTACCTGGAATTGAAATCGGTCCGCTGTGAAATCCGCAAACTGAAAAAGAAGCTGCGTAAGGCCGCCATTTGACAGCCGGCGCAGCGGAGTTCAAAGCCGGAACTTCTTCCGGTCGGCAGGCATAAACCGGATCTGAACGGACCATCGCGGCGTTTCCGCTGCACTGGGTTTATTTTGCAGTGCGTCATTTTTTTATCTGCCCATTGTTATTCAAAACCTGAAGAAGAAAGGTCCTTATGGCTAAACAGAGTGCCGGCCTGCTGGTTTACCGGATCAAAGACAATGAGCCGGAGTTATTTCTGGTGCATCCGGGCGGCCCTTTCTGGGCAAAAAAGGACGAGGGCGCCTGGTCTATTCCCAAAGGAGAATTTGGAGAGGAAGAAGAGGCCCTGCCGGCCGCAAAAAGAGAATTCAGGGAAGAGACCGGCTTTTCGATTGAAGGTGATTTTCAGCGTTTGACGCCCGTCAGGCAAGCGGGCGGAAAAATCGTTCATGCCTGGGCGGTGGAAGGAGATGCCGACGCTTCTGCCATCCATAGCAACACCTTCAGCATGGAGTGGCCGCCAAAATCCGGTAAACAGCAGCAGTTCCCGGAGGTGGACAGGGCAGGGTGGTTCAAATTTCCCGAAGCCGGGAAAAAAATCCTGAAAGGGCAGGCGCCGCTGCTGGAAGAGCTGGAAAAGATAATCGAATCTTCCTGACGCCCGGCAGATTGTCTTCTATTTTTCAATTCGGCAGGATTGCGAATCCCTAAAACATTTCCATTTCAGCCGGTTCCGTTTTGGTGACCAGGCTGATGTTGTGCTTTTTCAGGCGGTATTTGAATTTTTCGCGGCTGATCCGCAGCAGCCGCGCCGCCTTGGCCTTGTTCCCCTTGGTCATCTCCAGCGCCTTCATGATGGCGGCTTTTTCCAGGTCCTCCAGCGAAATGCCCTGGGGAGGGATATTGATTTCAATATTGTCATTCTGCTTTATCTTGAGCGGAAAGTTGTCAACGATATGGCCTTCCCCCAGCTTGAGATCCTGTGCGCCGATGATCTCGCCGGAACTCAATAAAACCGCCCGTTCGATTGAATTCTTGAGCTCGCGGACATTGCCCGGCCAGGGGTAACTGAGCAGCATGTCCTTGGCATCGGGCGACAGACCGATAATCTTCCGTTCGTGTTCAGCGGCCAGTTGGTACATAAAATATTCAGCAAGCACCAGAATATCCAGATTTCTCTCCCGCAGGGGAGGCACCCGGATGGTAATGACGTTGAGACGATAGTAGAGGTCTTCGCGGAACAGACCCTGCTGCACCAGTTTGAACAGCTCGCGGTTGGTGGCGGCGATAATCCGCATCTTGACATTGATATTCTTCACCCCGCCCACCCGGCGAAAAACCTTCTCATCCAGCACTTTAAGAAGTTTGGCCTGCAGACTGAAATTCAGATCACCGATTTCATCCAGGAAAAAAGTGCCGCCGTCCGCCAGCTCCAGCAGGCCTTTCTTGGATTTTTTGGCGTCGGTGAAGGCGCCGGCCTCGTATCCGAAAAGTTCGGTTTCCAGAAGTGTTTCCGGCAGGGCGGTGCAGTTTATTTCCACGAAGGGTTTGGCGGATTGCTGGCTGGCATTGTGTATGGCGCGGGCGATCAATTCTTTACCGGTTCCGCTTTCGCCCAGAATTAAAACCGTGGAGGTGGAGCTGGCAGCAACTTTGTTAATTTCCTCAAATAGCTGCTTCATTTTAAAACTGTGTCCGAGTAAGTTGTTATAATTGATAACAGAATCGTCGGATGATGTGTAAAGACTGAATGGCACTTTTTTACCTGATTTTTTGGTTCAACTCAACGTACTCTTCCGTTTTATATTATCGGTCATTTTCGGCCGACCTTGAGAGGGAGTTGAAAATAATTGGTAAAGAATTTCCTGCCATTAAAAGCTTTTCGTCTTTAAAAATTCATCCCATCTGCCAATGACTTGAGTTCCTGATTTTCGCATTTGTCTAATATATGAGAATCCCTGTTGTCACTTTATAAAAACGGTCAGGCAGTCCCTGTTTCCGTCTTCCTGCGGAAGGGGAGCGAATGATTCCTCACTGCGGAAAAGAGATGCGCCCAGCCGGGAGAGGAGCTCCTCTGATGACGCATGTGAAGAGGATATCCCAATTTGATCCTCCTCCGAATAGGCGTTATACAGCGCCGCAATCTCTTTTAAATACGAGGAAGCGCCGGGCAGCAGACCCGTTCCGTCGCCGGAGAACAGTTCCGTATTGGCGATCCTGATCCGGATGCCGCTAGTATCGGCAAAAAAGACCGCGGGCAGGGAGAATGTCTGTCCGGGAAAGGTCCGCTTGTTACCCGCCTTGTCTATCGCGGTAAAACTGTATGAATAAACATGACCCGGCACCAGCAGCGATCCGTCATTTCCTTTGCCGTCCCACGGAATGGATTCCGGCGGATTTTTTTCGCCGCTGATGGTCCGGAACAGCGCTCCGTCGCTTCGGAAAATATCCAGTTGCCAGGTATTGAGGTCTTTGAAATGCGCCTGAAAGACGCGGGCTGGCTGGGGATGAATATTGGCGGCATGGGAGTCGGAAATCCGGAAAGGAAAGGACTGCCAGTTTCCGCTGTTCTGAGAACCGTCCGCCGCCGGCTGAATGGCTGCCCAGGAAATTTTTTCAGGAATTTGGATCAGGTCTGAAAAATCGGTATTCATAACGATCGGCAGCTTCTCTTCCTGCAGTTCGGCCTTGTAGGTTTCTTTCACCACCACTTCATCCAGGGCCTTTGAACTGTCGGCGGCCTGCTGGGAAATACCGCTGACAGCAAGCGAAAATAATGCGAATAGTACTAACCATGATTTCATTTTGGGTTCCTCGAATAATCTGTCAAATAACAAATTGGAAAGTGATAACGCCGGTCTGGTCATGCCGCAAACCGTTTTGTTGCAGGGCGGCGAACTGCCATTCCTTCAATGCTTTGACCACTAACTGATCCCAGTCCCGTGACCCGCTGGTCCTCTCGATCAAAACATTTTCCCGCACACTGCCGTCTTCCATCACTGTAAAGCGCAGCGAAATGGATGCGCCCACACCTTGTCTTTTTGCCCAGGCAGGGAAGGGGGGTACAATTTTCCGGACAATCTGCCGGTTTGCCAGCGGTCCGGTGATGAAGGTCTGGGTTTGCTTCTTCTTTAGATCTTTTTGATTGAGCGGGAGTTTTTGCGGAACTGTTTCGATGTTGATGCCGCCTGTCCCCGCAGAAACCGGCCGCTGTTCGGATTTCCCGCTCAACTGAATTTTGGGACCTTTGGACATCGCAAAAGCCATGGCCTGCTGCGGAGAAGAATTGGAGGCAAGCAGGACATCTTTATTAACATCCAGGCTGATGGGCGCGGGTCTGGCAATTTTATCATTGTTTTGAATACCCTTCGCCGAAGAAACATTGATGATGTTACCGGGCTTCGCCACATTCTCTGCTACCTGTTCAACCTTCTCCAGATGGATGGGCGCCTGTTTCCGGGGCATATCCAGAAATATGCGGTCAGTTCCGGCAAAGCGGGGAGCGGCGGTCTGTGCAGCCTGCTCCGCGGGCGCTTCCTTCTGTTCGGATTCCGTGAAAATGGTCTGGCTTTCGTTCTGCGCGTGCCTGGGTTGCTTTGGCGGCTCTTTCACCGCGATCTCTTCGTTGAGGTCGATGAAATTGATTTCACGGATGGGCGGTGAATCCGGCACGTCCAGATCGGCCAATCCCCAATAGCCAACCAGGAACAGAACATGCAGCAGAATGGAAATGGTGACGCCGCCGGAAAGCCTGTTTCTCTCCTTTCGGACAAATGACATCCATTTCTGGTAGAGCTTGGAGTTCCGTTTTTCCATGAATGGGTCCGCCAGGGGATATTTTAACAGGGCATTTATATTTAGATTTTTCATAAAAAATATCCCTTTAAACTTGATTTCGGTTTCGCTGCATTGTTGCGATGGCGATGTGCGTCGCCCCCGCTTTTTTCGCAAGAATAAGCAGATCCAGAATATGTTTGTGGGTCACATTCTTATCCGCCCGGATCACCACCAGCCGGTCCGGGTGTTCTTCCAGCTTCTGCTTCAGTCCGGCCTCCAGCTCATCCAGGGTGGTGAATTCATTCTCGTTCAGCGCGACTTTTCCGTCCAGAGAATAGGTTATGGTGATATTGGATTCCGATTTTGCTTCCACCGTTTTGGCTTTCGGCAGATTGATGTCCATATCAACCGGCGTCATCATGAGGGGTGAAGTGACCATAAACACGATGACCAGTATGAGAGCAACGCCTACCAGCGGCGTGATATCGATTTTGCTAATTGGGCCGTCCATGATTACCTCCCGGCGTTTGCTTTTGTTTGACGATTGAAAGCTGCTGCGCGCCGCTCTGCTTGGCGATATCGAGGACCGCCACTACTTTGTCGTGCAGCACATTCTCATCCGCGCTGATTAACACCAGCTTGTCCCTGCTGGCATCCATGATGGATTTCAGCGAATCGGCGAGCAGGGCAGATTCAATCGTTTGTCCATTCAATATGATTTCATTGTCGTTCTTCAGGGTGATCTCGGCCTTCAGTTCGGTTTCATCCATCACCGACTGCGCTTTTTTCAGCGAGGGCGTCGAGACTTTGATTCCCGATTGCATCACCAGCGGATAGGATACCATGAAGATGATAACCAGGGTGAGGCATACGTCCACCAGCGAGGTTAGGTTGATCTCCGTTACCCCCTGCTTGATTTTTATTTTTTCATTCATTTTCATCCGTGAAACTCTCCAGGTTTAATTTCATTTTCAGGCACTGGCGGGAATGCCCAGCATCACCAGTACTTTTTTACTCACGGATTCGATTTCCAGCATCATATTGTTGACCCGGCGCAGGAAGTAGTTGTAGAAAATCACGGCGGGCACGGCGACCACCAGACCGCCGGCGGTGGTGACCAGCGCTTCGGCGATACCGGCGGAGATCACCGACGGCCCTGCGGAACCCGAAACCGCCAGGGAGTGGAAGGCCTGGATAATTCCCACCACCGTCCCGAAGAGGCCGATGAGCGGGGCAATGTTGCCGAGCGTTCCCAGAATATTCAGATTTTTTTCCAGCTTGGTGCGCTGGTCCATGGCAATGGCGTCCATCATATCCACCACGGCAGCGGGATTTTTGGCATTTTCTTCCAGCCCGCTTTTGATGACGGCGGCCAGAGGGGAGAGGGAATTGTTGCAGACTGAAATGGCGGCCTCGATGCCGTCCTGCCGGAATGCGCTTTTCAGATTCATGAAGAATCTTTCCGAATCCACGGCGGTGTGCTTCAGATAGAGCCATCTCTCAAAAATGAAAGTCAGCGCGATGACAGAACATCCCAGCAGAATTATCATGGTAATACTGGATCTCAGGGTTTCAATCACATTCACATCCATTGAATCATCTCCTAATTTTATAAATCACCTGTTTAAGTTTTTATTTATGTGCACCGCCGGAAAGCGAAACGGACAATGCCTGAATCCGCTCCCGGGCTGCGTTAATCCATTGTTCTTCGGTAGCGCTGTTTGCCAGCAGTTCGTAAGTGTTCAGGGCTTTCTGTGCCTCGCCGCTGTTTTCGTAAATCGCCGCCAGCTGCGCAATGGAGCTCAGCCGGTAATAATCCGAGGGTTCCCCGATATTGGAGGCCTTGGTAAAAACAGCTTTTGCCTCTTTTGTCTGATTTTCATTCAGGTAAAGCATGCCCAAATGGTAGGCGGCCTCCGAGGCAACCGCGGCATCGGAAGATTTGGACAATTCCGAAAACAGGCTGCGGGCGTCCGCAGGCTGGTTCAGGTCCGTGTAAATCCTGGCGACCTGCAGGGTGACTTTTTGTCTGTCCTGCCCCTGCGGATTTTCTGCGAGATATTTTTTGAAATATTCCAGCGCTTTCTCTTTGTCCTTCAGCTTATCGTAGCACCAGCCTGCATTCTGGATGGAGGAAGCGTAAAATTCCGAATCGGTATTGTTTTCGATGACATTGTTAAAACAATCAATGGCGGAGAGATAGCTCTCCGTGCTGAAATAGCAGATGCCCAGCAGGAACCTGGCTTCGGCCAACTGCCCGCTTTCCGGGAAATAGCGGATGAACTGGTTAAATTCCCGAGCGGCATCCTGATATTTGTTCTGCGCCAGAAATGATTTTGCCAGCGAGAACTGGGCGTCCGGCGCGTAGGAGGAGTTGGGATAGAGCGTCAGAATCTCTTTAAATTCCCTGACGGCATCTTCGAATTTTTCCTCCGTCAGGTAGTTGGTGGCCATCCGGTAACGTGCATCCACCGCCAGATCGGTGTTGGCGGATTGCTCGATCACCTTTTGCAGGGTCTCAGCTGCCTGCTCGCTCTGCCCCAGTTGATAATAGCAGTACTGAATTCCTTCCAGGGCGGTCTTGCTTTTTTCATGGGTGGGATAATTGTCAATAAATTTTTGGTAACGCTGAATGGCCGTTTCATAGCTGCCGGCGTTGTAAGCGGACTGGGCCAGTCCTAACTGACTCTCCACGGCATAATTGCTTCCGGCGTAATCCTGAATGATTTTGGAATACATGGAATCGGCTTCCGCAAAATAATTGGCCCGGAAGTATATGTCTGCGGCATGATACAGCGCGGCGGGAGCAAGCTTTGAAGCGGGAAACTCATCCGCCAGTTTCTCCCAGTATTGAATTGCCTGTCCGTAGGATTCCAGCCGGTAATAGCATTCCGCTGTATGGTCCAGCGATTTCTCTACGATCCGCGTATATTCCGGGCGGGCATGATAATCCAGGTTTAGCGGGAATTCCTTCAGTGCGTTCTGGTAGTCCCCCTGGTGGAAAAGCGCGGTGGCGTAGCCGTACTCGGCCAGCGGCCGGTTTGCCGGATCCAGGCTTTTCTTCAGCTGCTTGAACAGGATGGCGGCCGTATCCACGCTGTTTGTATAAAATGTGCACCAGGCCAGTCCCACAGACGCTTTTTCTGTGAGATCATCGGATGTTTGGGATTGCGCCAGCCGGTAGTTTTCGGCGGCCTCGCCGTAGTGTTTCAGGAAATATGCGGATTCGGCAATCAGGAGGTGGTTGGCGCGCTGCCAGAAATTCAGCGACCCGGCATCATTGCTGTTTTTCAAATAGCTGTAACGGTTGATGACGTCCTGATACTTCCCTTTCTGATAATCCTCATTCTGCAATGCGAAAAAAGCGGCATCCTGAATATCGCCGGTCACAGTTGAGTTGAGCACCTCATCGAAATATTTTTTCCCGGCAGCTTCATTCTCATGAATAGCGACCATGAAATTGATGGCAGGTGCCATATCATTCCTGGGATAGATGGAAAGGAACTGTTTCAGACTGATGAGGGCACTGGCGGTGTCGCCTTTTTCGAATTCCGTCATGGCCGCCTTCACCTTGGCGAGGGGGGCGATGGGGGAGTTCATATTCAGGGAAGCGATATTCCGGAAAATCCGGATGGCATCCTGATATTTCTCGGGATTCTGGCGGCCCATCTGCCGGTAGCATTCCGCCTGCATATACTGAAAATAGCTTTTATTTGAGGCATCAGCGGCAATATTGAATTCCGCCAGCGCATTCTCCGCTTGACCAATATTGAGGTACGCCCATCCCAGCCGGAAATGTACGGCATCCGTATACCGGCTGTTGGGGAAATACTGCATGAATCTTTTCAGCTCGGACTGGGCGGCCAGCCAGTCGCTGGCGCGCATAAAAACCTCCGAAGCATGCAGCATGGCTTCCTCGGCGATCGGCGTGCCGGGAAACTGATCGTTCAATTTCTTGTAGATGCTTACAGCCAGAATCCGGTTGTCCGCCATCTCATATGCCCTGGCCAGCAGGGACAATCCCGCGGGATCTTTGGAATCCTTCAGCAGCCGGATAGCTTCACCGGAGTTATGCCCGGCCAGCGCCAGGCGGGCCCTGATGAACTGCACGCGGCTCTCATTCTCATAAAGGGGATTGGCGCTTTGCAGCTCTTCCAGCAAGCCGCGGCAGGTTTCCCACTTCTCTTCATTTGCCGCCTGCCAGGAGAGCGCGAGGGTGGCTTCCCTTCTGATATATTCCCGCCCGCTTCCTTCGTGCAGGAACCGGAAAATCTGTAGCGCTTCCGCGGTTTTGTTTTCCCTGAGGAAAAGAATACCTTCCCGCAGCGCGGCCTCTTCCCGCAGCGATTTCGGCAGTTCCAGTTTAGTGGATTGGACATCGCGCAGAATGCTGCGGGCATCCTCAAACTTGTTTTCCCTGGTGAGGACGTCTGCCTGCAGGAAACAAATCCTGGCAAACAGCACGGGATCCCCGGTTTCCTTTTTCGCGGCATTGCATTCGTAGATGATATTATCCACGGACTCGCCCCGGGTGTAGCTGCCTGCCGCAGCGGCATAATGGCTCCAGGCGGCGTCTTCGTCCGCGAATGCCAATCCGGCTGCCAGCAGCGCAATTCCCGAGGCGGTTAATAATACATTCCGGAAATTTTTTATTAATGTTTTCATACTGATATTCCCCGCTCTCTCAATTTTCACTATTCATTCCCAGTGTGCCGGACGGTCCCTGGGTATCGATGGAAACCAGAGAACCGGCTGATTCATAGCTTTGTCCTTCGCTGGTCACGACCAGGAAATGGTAGGTGAATTTGCCGTCCGGAACCAGGGTGCCGTTATCATCGCGGCCGTCCCAGACAATCTGTTCGGGGAGCTCGCCGACCTGGGTGAAATTGCGCACCACATTCTTCTGCCGGTCCAGGATTTCAAACGTCCAGCGGCTGACTTCCCCGCGGCTTCTCACCTTGAGCTTTATTTTGGAAATGTTCTGTTCGCCGGTGGGGGAAAACACATCCGGAGAGGCATCGGCTCCCACACCGAATCCGCTGAAGGCGTAATTCACGGCAATCAGATGATTCATGCCCAGATCGGGCACGCTCTGGTTGCTGTAATCCAGGCCGATCTTGTCGAATGATATCCCGATACCCATAGCAAACTGGTCCGAGTTTAAACCGGTGCGCAAAGCAAGATTGGGCAGGGCCTGGTATTCGGCCCCGATATTGAAGCGGGTTTTATCCCATCCCGAGATTTTGGAAATGTCGGCGCTTACCACCAGTTTGTTTTGCAGGAAGCTGGTGGCGACCCCGGCCCGAAACTGCATGGGGAATTTTTCCGATTGACTGGCCAGCGTCACCGTCGGCGAAATCAGGTTGGTGAGGGCAATACCGGCATCCACCCGCTCGAACAGGCGCTTCTTCAGGCCGATGTCCGCGCCGTGACCTATACCGGAATAACCCAGCATTTTTTCGGTGACCAGTTTATAATTGATGCCGAAAGCGATGTCCGCGAACAGTTCTTTAGACCACGAGAGCAGGAAGGCCATATTGGTCAGGCTGAAACTCCCCAGCGCTTCATTCAGCTCATTCCGCTGGTCAAAATCGCCGGAGGTGAGGGCCAGGACGCCCAGGCCGAAATTGCCGTAGCGGCGGGTGGGGGCAGTAGCCGCGATGTAATCGAAGCTGGTGCTCATGAACAGCCGGGAATGCATGAAGTAGATCTGGTAGGGGTCCTGGTTTGCCAATCCTGCCGGATTCCAATAAATTGCGGTTCCGTCCTTGGCCAAGGCCGTGAAGGCATTTCCCATCGCCATGGCCCTGGCGCCCACACCCATCTGCAGGTAGGTACCCGGCATGCCTGCCACTCCATCCTGGGAAAACAGAGGGCTGTTTCCCCACACTGCCAAAGAGAGAACCGTGCATAAGATTATCAGTTGTTTTTTCATTTTATTTTCTCCAAACATTTCAATTCCGTTTGTTTTTCTTTCTGACATTTTGAATCATCCTATCGCATAACTGCTATCTTACGTTTGGCATCCATTACTGATTTACCGTTAGCGGTTGCTCTGGCAATGAGAATATATCCGCCGTTCCCGACTCTCTGACCGCGGTCGTTGACGCCCGCCCAGGCTATTGAATTGGGATGATTGCTGCTGTTCCGTCCCCTGCCGCCCGGTTGGCCGGCCGCAATATTTTTGGTCCACACCAGGTTTCCGAAGAGATCAAATATCTGCAGGGTGACGTCCGCATCCTCGGGCAAGTAGTACTCAATGTGCGTCACATCCGATTCCAGTCCGAAGGGATTGGGATAATTGATCGGCTTCCCATCCGCCAGGGTGGAAGGGGTCAGGTTGACCAGTATTTCGAAATCAGTGTAAACCGAATCCACACTTGCCCGGACCACATTGGTTTCGGATACCTTGCCTGCTACAAACACCACGGAGGCGATTCCCTTTTCATCGGAAAGGGTGGCGTTCTGTTTCAGCTGGCCCGTTCCCGAAAGCAGTTCAAATTTGACTTCCTGGTTTGTGACAGGATTTCCGCTTCCGTCCAGCAGCTGGGTAGACAGGGTCACTTCTTCCTTTCCGCGCAGTTCTGTTTTCGGGGCGCTGAATTCGATGCCCGAGACGCTTCCGGCAAAGATTTCAATCGGATCGGAATAGGCCGGTGCTGTTTCCGTTTCATCCACCACTTTGATTCGGATGGTTCCCACGGAATTGTAAACCTGCTGGATGGTCCGCTGGCCGCCCTGGAGGTTGAAGGAGGCATTTTCCACTGCTCCCACTTCCTTTGTGATATCCTGGGCATCCACCGCGCTGAGATGGACCACCTGGCTGGCGCCGGGTATCGTTTCGCCGATGCCGTTTTTGTAGAAGACCTTCATTTCGAAGGGTTCTCCGGCGGCAACCCGGTTGGCGCTGAGCTGAAGTTCATAATGGAGGCCGCCCACCAGCACGTCCACCAGCCCATCCAGCGAAGTGCGGATCTGGCTGTTGGTCTCGTCAATGGCGCGGATGATCTGGTTGCCGCCCTGCTTCAGGGTGACTGAAAAAGTGCTCTTCCCGCCGACCAGCTGCGGCTGTGAATTCTCAACGGCAGCGGCGTTGTCGGTGGTGAACAGCCGGATATGGTCCGAAGGCACCGATGTCAGCAGGTTCCAATAATCATCTACTGCATAAACATTCACGGGGAAGGGCAGGCCGGAAGTCTGCTTCAGCGGCGTGTCTTTTCTGCCGGGTGTTTTCAGAGGATCATTTTCAGTGTCACCGGGCAGCGGCGCCTCACCGGGCAGCAGTACCAGCAATTGGCTGAATTGATTCGGCTGGATGGAAAAACTGTCGCTCACTGCTTCTGCAAAGTCCTGCTGCTGTGAGAATTTAGCGCGAATGGTGTGCTTGCCGGCCGCCCGCAGCGTGACTGGTATCTGCAGTTCGCCATTCTCAAGCGCCAGTTGGCTGGAAACGGCGGCGAAGGAATCGCTCACCGATAGGGTAAGGGAATCAGATTGCGACCGGATCAGGTTGTAATAGGCATCCACGGCACGGACCAGCACATTCACATTGTTGCCGGCAATATGACTGGTGGCATCACCCTTTTTCCCGGGAGCGACGCCGGGGGTTGCACTTTGGCCGGGAAGAACGATTTGCAGTCCCGCGAGCTTGTCCGGTATCACCGAAAAGGCGTTGCTGTAGCCTGTATGGGTATTGGGCGCGGGCACATAATCCGCTGCATAGAGCACTACGTTGGAATCCGCCCGGGTGACTGCCAGCTGGCCCTGCCAGACTCCATTTGCCATGGTGACGCCGGTCTGTGAAAGGGTGCCGTTTCCGGTGGAGGCGGAGAGAATGATGTCGCCTTCGTAATCGGTGACGGGATAGTCATTCTGGTTCTGGGCTTCTATTTTAACCGTGAACGGGCTTCCTGCCACGCGATTGCTGTCGATGGCCGAAATCGCATAGTGATGATGATCGCAGGATTGCACAAAGACAGAGGTCGAGCTATCTATAATCACTCCGTGCTCAATATCCTGCACGATCAGAGTATTTTTGCCTGGTGTCAGAAAAGTGAGCGGGAATGAGGTCAGATCGGCTGCCAGCAGGGTATCGGAGGGCAGAACGGCCAGCAGGTCGGTTGAAGAAAAATGAACGCTCAGGCTCTCCGGCTTGACGGCGTTCCACCAGGCATCCGTGACGCGGAGGCTGGTCTGAAAAGGAATTCCGCTGATCTGCGCATAGGGATTTCCGGTTTTTCCTGGGGCAAGTCCGGGAGTAGCGGTTTCGCCCGGCATCAGGATCTGCAGCCGTTTCAGCTCGCCGGAAACCAGTGTGAAGGGATTGCTGTTTCCGCGGACCACATCCGCGAAATCGTGAATATTCAGATGGGCGCTCTGCACGGCCTTGGTGACCACAACCGGTCCGCTCCATGCGCCATCGGCAAATTTTACCTGTTCCGCGAAGATGGTTCCGGGACCGGTAGAAGAAGTGAGGCTGGCCGTTTCGCTGTAGTTCTTCACCGTTTCGCCGTTTCCGTCCACCGCACGGATAGTCACCTGAATGGTGTCACCGGCAGTCTGGGGGCTCTTGATGGGATCGAATGCGAAACTGGCCACCGAACCGCTGATGACGTGAATGAGCGGTGAGGTGTCGGAGGATATCTGCAGATCGGTTTTATACTGGGCGGTCAGCGTCCAGTAACCCGGTGTATTCAGTCGGACATCGCTGAAAGTAATGGTCCCGGCCTGCATGGCGGCATCCAGCGGCAGTGTGGCATTCTGGTCAGTGGAAGTGATGCCAACCAGTCCGTCTGCCGATACGATCGGGTTCCACCACGCATCCACCGCATTCACCGTAACAATGACAGCGTCTCCGGAGACCTGGGTTTCCACTTCGCCGGTTTTTCCGGGAGCAACACCGGGGGTTGCGGTTTCGCCGGGCAGAAGGATTTGCATGCGGGTGAATGTCCCGGCACTTATTTTGAAAAGATTGCTCTGGCCGCTGTGGGGCGTCGATGCATAATCCATGCAGGTCAGTTGCGCATTTTCCATGGCGCGGGTGATAGTGATTTTTCCTGTCCATACACCGTCCACAAAATCGATTTCGGTGGGGGAAAGGGTTGCCTGTCCGGTGGAGGTCTGCAGTCTCGCATGACCATTATAACCCGCCACAGGATTTCCGGCCACATCGGAGGCCGTAATCCGGATCGAGAATCCGTTTCCTGCGGTTTGATCGGCGATGGCATCAAATTCGAAATGATCAAGATTGCCCGGATTCACATTGAAGGCGCTGCTCACTGCCGCCAGCTTTTCGGGATCCGTAATATCCTCGGCGGTCAGGGTATGGGTTCCGGCGGTGCCCATCATAACCGTGGGCCGGGCCGAACCGTTGATTAATTTGCTCTTTGCGGTAAGCGTAGCGTTTTCATCGGAGGATAACAGCCTGATGCTGTCCGATACCGAACTCACCAGGTTCCAGTAATTGTCCACCGCCAGCACCCGCGCTTCAAACTGATCGCCGGTGAGCTGGTCCAGGGGCTGTCCGGATTTTCCGGGGGCGACGCCCGCCTGCAATTCCTCGCCGGGAAGCAGGATGTGCAGCTTCTTAAACGAACCGGCCAGCACCGTGAATGCATTGCTGGTGCCAGTATGAACGGGCGTTCCGTTATCGCTGACCGAAACGGTTACTTCCGTGGCCGCCCTGGTCAACCGGATTTCGCCGGTCCATTCGCCGTTCTCGAAAGGTCCGACCTCGGCGGGTGTCACAGTGCCTTCATCGGTTGAGGCACTGATCGATAAAATGCCGCTAAAGCCGAACAGCTTCTGGTCCTCGGTCCCGCGGGCTTCAATGGTCACGGAAACGGGCTCTCCGGCGGTTGCCGGACCGGTTATTGTCTTAAATGTGAAATGGTCCAGATCCTGCGGCAGTATGGTAATTTCAGGCGTTTGCCCATTGTGGATAGCGGGATTGTTCAGATGAAAAGCGGAGACAGTATGATTGCCCGCTCCGTTCAGCGTGATGCTCAGGCTTCGGGTGCCCTTTGCCAGAACGGTCGGTTCCGGCAGCGAGGCGTAGAGATCGGTGGACGAAACACCGAAAGAGTCCGAGGAAGTGGTGACCACATTCCAGTACTGGTCAACACCATTCACCACCATCGGGAAGGGCTCTCCGGCATTCTGCACCTGCGGTGTTCCGCTGTATCCCGGGGCAATGCCAGGGGTGGGAATCAGTCCCGGAACAATTACCTGGAATGCCGCCAGCGGCCCGGGTTTAACTTCGAAATCGTTACTTTGCCCGGTGTGAGCCGGCGTTGCCCCGTCGGAGGCAGAGAGGTATACGCCGCCGGATGCTTTTTTCATGGTAATATTTCCGGTCCACGAACCATTGCTGAAATTGGCGGTCACGGGGATCAGGGTGTTGTCGCCGGTGCTGGCGCTGAGCAGTACCATGCCGGTGTAATTGGATACCGGATTGCCCTGCGGATCCACCGCGGTTATGGTTACTGAAAAAGGAATACCTGCCTGCTGCGGTCCATTGATGGGATTGAACACAAAGCGGTCCAGATTCCCGGGATTGACACGAATCTGACTGCTGGTCCCTTTCAGAACCGAAGGATTTGTCTGGTTGGTGGCGGAAATGGTCTGCAGGCCGGTGTTGTTCAGAGCCACCAGAAACTGGCGCGTGCCATTATTCAATGAGATGTCCTGCGGCAGGGAAGCGGACGGATCGGTGCTGCTCAGGTGAACCACATCCACATTATTGGGGATTACATTCCACCATTCGTCCACCACATTTACCCGGGTATAGAAATTCGTTCCGGCCAGCACTTCACCGGCATATCCTGTTTTGCCAGGGGCAACTCCCGGGGTAGCAGCTTCGCCGGGCAGCAACACCTGCATTTTGTGGGCGGGACCCGGTACAACATTGAACTGATTGCTTACCCCGCTTTGCGGGGGATTTGTACGGTCCTGCACATTAACAGTGACCAGCGAGGCTGCTTTGGTGAGGGTGATTTCTCCTGACCACCAGCCGTTGGTCATGGTTATCTCGCTGGGAGAAATGGTGGCCAGACCAGTGCTGGCGGACAGATCCAGTGTAGCATTGAAATTGCTGATCAGGTTCCCCTGGGCATCTACGGCAGTAATGATGGAGGAAAATGCTGATCCGGCAGTCTGAGGTGATGAGATTGAACTTATAGTGAAATGGTCCAATTTGCTTGAAAAAACCTCAATTGGGGAACTGACGCCATTTAAAATGGAGGAATTGTTCACATCCCGCGCGGTAATGGTCTGGCTGCCCTGCGTGTTCAGCTTTACCAGCATGGAAACCGCGCCATTGCTCATGGATTGACTGGAGGGCAGCGTCGCCGCCGCATCACTGGAAGACAATGAGATGGTATGCGCAACATTTGTTTTCAGATTGAAGAATTCATCCGTGGCAAAAACATCGACAAAAAAATCTTTTCCGGCCTGCTGGGAGTTGGGAGAACCGCTTTTTCCGGTAAGGCTTCCCGGCAGATGATTTTCGCCCGGAACGACGGTCAGCAGCCTCTTGAAATCTCCGGGCAGGGCGCAGAAGCGGTTGCTTTCCCCCTGAATGCCGCCGTCAAAGGCCCGGACCCATACGTCGCCGGTTACTCCCCATCCACGGGTTTTCTTGCCTGCGCGGTAAATCCATACGCTTCCTTTCCACTTACCGGCTTCCAGCCTGATCCTTTGGGGAGAAATCCGGCCGATGCCGTAATCGGTTTGCTCGGATAAATCGACATACTGGTTATAGTCATATACCCGATTTCCGTTATTGTCACGGGCGATAATCTCCACCTGCTTGATTTCTTCGCCCACGGTCACCTGTCCCGGCATGACCCACCAGGGGTCCCCGATTTCACTGATCGTGAAGTAGCCTAATTCCACCACGTTCAATGCCGGAGAAGTCACACTCTGTACCGCGGAATTGCTGTCATCATGAATACTGATAGCCTGATTTCCGGTGGAATTTAAGGTGATGCTGAGCCTGGCAGTGCCGTCTACCACATTGACCGGCAGCGGCAGCGAGGCGTAGGGATCACTGGATGAAACGGAAATCTGGTCGGAAGAGGGAACCACATTCCAGTTCTCATCCACCACATTGACAATGATCTCGAATGGTATGCCTTTGGTCTGTCCCTCGGGCTCGCCGGTATATCCGGTTGCGGTTCCGGGAGCAGCGGTCATGCCCGGCAGCAGGATTTGCAGCTTTTTTGCAACCTGTGCATCGGCATTCGAGAACACTGCCAGTATTAATATGACAAGTAATCCGGTGGAATACCGGAAGATGTTCGAAGGAAAAGAGGACTGCCTCCCTGGGGTTTTCATAAATATACCTCCATATATTTGAATATGATCAATTAATTTGCCCGGTTTTTGGAATCTGTCTGTAATTTTTCATGGGATTCCGAATGCTCGGTATTATGTTCCTTTTCCAGTTTCTCCAGCAGAAAATTCAAATTGTCACCGATTTCATGCAGATAATCGGTACCGCGCATGTGGATTCTGTGCCGGTAATTCCCGGTAATTGCCTGCTGTAATGCCCGTTGGATTTGAATCAGGGGGCCGGCAATGCGATGGGACAAACGGGCGCCCATCCAGAAATTGAAAGCGCTGATAACGAGGATCGCCAAAAAAAGGATTGAGAACTTCCAGTATACCCGCAGATCGACCGGAAACTGGTAGGAGCTTTTTTCCACCCAGTAGAGAATGACACCGAAGAAAAGAATTTCCGCGGCGGTCAAAAAGGTATATAGCAAGGTGAATGCATGTTGTAAATTGGGTCGAATATAGTAGAATCGGCGCATATGACACATCCCTGTTTTTCTTTCCTACTGCCAATAGGGCAAATGGGGTGCCACCTTTTCAGAATTTTCCTAATTTCAAAAATTACATCTTATTGAGTGATGTGGATCACATCCCGGACTGTTGGCGGTTTTAGAAGTGTGGTTCATATGAAACAAAAATGGAAAAAAAGGTGGTTTATTTGCCCCAGCCGGTTCATTTGAACCGGTTATTATTTTCCGTTTCCGAAAAAAATAATCTCGGAGCATTATTCCGGCACAGTAATCCGGCAGGGATATTCTGTAATATTTTTTTACACTCACTGACTTTGAATACTTGTGCCGGCACATTTTGTAATAATATGTCGGGAAGTCGGAGGGGTTGTATTAATTTAAGTTGAAATATTGTGAGATAGGAGGGTTCTGCGCCAGGTTCTATGGAGAGATTCTTTTCTGCAAATAGAAGTTCTTTTTTATGTCGCCTGTTTTCAAACAGGCTGATGGAATTGGCAGAGGGATGTGACGAATGTCACTTTTGGGATTTGCCGGGTTTCTTTTCATAAACCGGATAAGCCGGATTTTTTTATATATATAATTTCAGTTGATGCCGAAATGTATTCTCAGTTCTTCACAGGCCAGGAAATAGCGATCGTCGTTCCTTTGTCTTTGCTGCTTTCCATCCGGAATTTGCCCCCTGAGGACTCAGTTCTTTCCTTCATGCTGACCAGCCCGATTTTCTCATTAAGATTTTTGCCGGAGAAAGCGCTGTTCACGTCGAAACCGTTTCCGTAATCCCGGATCATCAATTCAAGCAGCCCTTCTTTATTATTCAGATCGATCCTGACACTGTCTGATCCACTGTGTTTGGCGACATTGTTGAGGGCCTCCTGAATGATGCGGTAGATGACAATCTTAAGATTATTCGGAATTTCCTCTTCAGCGACATTAAAACTGTTTTCAATCCGGATATTGGGGTAAATTTTATTATATTCCGAACAGAACCACTCGACGGTGGCCAATACTCCCAGGTGATCAATCATCAGGGGGCGCAGCTCGCCCTGAATTTTGCGGATATCCGAAATGGTGCCGTTTACCAGATTCACAACGGATTGTAATGCACTTTTAATTTCCGGAATGGCTTCGTTTTTGTTAAGCCTGGATATGGATCTTTCCACACTGAACTTGACGGCGGCGAGCGTTTGCGCAATGCCATCGTGTAATTCCAGTGCCAAATATTTTCTCTCTTTTTCCTGAATATTCATCAGTTGGGAAGAGAGATATTTAAGCTGGCGTTCCGATTCTCTCAAGGCATTTCCTGTCTTATTTCTTTCCACTGCATAACGGATAGACCGCTCAAGAAGATGGACATTGATCTGCCCTTTCACCAGATAATCCACAGCACCTTCCCGCATGGCCGAGACATCCACCTCATAATCTCCCTGTCCGGTCAGAAAGATAACAGGGTACCCCATGCCCTGCTTTTTCATTTCCTGCAGCAGTTCCAGGCCCGTTTTCAATCCCAACTGATAGTCGAGGAGCAATACATCGTAGCCTCCCCTCAAAACTAATTCCAGACCGGATTCATAGGTAGGGGCCCATTCCAGGTTGATTTTCGCGTGACGCGCTTCTGAAAGCATGGAACGGACCAGAATGAAATCATCTTCATCATCCTCGATAAGCAGAACCTTAATCGGATTAGTGCTCATTAAGATTCCTTCCCTTCGTTTGGAGGTAATTCAACTATTTCAAACCAATATCTTCCCAAAGACTTTATGACTTCGACCAGCGACTCAAATGTCACAGGCTTGGTAATATAACTGTTGGCACCCAGATCATAAGACTTTATAATATCCCCCTCTTCTTTGGAGGTGGTCAATACGACCAGAGGAATTCTCCGCAACTCGGGATCTGATTTTATCTCAATCAATGCTTCGCGCCCGTCTTTTCGGGGCATGTTCAGGTCCAGCAGAATCAGTCCCGGTTTGGGGGCATTGCGCGGATTACTGTATTTATTTCGGTGCTTGAGAAAATCCAATAGCTCCTCGCCGTCTCCAACAATATAAAGATCGTTCAGGAGGCGGCTGCTTTTCAAGGCTTCTTTTACCAGCAGACAATCGTCCTGGTCATCCTCGGCCATCAGAATCGATACGGATTTTGCATTAGGCGTCATCCTTATTATCCTTTCTGTTTTGTTTCAGGGGAAGTGTGAGAATAAATTGCGTTCCTTTTCCGGGAGTACTCTTTGCATCGATCGTACCGCCGTGTCTCTCGATAATTTTGCGGCAGATGGCCAATCCGATTCCGGTTCCTTCATACTCGTGGCGGGCATGAAGCCGCTGGAACGGGACAAAAATCCTGTCCAGATATTTTTCTTCAAAACCAATTCCGTTATCTTCCACGTAAAGTCGGCATATATTTTTTGCTGCTGCGCGGGAATTCAAATTATTTGATTCCGATTCCGGCATTTTTGCGAAAATTTTTATGAGAGGTGCCTCATCCGGCCTGCGGAACTTGAGCCCGTTACCTACCAGGTTTTGAAATAGCTGTTCCATCTGAAACGGCTCAGCTTCGATAACCGGCAATTCGCCAATTTCGATGTGCGCGGCGTTTTGCTCGATCACGGTTTCCAGATTAGAGGCAACGTTTCGCAACACCATATTCAGATCCACCGCTTCAAAAGGCCGTGCCTTCGTATTTACCCGGGAGTAGTCCAGCAGCGCATTGATCAGATTCCGCATGCGGGCTGCCGCATTCTGCATTCGTTGCAGATAGTCTTTGCCATCTTCGCCCAATTCACCATTATATTTCAGTTTCAGTCGGTCGCCGAAGGCGAGTATTTTTCGCAGCGGCTCCTGCAGGTCGTGGGAAGCTACGAAAGCAAAATCCTGAAGCTCCCGATTGCTTAATTCCAGCTTCCCGGTATAAATCTTGAGTTTCTCTTCGGCCCGGGTACGGTCCTTAATTTCGATCTCAAGTTTTTCATTCGCTTTTTCCAACTGCGCTGTTCGCGATTTCACGCGAAGTTCCAGATCATCGTGGGCTTCTCGCAATTCATTTTCCATTGCTTTTCGCCTGGTAATATCGCTCAATGTCAGAATACCCAGAATGACGTTACCGTCTTTGTTTTTTACCGGCGTTCCGCCGTAATTGCAAATCATCTTGCTTCCTGTATCGACGCGATGCAGTTTTGCCTCGAAATTTGTAAAGGTCTCGCCGTTGAGCACCCTGGAAACCGGCCATTCCTCCAGAGGCATCGGCCGATTGTCCGGATAAAGAAGTTGAAAATTTTCCGGATACTCATTCATATGTTTTCGTGCCTGTTTCACCTGCTCGAATCCATGCATCCGCAGTGCTGAGGCATTCATATTCAGCACATTTCCCTGCAGATCAAAAATCACCAGCCCCTCAGTCATGCTTTCCAGAATAGCCTCGTCCCGTGCCAGCAGCGATTCCATGTTTTTTCGCCCCTGCACAATATCTGTGATCTCGATGGCCATTATAAGCACCCCATCTATGTCACCGCTGACATTGAACAGGGGGACGTTGTCTACATTCCAGTATGTGTTTTCCCTGCCGGGACCAACCGAGGCAGAATATTCCCTGATGCTGACTGTTTTGCCTGTTCGATAAACCTTTTCCACTAAACCAAGGGCGCCTCTGGCTGCCATTTCCGGGAAAACCTCTGCAACGGTGCGGCCAACCATGGGAGTATTCGGAGTGCCCGGAATAGACTGAAAAGCAGGATTAACAAATTCATAGCGATGATCCTGTCCCCGTACAACGGCAATGCCAACCGGCGCAACCTTCATCATTCTTTCCATAAAGAGGCGCTGATTCTGGATTTCTGTTAACAGACGTTCCCGTTCCTGTGCGTCCCTCACATTTTGCGTGACATCCTGCAGGGAGAAAACCAATCCCAACACATGTCCTCCGTCGTCCTTTACCGGGATCAGTGTCCAGTCCCAGTAGGTAACGCCCCGTTCTGGCCGGTCCGGAAATTCGAAAGGTTTTGCGCGGAATTCAATCGCTTCGCCGGTGTCCCGGACTTTTTGAAAAATCTCTTTATTTTCCTTATGGGGGAATAGGTCGAAATGGTTTCTGCCGATCAACTCACTTGCCGGATACCCCGTTCCTTCAGCATAGGCGGTATTGACTTTCACAAAATTAAAATCCCGGTCCAGATAGGCGAGCTGGGTACGGGTATTTTCCATGATGGAATTGAGCGTGTCGCGCTCGATTTCCAGCATGCCGGCCAGATCCTCGGCACGCTGCCGTTCATAGGTGACATTGTGCAGAAGATTCTGCATTTTTATTTCTGTTTGCTTCCGCACGGTTATATCGTGATTGGCACCTACCGAAGCGATCAGTTTTCCCTCTTCATCCAGCAGCGGAATGATGGCCTGGTCGATATACAATTTCTTTCCATCTCGCGAAAAATGGATAACCTCCCCGATAACCGGTTTGCCCTGCTGCAGATACTTGAGATTCCATTTCCTTTTTTCAGGCGTGATATTGGAAGGTATTACCTCGTAAACGGGCCGCCCCATTGCCTCTTCGGCCTTCCAGCCGTATAGTGTCTCAGCAGCCCTGTTCCAGGCGGTAATACTCAGGTTCTGATCTGTCGCGACGACGGCATCGTGAATATAATCCAGCAGGGTGGCCTGATAGCGAAGTTTCTCCTCGGCTTCGAAGCGGCCTGTGATATCTTTTGAGAAAACCGCAATCCCGTCTCCGGTGGGATACACACTGATATCATAATAAAAGGTGCGGCCATCCTGCGGCCGAATCCACTTGTTAAGATAGGCCTGGGGCTGGCGGGTTCGCAGCGCTTTTAAATATACCTTATGAATTTCCGAACCTTCGAGCTCCGGGAATACTTTCGTAAAGGCTTTTCCGATGGCCTGCCGGTTGGGGATACGAGTGACTTTTTCCGAAGCACTATTTCGATAGGTATATCGAAGGTCGGTATCGAGCGCTGAAAAAAGGTCCGTGATACATTCCGCCAGCTCCTGGTATTTGAATTCGCCGGTCTGTGTTTTCGGGTCATCGCCGGACAGCGCCTCACGGGATAACAACAATTTCTGGTTTTGGCGCTCCAGCGCTTCCTTTTGAGTTTGTAATTCCCGAATCAA
>JARRQT010000017.1:0-23336 GCA_037381445.1 Calditrichia bacterium
TAGATCTCTGAAGAATTGGATTCAGAGGAGATAAGGTTGGTCAACTGCGGCGGATAACCCGGCGCCTTCAAACTCATTTTCCGTTGGGATTGAAGTGATTAGTAATCGGAAAGCGCCGGTCCTTCCCGAATGCCCGGTGGGTGATCTTGATCCCGGGTGCCGCCTGCCGCCGTTTATATTCGTTTCCGTCCACCATGCTTATGACCTTTTTGACAGTCTGCGGTTCAAAACCCATACTGATTATCTCGTCCGCCGAGTGGTCCAGCTCCACATATGCCCTCAGGATGGCATCCAGGATATCATAAGGCGGGAGAGAATCGGTATCTTTCTGATCTGGCTTCAATTCAGCGGAGGGGGCCTTTTTCAGAATATTGGCGGGAATCAAATCGGTTCCTGCCAGTTGATTGCGAAAGCGGGCGAGTTCATAGACCATGGTCTTGGGGACATCCTTAATTACCGAAAAACCGCCAACCATATCTCCGTAGAGCGTGCAATAACCAACGCTTACTTCGCTCTTGTTCCCGGTGGCGAGAACCAGCCAGGCGAATTTGTTGGAAAGGGCCATCAGCAGATTTCCCCGCAGCCGCGCCTGGATATTCTCCTCCGTGCTGTCTTCCGGCAAATCCTTGAAAATGGGTTTCAGCTCCGCCGAGAAATCCTGGAAAAGTTTCTTAATGGGGATTTCGTGAAATGTAATTCCCAGATTTTCAGCCAGCTTCTGGGCATCGGTTTTACTGTGGCTGGTGGTGTAATGGCTCGGCATGGAAACACCCACCACATTATTCCGCCCCAGCGCATCTACGGCAATGGCGGAAACCAGCGCCGAATCAATTCCTCCGGAGACCCCGATAACCACTTTTTTGAAACGATTTTTCTGAACGTAATCCCGTAAGCCAATCTCCAGCGCCTTATAAACCTCTGCCGTCATATCCATAAAATCCGTCACCGCGCTGTCTTTGAATTTTGAGGCATCGCGCGGGGAATGGGGCTCCATTTCAATTATCTCAACCCTTTTTTCGGGAGGCATGAATAATTTTTCCTTGCGGCGGCGCGGGTCATGGAGCCGCTTATTGAATACATTGTCAGGATGCAGCTCAATGGTCATCATGGTTTCCTCAAAGGACGCGGCCTTGGCCAGCAGTTTGCCTTCTTCAGACAAAACCATGCTGTTGCCGTCAAAGACCAGTTCATCCTGCCCACCCACCGTATTCACATATGCCACAATTGCGTCATTATCTTCGGCCCTGACCGATAACATGCGGAAGCGGTCCTGGGCTTTTCCGGCGTGGTAGGGTGAGGAGGATATATTAATCACCACTTCCGCATCACCGTAGAGCGCCTGATCCCGGGTCGGGCCGCCGGGGTACCAGATGTCTTCGCAAATATTGACCCCGATCCGGACATCATTCAGCAGATACACCTGCGTTTTCTGGCCGGCCTGGAAGTAGCGGTCTTCATCGAACACACCATAGTTAGGAAGGAAATTTTTGTGATATATCCCCGCCACCTTCTTCTTGTGGAGAATGGCGGCCGCATTATAGATATCATCCTGCCGGTCCACAAACCCGACGATAACTGTGATGTCATTGGTGTGATTCAATAATTTATGAAGATACGTGAGATTTTCCTCGATAAAGCCGGGTTTCAGTAAGAGGTCTTCAGGGGGATAGCCGGTCAGGGCGAGTTCCGGAAACGCAATGGCATCGGCTCCATTCGCCCTTGCCTCGTCGATATATTTCGTTATCTTTGCATAATTCGCTTCAAAATCGCCCACAATATTATTTATTTGGGCTAGCGCCAGACGAAAAATTCTCATTTTAACCCAATCTCCATCATTTTAATGAGTAATAAATTAAAGATAATCCGCAAAAAGGGCAAGAATTTAATTCCGGGGCAATCAGGCCAATCGCTGGATATTCTCCGCCGCCCTTTGCTTATTCCAGTTTCATATTGTTAGAAATTTAATCTGTCCCAATCCCCCCTTTCCCGGTATTACCGAAAACAAATTAAGCCTGCCAACGGACAATTTCAGGATTTGTAAAATAAAGCCGCTGCCCGGCGATAATTTTCCTTTTATATTCTATGTTGTCAACAATTTCTTACTTTTTGGTTGAATTAAGTAAAGAATTTCCTAAATTTCGACCTGACTGAACCGGAGGTGAATCAATGAAATTAATTGATGTTATAAAACCGGAATACATAAAAATTCCTCTGCGGGGGAAAACCAGAGAAGAGGTTGTAAAAGAATTAATCGAAATTTTGTCTGACAAAGATATTTTCGACGATCCGGAGGCGGTTTTTTCTGCCGTCATGGACCGCGAAAAAATAATGACGACCGGCGTGGGAAGAGGCGTTGCCATTCCCCACTGCAAAAAGGAAGAATGTGCAAAGTTCGCCATCGCGCTGGGCATTCATCCCGACGGGGCGGATTTCCATTCCATCGATAATTCACCGGCCAGGATCATTTTTTTGCTGGTTGGACCCGAAACAAATCCCGGCATGCATATCCGGCTGCTCAGCCGCATCTCCCGCATAATATCGAAAGATACCCTGCGGGACAGCCTGTTATCCAGCGTGCAGCCGGAAGAAGCCTACAATTTACTGAAAGCGGAAGAAGAGAAATACTTTGAGATTCCTTCATGAAACTGCTTGTTTTTATCTTAAATAAAGAGGAGAATTTAGAAGAAGTACTGGAGGCTTTCCTGGAATTGAACATTCAGGGGGCAACAATTCTGGACAGCGTGGGAATGGGTTCCATCCTCGCGCAGGATATTCCCATTTTTGCCGGTTTCCGGTCACTGCTGCAGGGAAGCCGTCCCGCCAATAAAACTATCCTTACGGTCGTACCGGACGATCTGGTTGAGCCGGCGGTTAAAGCCCTCGAACAGATTGTGGGATCCCTGGATGAGGCCGGGAATGGTCTGGCATTTACCCTTGAGATTGATAAAATTTTCGGGCTGACGAAAACCTTTTAGCAGTCCCGGATTTGCCGGATTAAAAACCGCTGAAACAAATAGAAATGTTCTGAGTATCGCAGTATTTGAAAAAAGGAAATTACCATGATTAAGATAAAAATATCCCGTATTCCATTTCGCAGGACGGAATTGCGACAGCATATTTACTTTCCGGAACAAATATTACCGGTAATGAAGCCTTCATCTTCGTGCCGGAAGAGTTTGAACAGGCAACCCTGGAAATCGTCGAACAAATAATTGACAACAAGTAGGAAGAGGGGTTCGGCGATTTGAAATTCAGACATCTTCGGAAAAATGCCCAAATTCGAATTCTGAAATTCTTACAACGGATCGACCTTCCCGAAGATTTTTACATGCTCTTCCTGGCAGCCCTTATCGGTATTTTCGCTGGATTGGGCGCTTATGTATTAAACCTTTTGGTCAATTTCGTTCATTTCCTGCTGTTTAACAAACTGTATAATCTCACCCAGATCAACTGGATTTCCTATCTCCTGCTGGCGCTCTTCCCGGCGCTTGGCGGTATAATTGTAGGATTGATCATCCATTTCTTCTCCCGGGAATCGAAGGGGCATGGCGTGCCTTCCGTCATTGAAGCCATCGCCAACAGCGGCGGTTACATACGCCCCAGGGTCACGCTGGTGACCTCCCTCACTGCCGGCACAACAATCGGTTCGGGCGGTTCGGCCGGTAAGGAAGGCCCTATCGTACAGATCGGTGCCGCGCTCGGATCAACCATCGGGCAGATGTTCAACGTCTCCTCGGAGCGGCTGAAAGTACTGGTTGGCGCCGGGGCCGGGGCTGGTCTGGCGGCCGTATTTAATGCGCCGGTGACAGGTGTATTATTCGCCCTGGAGGTACTGCTGGCCGATTTCAGCATCAACGCGTTTACTCCCATTATTTTTGCCACCGTCATCGCCACCACCATCTCCCATTACCTGATCGGCAGCAGCCCGGTGCTGAAAGTCCCCATCTATTACCTGGAAAGCTTTTACGAATATCCGCTTTATGTGCTTATGGGAATTGTGGGCGGTGTGGTGGCCGTATTCTTCACCAAAATTTTGTACGCCACCGAGGACTTCTTCAGCAAATACAAAAACCTTCCGGAATACCTGAAACCGGCTTTGGGCGGTCTATTAATGGGAATCATTGCCCTGAAATTTCCAGAAATCTACGGCTTTGATGATCGTGCCATTCACGATGCGCTCCTTCAGAATTCCGCGCTCTGGATACTCTTTCTTCTCATGATATTTAAAATAATTGCTACCTCTCTCTCTCTGGGAAGCGGCGGTTCCGGCGGCTTGTTTACACCCTCTCTCTTTATCGGCGCTGCATTCGGGGCCTTCTTCGGAACGCTCATGAATATTCTTTTCCCCAACATTACAGCCTCGCCCGGTGCTTATGCGCTGGTGGGTATGGGGATTATGATTGCCGGCACAACCCATGCCACCATCTCGGCCCTCATGCTTATTTTTGAAGTGACCAGTAACTACCAGATTATTCTGCCGCTGATGCTGGGTACCATCATTGCAACCATTACCTCCCGAATAATCATGCGGGAAAACATCTACACCATGAAGATCGCCCTGAGCGGTGAATATGTCTTCAAAGGTCGCAATATGACGCTCCTGCAGAGCATTTCCATCCGGCAGCATATCAGCAAAAAGTTCGAAAGAGTACCGGAAAATATGCCATTTTCCAAAATCCTAAGGCTGATGAGAACCAGTGATCATTCCACCTTCCCGGTGGTGGATAAAAGGGACCGGATGGTGGGACTGGTTTCACTGCGGGATATCCGATCCTATATGTTTGACGAAGAGCTCTATCCGCTTCTCATCGCCAAAGACCTGGCCCAGGAAGAGTTTATCACGGTTCACCCGGATCAGTCCCTGGCTGATGTGCTGAGACTTTTTGACCTTACCGATGCCGAACTGCTGCCCGTGACGGAGCGCCGCGACGACCGGACGTTAATCGGTGTTATCTACCATGATGAGCTGATGCGCTGGTACCGGAAGACACCGTTGTTAGCACCTGAAGGTGAATAACATGCCATGGTCATGGAAGCAATACCAGAAATTGAGACTGAAAAAATACCGTGAAGAGTGGCGGCTTTTTGCAGTTGAGGGCACCCGCCTGTGCCGTGAGGCTCTGGCGTCAGGTTGGAAGATAGAAGCCGTTTTTTTGAATGAATCCTTCTTGCAGCACCTGGATTCTTCAGAATTTGAGAAAATTCTTCATCGATCCAATTTGAAGCATGAGGTATTGGGTGATACGAATTTCCGCAAACTGGCGGATACGGAGCACCCCCAGGGGGTCCTGTTCATTGTCAGAATGCCGGAAACCTCCCTTCCCCCCGCTCCTTCCGTCGGCAAAATAAATTTTGTATTGATCCTCGACGGAATCCGCGACCCGGGGAACATGGGAACAATTTTGCGCAGTGCGGACTGGTTCGGCGTAGAGGTCATTTATGCCTCTACGGATTCGGTCGATTTTTATAACCCAAAGGTGATCCGTGCTTCCATGGGATCTTTCTTTCATGTGCCATTCATTGAGACGGATTCTCTGCCACAGATTATCCGGGAACTAAAAAAGAGTGATTTTCATATCATCGGGACTTCGCTCCAATCCAAACGATCAATGGAAAACCTGTCGCATCGAGACCCTCCCTTCGCATTGATTTTGGGCGGAGAAGCGCAGGGGATGTCCCCTGCCCTGATGGCCCTGGCCGACAGTATGGTGAAGATCGATAAATTTGGAAAAGCCGAATCACTAAACGTTGCTGTGGCCGGCGGCGTGCTGATGAACTTCCTCGCACAAAATTTTTATAAAAAAATGAAAAAATCGAAATAGGCATGTTATCAGTTTTTAAACCATTTTGCGAAGGAAGAAGCTGTGCTTATAATTAAACTTGTTTTTTTGTCGATGAACATAGACAAGTATTGCTGAGAATTTGTATCTGTGGATATTTAGAATCAGGAGTTTTTCATGGATTTAAAACCGGACTTCCCCCGTCCGTTGCAGGCTTTTTTGATCATCATCGCCAGTTTCATTTTCGTATTTATGGCAACGCAGGTCCTGGTTTTCATCTTCGTGCCGGATGTAGAAAACCTGAATCAGAGCTCGATGGCAATGAAAATGCTGATGTCCTTCGGTGAGGTCGGGTTAATTATCATACCGGTGATTTATATCAGAAATCGCAACCTTTCTGTGCGAAAGGCATTCCGGTGGAACTCCATTCCCCTGCCTATATTTTTCTGGAGCATTATCATTGGTTTAAGCATTACCATACTGGGTGATGAATTGGACCGTCTGGTGAATATGATATTTCCGGCCCCGGAGCTCCTTGGCCAGATCTCGGAAGTTTTCCGGATTACTTCTGTTCCTGATTTTTTTCTGCTCGTCTTTGGAGTCGTCATCGCTGCCGCTTTCGTGGAAGAATCCATTATTCGCGGATTCCTGCAAAAATCATTGGAGAAGTATCAGGACGTTACCCATGCAGTGATTTATGCCAGTCTGGCGTGGACCATTATTCATGGCATGATTTTCTGGGCAATCCAAATATTCCTGCTGGGAATTGTACTGGGTTTGCTTGCCTGGCGTTCCGACAGCATTTTTCCTTCCGTTATCGGACATGGAATCAACAATGCTGCAGCCCTGTTTTTCTATAACATAAACCAGGATAAACTCGATAAGATTTATTTGTGGGGCGATCACGTATCGCCGGTATTTCTGATTCTGGCTGCGGCAGGATTGATATATGGTGTGAAAGCATTCTACAGGTACTATCCAATTCTGTCGGAGCCGGTAGCTGATTATGATTCTAGCAGCTGATTTGAATCCACGGCTGTAAATTGGTCAAGAGTATCCATCAAATTCTGCTCAGCGGAGAGAATATCGGTTGCACGGCTGTTTTTTAATACATCGCAAATAGCCTGCGGCGTAACATTTTCCAGTTCAGCCACTTCTCGGTAAGTTCCTAATTCCTGATAGCTCCAGTACAGTTTGTAGTGCCTTTCATTCCAGCGGGATTTTATGGCCGTCATGAGGGAAAATACGGTGTTCACCAATTGGTCCATCGGCTCCATCTCCGAAATCAGCCACACCTCCGATTTCCTATTTTTTGCTACATTTAAAGCACGGTTGGCACGATGGAAGGCAGGGCCATCCATTTCAATGGGCAAAACTCCGCCCATTCGATATATATTTCCAATACCGATTCCGTAGCGAACCTGAATGGGAAAAACCATCTTCTGCAACGTCTGGATAATTTCAAATGCATGGGCAGGCAAATCAATCAATCCCTGGAATTCATCTCCCTTGGTAATTGTCATGGGAGCTTCTATATAGGAACGAAACTGCTCGTTGATCTGAACCACCGCCGATTTCACGAACAACTGCGTTTGATAGCGGTCCATACCGCTCAGACGTTTTGATCCGCTGATATCACCGATTAAAACCGTATAAATCTCTTTGCTATCCATAAACCTCCGTTTCCTTTCAACTGTCGGGTTTACTCAAAAATCGTTTTTCAATCGTACTTCCTGAAACACTATTTCGGCTCTTCCGAAATGTAGAGATATAAAATCAATCCCATGTCACTCAGTCAAATATTTTTTCCCTAGTTATCCGAACTAAATCTGCTGCATATCAAAACGGACATCAGATGTCAATGTGGTTTTCTTTTTCGCCCACGCTTTTCCGATTTTTTTGTGTGCCTTGGAAGTTCCGATGGTTTCGCAATCTTGTGCTGCCGGGGAACCACATTCTTTTTCTGACGATTTGAGATGCTTTTCATTTTCCTGTCCCATAGAGATTCGATGGAATCGGTTTTATATCATCGGCGAAAAGTAACGAAACATTAGAGCGCATTGCATATATCTTGACAATACCATCGCCATTATTAATAAATATTCAAACATTCCATTTAATTTGATATATGCATGATTCCCCGTCTTCAGCTTCGCACTCCAGTTCCTCCAGTTCAACATTTTTACCGCCGCAGATCTCAACACCGGTTTTTAGAAATTCCTGCATGAACCAGCAATAAGTTTTATGAATATCTTCGTCATAATCGAATTGTACCGTTGCATGATGATTGTTGGACTTTTTGTAGGTATAAATTCCGAAATTCCACAGATGGGGATATAATTTTTCCACCTGGGCAAGAAACTTCTGAGGGTCCTTCGATTCAATATAATTATAGAAATAGCGGTCAACCATGGAATACGCATAGCGCTTGCCGATATCGCGGAAGATGGTTTCCAGCGGTTGATTAATTGACTCACCAATGGTCACGTCCAGATCCTGTAACAGATGAAACGGATATAAGTTGGTCAGAAAAACCTGCTCGCCAACCGCCTGTCGGGCCGACTCGGAGAGCTTTTGCAGAATGTGATTATAGGCTTTCGAATCCAGGGTCTTTTCCATGTAATCCAGGCGCGATTGTATGACAAGTCCGCGAATATCACTCATTGTTCAGCTCCGTTTTAATTTTCATTTCCACCTGATCTATGAATTCAGTAACTCCCCCTGCATAGCTGCCGCCGCCCTGCATTAGATTCTCCTTCCCACCGCCTTTGCCCTGAATCAGGGACAACAGCGGCTTCACAATGGGCAGCAGATTGATGCGCTCTCCGGCAGAATGGCCAATGACCCAGCGCACCTGCGTGTCCTTTGCTCCAATTGCCGCGGCCACAGTGCCGGGAACGGAAGTGGCTTCAGCCACAAAAGTTTTGAGCATATTACTGTCTGTTTCATCAAATACCTGGTGAACCAGCTTTACGCCTCGGTGATCGCTGGCATTCATCACCGAAATTTTAGCCTGATTCGCCATAAAATCTGACTGCACTTTCGCCAGCTCTCTCTGTTTCTCCTTAATCTGAGACTGCAGATCCATGACCCGCTGGATAATCTCGTCTTCGCTGCAAGTCAGCGCCTGCAGGAGCTGCTGGACCAATACCGTTTTCTGCCCATAATCCTGAAGGGCCCTCCTGCCGATCTTTGCCCGAAGTCTGAGATGGCCTCTTATTTTTTCCGTTCCGATTATTTTCAGCAATCCCACTTCTCCGGTGCGTGATACGTGGGTCCCACCGCAGGCAGAAAGATCAAAATTTTCGATCTCAACAATACGCACCTTTTCCACATCGGGCGGGGGCTTCCGGATATTATATTGAGAAACCTGCTCGGGATTTACCAAGACGATTTTCACGGGAACATTCCGATTGATCACTTCATTCGCCATCTCTTCCGCCAGTTGCAGGTCTTTTTCTGCAACATTTTCCGAGTCAGTTTCCACGGTGGTGTAACTGTCCCCGAAATGCACCGAAGCCGTTTTATAATTGCCAATCCTCTCCAGGCACTGGGAAAGGATATGCTGGCCGGTATGCTGCTGCATGAAATCCAGCCGGCGTTCCCGGTCCACGTTTCCTTCAACGGGTCCCCGCGCAAGCGGCGTGCTTATGAAATGGACAATCCGGTTGTTTCGTATCTGAACATCGGTAACTTCCGCCTCGCCCAGCCATCCGCGATCTGAGGGCTGGCCGCCCCCTTCAGGATAAAAACAGGTTCGGTCCAGCACAACCCCCAAACGACCATCTTCTTCAATCGTATCAAGCACATTCGCCTGGAAAGCAAACTCATAGGGATTTTTATAATACAGCCTTTCAGTCATTTCTCCTCGTCCATGATTTTAACCTAATGTAAGGGATTTCCACGAAAAATCAAACATATAAACTTGATTTTTTAAATTCAATTGTGAATGTTGAATTATTTGCATTAATTGAAGTGACAATTTTTAAAGAAGGAATACGCCGGAAATATGCACAATCCAGGCAAGCACCAATGCTATGGAAAGGGTAATTCCTACCGTGATTAACATCCAGTTTCGGTTCAACTCTTTGGAAAGTACAGCCATGGTTGCCACGCAGGGAATATAAAAGGTAACAAAGATCGTGAACGTAAGAATCTGGGTCGTGGTAAGCACGGAAATAACCGCCGTGGTTCCCAGCGCCTGGGTCAGCATAATAAGCGACAATTCCTTTCGCAGGACGCCGAATATGAGTGTGGTGCCAACTACCATGGGCAAACCCAAGAATGCAGTAAGCGGAGAAAGCGCCAGATTTGTCCAGTGATCGAGGCTGAAATATTCCATCATTCCCAGTATCAAACTGCCGGCAATCAGGAGCGGCCAGGCCACAGTGATAAATTCCTTAATCCGGAACCAGGTTTTCTTTTTGATCACGTTAAATGACGGCATCCGATAAGGAGGAATCTCGAGCACCATTCCCGGGGAAACCTCCGGCATCAGGTGGGACAATATTTTTCCGGAGGAAGCAATCACAAAAATATTGAAGAGATAAATGAAGAATGCCCACAACGGTCCCAGATAAAAGGCCACCAGCCCGAAAATAACCACCGAGCGGGCCGAGCAGGGGACCATACTGGCAATGACGCCGGCAATAATTTTATCGCGGCGGGAAGGCAGGATACGGGTGGCCATAACAGCCGGCACATTGCATCCGTATCCCAAAACGACCGGAATTACTGCGGTACCGTGCAGGCCGATACGATGCATAAATGCATCCATCAGAAATGCAACCCGGGGCATGTAGCCCATGTCTTCCAGCAGTGTTAATCCCACCAGGAAAGGGATCAGATAGGGAAGTACAATTGCCACGCCCCCGCTGATTCCCCAAAGCAATGCTTTAACAAGATGAAACGAAAATCCATTCGAATCCAGATAGAGCGGCAGAACCGCATTTATTTTATCAAAACCGGAAAGCAGAAATCCTTCAACAATGGCACCAAATTCAAACACGCCATAAAAGAAGGCTACCAGAACGCCGACTAAAATCACGTATCCGGCGATCTTGTGCATTACGATATCATCTATTTTTTCCCGCCAGTCCCGCACGGGGTGCCCGATTTTCACGACCTGTCCGAAAATATCCATCGCAGTGGTGTGCCGCTCCAAAACGAGTACTGTGTCCTGCGGCTTGCCCCGCAACTGTACCAGCCGGTTTTGCAGTTTTCTTATTTTATGTGAAAGATGGGTTCCATTTTCACCCGCAACCGATTTCAGGAAATAATCATCATCCTCAAGAAGTTTCGTTGCCAGAAACCTGTGGGGATAGGGATTATTCAACAACAGATTCTCCCTGAGATAACCTTCCAATTCCCCGATGACTTCTTCAACATCTTTCTGGCAGCGGATTCTCTTTCTTTCCGGTTGCTGTGAGTTTTTTATGATATTTTTGACCGCATAAAACAGTTCACGCACACCAAGGTTTTTGCTGGCAATAGTGGTGAGAACCTTTATTCCAAGAATACCTGATAATTCGGAAGTATTAATATCAATTCCCTTGCGCCGGGCTTCGTCATACATGTTAAGGGCCAAAACCATGGGCACATCAAGCTCCATCAGCTCCAGGGTCAACGGCAGACTTCTTCCCAACTGCGAGGCATCGATAACGTTAATAATCAGATCGATATTGCTCGATACCAGGTATTCTCTGACTTCCGCTTCGGCATCGTTAGTTGCGGAGAGGGAATACGTTCCCGGAAAGTCAATGAGTTCAAAAACGTCTCCGTTTACCCGTACCCGGCTTTCCGTATACTTAACGGTGGTACCGGGCAGGTTCGATGTTTCCGATTTATAGCCGGCAACCGAATTGAACAGCGTGCTTTTGCCTGCATTTGGCTGTCCCACCAAGGCAATCTTCATACTTCTTCGACCAATATTTTTGCGGCCACTCCGCGGCCCACCGCTATTGAAGTGCCGTGATTCTCAATTAGTAACGGACCTGCGAAAGGGGCGTTTCTGCGAATCATTACTGTGCTTCCAACCCCTACGCCCAGTTGAGCAAGTATCTGCCGGGCTCCTTTTCCGCCAATGATACTGACTATTTTCACATGCCGATTTGAAGGTACTTCCAGCAATGATTTCATTTGCCTGCCGATTTTTTCGATTTCCATTCTCATACAAATTTTATACGAACTAAATTAATATTAAGATTAAGTATCAACAAGTCCAATCTATTTTTTTATTTGATTCTGTATTAAATAATTTACCTTACGACTTTTGGAATCTTAAACTTTTAGTCCCGATAGGCATTACATCTTATCATGGACTTTGTTTATGCGTGAAACTAATATAAATTTGGTAATTTTAAAGCTCGAATAAATATGGCTGCATTTATTGACATTAAAGGTGCGCGACTTCACAATCTCAAAAATATTGATGTGAGGATACCACGCGGGAAGCTGGTCGTGGTGACCGGTCCCAGCGGATCGGGCAAATCCAGCCTGGCGTTCGATACACTATATGCAGAAGGACAACGGCGGTATGTGGAATCGCTTTCCGCCTATGCCCGCCAGTTCCTGGACAAGATGCCCAAACCGGATGTGGAATCAATCACCGGCATTTGCCCGGCCATCGCCATTCAGCAGAAGGCCCCTTCCGGAACACCCCGCTCCACAGTGGGGACCGTGACCGAAATCTATGACTATCTGCGGCTCCTATTCGCCCGCATCGGTGATATCTATTGCTACAACTGCGGAAATCCGGTCAAAAAGGAACAGCCTGATGATGTTATCGCATATATCAGCGACCTGGCCGAAGGCAGCCGGTTCTTTATCGCCTTTCCGGTTAAAATTGATGCCGGCGACGATTGTAAAGGACTTCAGGAATATTTCGTCTCGCAGGGATTTCTCAGAGTTTGGAAGCGCGGAAAAATTCTGGATCTTCGGGAGGGGATTATCGAACTTTGCCAGCCGGAAACCTTTGTCATCGTGGACAGGTCGGTGAAATCCGAGTCCATGGACCGTCTGCGATTAATAGACTCGGTCGAAACCGCATTCCGGCAGGGAGAGGGCTCCATGTATCTGATTGAGGAATCGGGAAAAAAGCGAAATTTCAATCAGCAGTATGTGTGCAGTCATTGCGGCACTAAAATGATTGAACCGCAGCCCCGGCTTTTTTCTTTCAATAATCCGTTCGGCGCCTGTCCCGGCTGCCAGGGTTTCGGCGACATGACTGATATTGATATGAATAAAATTGTTCCTGATCCCGAAAAAAGCCTGCGGCAGGGAGCAATTGCCATCTGGGATACCCCGGCCTACCGCCGCCTTTACACCAAGCTCATGTACATCGCGCCGCGCTATGGCATCCCGCTGGACAAACCCTACCGGGAGCTGACCGACGAACAGAAAGACATCATCATTTCCGGAACCAGGGACTTTGCCGGAATCCTAGGCTTTTTCAACTGGCTGGAAACCAAAAAATATAAGGTCCATGTGCGGGTATTTATCAGCCGATTCCGCAGCTATTTCACCTGCACGCTCTGCCAGGGAAAGCGGCTCCGCCCGGAAGCCCTTTCGGTCAAGGTCGGCAACAAAAACATCCCGGATCTGGTCACCATGAATATCACGGGATTAAAACAGTTCTTTGATTCGCTCCAATTAACAGAATACAAAATGAATGTAGCCTCACAGCTCCTCTCCGAGATTCATAAACGCCTGGAGTATCTGATTGAAGTGGGACTCGAATATCTGCATCTGGACCGGCGGGCAAACACCCTGAGCGGCGGTGAATTCCAACGCATTAATCTGGCCACCGCCCTGGGATCGTCGCTTACCGGAACACTCTACGTGCTGGACGAACCCACAGTCGGTCTGCATCCCCGCGACACCAACCGCCTGATAAAGATCCTTCATTCCCTGACCCGGATAGGGAATACTGCCGTCGTGGTCGAGCACGATCCCTTTGTCATGAGAGAAGCAGATCATCTCATTGACATGGGACCCGCGTCGGGAACGGGCGGAGGCCGAATTACTTTCGAAGGAAATTACGCGGACCTGCTGAAGGACAGCAATAGTCTGACAGGCGTCTATTTGCGAAAGGAGAAAACCATCCCCTTCCGAACCGAATTTCGCAAAGGAAACGGCAAGGCCATCACCATCGTCGGGGCCACCGAACACAATCTGAAAAACATCGATGTTCGCATCCCGCTGGGGAAAATGACCTGCATTACGGGCGTTTCCGGATCGGGAAAGAGCACCCTTCTGGAAGAAGTGCTGTACCGCGGATACAAAGCCCGGCGAGGGGAACAGAATGGCAAAGTGGGCGCCCACCGGGAAATCCTTGGACTGAAAAATATCTACCGGCTGGAACTGGTGGACCAGTCGCCTATCGGCCGCACGCCCCGCAGCAATCCGGTAACCTATATTAAAGGGTTTGACGAAATCAGACTGCTTTTCGCTTCCACACCCCTTTCCAGGGCCCACAACTTCAAACCCGGCCATTTTTCCTTTAATGTGAAGGGCGGCCGCTGCGATGTTTGTGAGGGAGACGGGCACATCAAAATTGAAATGCAATTTCTGGCCGATGTTTATATCGAGTGCGACGCCTGCCATGGCAAACGCTATAAGCCGGAAGTCCTGAAAGTATTCTACAAAGGCAAAAACATCTATGATGTGCTGGAGCTCAGTGTGGACGAAGCCCTGGAGTTTTTCCGCGATCAGCCCAAAATCACCAGAAAGCTGAAAGTGCTGCAAGATGTTGGGCTCGGCTACCTCAAATTGGGTCAGTCGGCCACCACCCTGTCCGGCGGCGAAGCCCAGCGGGTAAAACTGGCAGCGCACCTGGCGCAGAAAACCCACCGCGACGTGCTGTTCATATTTGATGAACCCACCACCGGCCTGCATTTTGATGATATCGCCAAACTCCTGCGGGCATTTGATACGCTCATCGAAAGCGGTGCTTCCGTATTAATTATCGAACACAATCTGGACGTCATACAATATGCGGACTGGATCATCGATTTGGGGCCCGAAGGAGGAGAAGGCGGTGGACAGCTCGTTGCCGAGGGAACTCCGCCGGAAATCTGCGAAAATCCCCATTCTCATACCGGCCGCTTCCTGAAAGAGCATCTCGCGGGATATAACGTCGGCCGGGATTGACGGCTTCGGCTTTCCGGTCCGATTCTCATATCTGCGTGCCGGATTTTTAGATTTGAGCATCACCAGCCGATGAATCCCGCAGGTTTTTCAGCAATGCCGTAATCTCCTGCGCCGAGGATTCGCTGGCAGAAAAAAAGAGGTCAAATAGGCGGGCTATCTCGCTTTTGGATAACTTTGCCGGGTAAACTTCAGAATAATTTCTATAAAATGATAGGAAGGGATTAAGTAATTTCAGTGTATTTTCGGAAAAGATGATCTCAAAAATAATCCCGCTTTTATGCCCGGCATCCGCTGACAATTTTCTGTTTACCGGTTCAGCCCAGATTTCGAATTCGGCACAGTACTTCCCGATTCGCAGCAAGCGATCCGTAAAATCATAAAAAAGGCTGGCCAGGCTTCTCAGATGATCTTCCGATTCCAGTATATCCGGGTAGGTGGTCAACTGCTCGAACTCCACATAGAGCTGCGCTATAAAATCAATTTCCTGGTCGGCCAGCGACAAAAAATCCGCATATTTTTTTAAATCCGGTCGTGCGCTTGCATTCGTATTTATCATTTGCCTGCTCCATCCAAAGAAAGAAATTCAACAGCAGTGGGGAATATATACCAGCACCGCGAAACGATAAAACGATTTAAAAATTTTTCCCGTAGAAATCGAACAGCGTCATTTGTCCCGATCGATTTCTTCGGAAGGAAGAAACGGAGAGTTCGGGGGACGGATTGTCCAATCCCGCTTTTCTGGCTGCCACATGAAAAAGGTTCGAAATATACTCCGCGTAGTGTCCTTCGCCTCTCATACGGGATTTGAACGCCGAATCGTACAGCTTTCCATTATGCATTTCCCTGATTCTGTTGAGAATCTTTTCTTTCCTGTCCGGGAAATTCTGATTGAGCCAGGATTCAAAAATTGTTTTGATACCGAAAGGAAGCCTGAGCGTGATATATCCGGCATAACCGGCCCCCGCTCGTTTAATCTCTTCCAGCAGGGAAGGAATTTCATGGTCGGTCAGACCGGGAATAACCGGAGAGACCAGTACGCCGACAGGAATGCCCGCCTCGGCAAGCTTTCGTACAGCGTCCAGCCGCCGATGGGGACGGGAGGCACGGGGCTCCATAATTCCTGCCAGGTCAGCGTCCAGGGTAGCAATGCTGATGCAGACGCTGACCGCCCGAAACCGGTTCAACTCAGTCAGAAGATCGATGTCCCGGCAAATCAACTCATTCTTGGTAATAATATTCACGGGATTCCGGAAACGGGCCAGCACCTCCAGACAGGCACGGGTAATTTTCAGTTTTCTTTCAATCGGCTGATATGGGTCCGTCACGCCGCAGAGGGCCAGCGGTGTGGGGTGCCAGTTGGCGGCGGACAGTTCACTCTCCAGCAGCCTGGCGGCATTCTTTTTCACAAAAATTTTTGTTTCAAAATCGAGCCCTGCGGACAACCCCAAATAATTATGGAAGGGCCGGGCGTAACAATAAACGCAGCCATGCTCGCAGCCCCGGTAGGGATTGATGCTTGCCTCAAATGAAATATCAGGGCTGTCATTATAGGCAATAATCGAGCGGCTGGCATCTTCATAGAAAATAGTTTCCGCTTTCTCGTCTGTCTCTTCGGAAATGACCTCAGCCAGATATTCAATTTTGTCGAACCTGTTGGCGGGATTGCAGGCCGTTCCCCGCCCTTTTATCGAGTTTGAAAAAATCAATTTATTGGAAAGACCTGCCATTCCGCCGCCCCAAATCAAGTGAACATATTGACACTTAATATAGCAACTGAATTTCACCTCCCCAATAAAAAATTCAGAATTTTCGAAATATTCTTAACCGAGACCGGTGAATACGTCAATTCTTTTATTTTTCTGATGCTTTAACTTACCAATTATTATAACTTCCGAAGTCGGAACAGGAGCAGGAAATAATTATTCAAGGAACTTAAGTCCTGCTTCTCGGTTTTACCTAATTGTGAAAAAGCGGGATATGAGCTATAAATGTTCTCTTTTTCATCTAATATTGCTTTTTAACAGAATTTTTTGTAACATTTCAGACTTTTTTGGAGGAACACATGACAGTAACGAAAAGCGATTTAGTGAACCGCCTTTCCGAAGCAACTGGCTGGACAAAAGTTGACGTGGAAATTGTGCTGAATGGTTTGCTGGCCAACATCATTGAATCAATCCAGGATGGGGACCGGGTTGAAATACGGGGTTTTGGGAGTTTCTACGCTAAGGAACGCGAGGCGCGTCTCGTTAAAAATCCCAAAACGGAGAAAATTGTCCCTGTCGGTCACCGCTTTGTGCCCATTTTCAGACCGGCGAAATATTTCAAGCAAAGCGTAAATCAAAAATTGTTAGAGAAGAAATAGGTCTGTTATTTATATGAGTTTTAAATGCCCAAGTTGTGGAAATCAGGTTCCGGCGGAAGCAAGGTTTTGTCCGAAATGCGGGACAGCATTAAAATCCCGGAAGAAGGGAAAGAGCAAGGCCGAGGCCAAACCCGATCCAAAACCAAAATCCGCGGGAATAAAAGGATATAATTTATTGTTCTTGGTGGCCCTCGTTTCCCTCATCGTGGTTGGGATATATGGTTACCGGTATATAACCCCGGTCAACACCGCTGATCCCCATGAAAATTCGCAGGGTGCAATGGTTCAGCAGCAGGCGGCCCCGATGGATCCCACTACGCTGAACGGCTTGAAGGCGCAGCTGAATGCCAATCCGAACGGCGCTGCAGAAAATATTGAGCTGGCCAATTATTTGTTTGATCACCAGCGTTTTGATGAAGCGCTCACTTATTATCAAAAAGCGCTAACGATTCAGCCCAATAACGCGGATGTGTTGGTCGATGCCGGCGTCTGTTATTTCAACCATCAGAATTTTCAGGAAGCGAAGGACTATTTCAACAAGGCCTTGCAGGTCAATCCCAACCATCCCAATGCGCTTTACAATCTGGGGGTGGCTTCTGCCCAGACCGGTGACATGCAGGATATGTTAAACGCCTGGAAGAAACTTATCGAAGTCGCTCCTGAATCCGGACCGGCTCAAACTGCGAAACAGATGATTGATCAAGTTAAAAGTTCCATGGGCGGTAACTAGTAATTAAACATTAACAGGAGGTGATTACATGCCGAGTGGTCGTAAACGAAAACGCCATAAAATGGCAACCCACAAGCGTAAAAAACGTTTGCGTAAGAATCGCCATAAAAAGAAAAACCGTTAGTATATTCTTTTTTTGTCGCAAATTTATTGCTTATGGTTAAAATTTTATAATATATATTTTCAGATAACATATCCAATAAGAATTAATCAAGGCAATATAAAGAAAAATAGAACCGGATATTTGTCATTTAAAAGGCGAATATTCGGTTTAGTTTTGTTTTGAAACGAACCCTTCGATAAAAATGGACGAACGAATCTACACCGTAACAGAACTGACCCGCGAAATCAAGCAATTGCTGGAAACCAGTTTCCCGCGGCTGTGGGTGGAAGGGGAGATCTCCAATTTCAAACGACATTCCTCTGGACACCTGTATTTTACCCTGAAGGATGAAAATAGCCAGATCAGTTGTGCCATGTGGCGTTTCCGGGCAGACAATCTCCTTTTTAAAATGGAAGACGGGATGAAAGTGCTGGCGCAGGGCGATGTTCAGGTGTACGAACGCGGCGGCAGCTATCAGTTGATCGTATCCCAGATCCAGCCGGCCGGTATCGGGGCACTGCAGCTGGCTTTCGAGCAGTTGAAAAAGAAATTGCATGCCGAAGGTTTATTCGACGAGGCGCACAAAAAGCCGATTCCGCTCTATCCGGAATGCATCGGGGTGGTCACTTCCCCCACCGGCGCCGCTATTCGTGATATCGTGAGCGTTCTTACCCGCCGGTTTCCGGGAGTTAGAATCATCTTAAGTCCGGTGCGCGTGCAGGGGCAAACCGCCGCTTCGGAAATCGCGCAGGCGATTGAGAATTTCAATGAATTTGGCCAGGCTGATGTTCTCATTGTGGGACGCGGCGGCGGGTCGCTGGAAGATTTATGGGCATTCAATGAAGAAATGGTTGCCCGGGCAATCTTCAATTCGAAGATACCCGTAATTTCTGCCGTGGGACACGAAATAGATTACTCCATTTCGGATTTTGTGGCAGACCGCCGGGCGCCAACCCCGTCCGCGGCGGCGGAGATGGCAGTCCGGGACCGCCAGGAACTTCTGGGGGTAGTTGCCTATTACCGTGAGAGATTTTCCACGCTACTATTGCAGAAGCTCGGCAGCCACCGGGAGCGAATTGAAAACCTGCAGCGCAGTTATGCATTCCGGCGGCCGGAGGATTTCATTTTTCAAAAAATCCAGCGGGTGGATGAACTGACAAAAAACATACAGGTCGCCCTGCAGCACAATCTCGAAATCAAAAAGCAGCGCCTGCTTAATTCGGAAAACCAGTTGAAGGCCCTCAGCCCCACCGCCGTTCTGAAGCGCGGTTACAGCATCTGTTTCAAAGACGGCGAGGTGATAAAGGACGTCAGGCAGTTGTCGGTTTTGGATATGGTCCAGGTTCGACTGGGATGCGGACAGTTTATATCGCAGGTGCAAATGCTGGGAGAAAGCGAATGAAAGAAAAGAAGACCTTTGAACAGGCCATGAAACGGCTTGAGGAAATTGCCCGTTCCCTGGAAACCGGCGACATCTCACTGGAAGATTCCATAAAGACCTATGAAGAAGGAATCAAACTCATTGAATTTTGCCAGGCCAAATTGAACGAGGCCGAGAAGAAGGTCCAGAAATTGGGCCGCAATGCGGAGGGCAGTCTGGAAGTCACTGATATGGAGCGGCAGGAACAGGATGGAGATTGATGTTTCCGGCATAATCCGCTTGTTATTTCCGGGCGGGAATACCAGCTAAAAACAGGAAGATCCGACATTCCCCGGTTCTTTTTCCCGCCACGCATCGACGCCTTTCAACTCATACATTTTAAGTTTCGCCCACATTTTCATAGAACCTCGGGATCCGAATGACGTAGATTCGGAGAAAAAAATTCCCCCATACCATGCAGCACAGGCAGGAGGCGATTCCCATCGCCGACATGGAAATAATAACGGAATTCCTGATGGTTTTAAAATCGAGAAAGGGATTCCCCACATACCTTGGCGTAGGGCTAGGAGGCGATTCCAATCACCGATGAGTAAATAATAACAGCTTTTATGAGATTGAAGCAAGGGAGTGGATTCTCCTCATTCCAGGCGGGTGCCGACAGGAGGCAATTCCCATCGCCAATAAGAAAACAAAAGGAATACACGGGGAGCTATCTTTATGGCCGGGAAAGGGATTTCCCTCCTACTGGTGGGCAAATGCGGCCGGGAGATTTTTTCCTTGATTTTTGGAATTTCAGTTTTTATTTTTACCGGAAAGTTTAACCATATGGTTAAACCAAATAACAAAAATATTGGCAACAACCGGACGTAACAAAATGGAATACAGCAGCGAGACAGAACAAAAAATCATTAAAGCCGCCACTGAAGTGTTTTTGCAGAAAGGGAAAGAGGGCGCCCGAATGCAGGAAATTGCCGGCCGTGCAGGAATCAACAAGGCACTGCTTCATTACTATTTCCGTTCCAAGGAGAAATTATACAACCAGGTGTTCACAAAAGAGGTCTCACAGGTATTCGAGGATTTTTTCGAGTCTATTCCCCTTGAAAAGAGAATGGAAGATTTCCTGCATACATTTGTTTTTAACTACATCGATCACATTCTTAAACACCCCCAGGTGGTGCGCTTCATGCTCTGGGAACTGGAAAGCGGCGCAGAAAATCTGAAGGAAATTTTCCGGGGGATTTACACGTCCCGGCAGGAACGAACTCCCCTCACCATCATTCAAAGGATAGAAACCGCTATTCAGGACGGAGAGATCAGGCCGCTGGACTCTCTTCAGTTACTGATCAGTATTATCGGCGTTTGTGTATACGCGTTTGTGGCGAAGCCCCTGCTGGAAGCCCTGTTTCCAGGTGTCAATGTCACAGATCCCGCTTTTGCCGAAAAACGTAAAAAAGAAGTGTTCAATTTGATCTGGAACGGAATAAAATCTTAAATCAGGATTATTGTCATGAAAATGCTAAAAAGGTATTCTGTCATCCCCATTCTCTTCATTGCGGCAATGGGAATGGCTCAATCCGGAGAACAGCCGCTTACCCTGGAACAGGCGCTTGAACTGGGCAAAAAGAACAACCTTACCTTGCAGCAGCAACAGCAGCGCGTTCTCCAGGCCAACGCCGAATTGTCTGTGCAAAAAGCGGATTTTCTTCCCGTCTTTTCAGTCAACGGAACGTACAGCTATACTTCGAAACTGGCCGAACTGCAACTTCCCTTCACACTTCCCGGCCAGGCCCCCTTCACCATCGAAGCAGGCGTAAAAAACCAGTATGATTTGAATGCCACCGTGCAGCAGCCGGTGTTTACCGGATTCCGTCTTAGAAACCAGGCGGAGTCTGCAAGAGAAGATATGCAGCAGATTAAAGAGCAGGAGCAGGCAGTCAGGAACCGGATTCTTCTGCAAATCTACAAAATTTATTACAGCGCCCAGCTAAACCTTCTGCAGCAGCAGGTTCTGCAATCCGGTCTGCTGCGGGCCCGCGACCATCTGACGCTGGTAAAAAACCTGCTGGCTGCCGAACAATCCATACCTCTGGATACCATGAAGGTGGCTAACCAAGCGCTGAGCATTCAGACCCAGTTGAAAAAACTTCAGTACAATTATCACATTATCCTTACCCAACTGGCCCTGGTGCTCAACATGGAAAATATCAGCGGTGTCGAGCCTTTTTCGGCGGAAGGCATTGTCCTGGGCATCGGATATCAATCGGCGTTGAAAGCGCAGGCGGTCCAATATCGACCGGAGCTTTCCCAAATAAAGCACCAGATTCTGGCTCAGCAATTCCGCAAGGGAATTGCACAATCCATGTATTTTCCCCAGGTATTTGCACAGGCCAGCTATCATTATGCAAAACCGGGCGTCAATATCTTTAAAAATGAATGGATGAACTACTACCGGCTTGGTCTCAACCTGCAGTGGAAATTATGGGATTGGGGCAGCACCCGGAATCAGGCGAAGACGGCAGAATACGCGATTCGGATTTTCGACCTGCAGCAGAAGAATTTGCTGGAATCAGTGAAACAGGAGGTCAGTCAGGCGTATCAAAATCTGTTAAGCGACCGCGAACAGATAAAACTGACCCGGCAGCTGGTGGCCCAGGAACAGGAACGTTACCGCAGCACCCGGGACAGATTCGAGCAGGGACTGGTCACCAGCCTGGATCTGAGCGATGCGGAGGATTCGCTCACAGCCGCCGAACTTCAACTTCAGCAAAGTTATATCAATTGGCTGCAGAACAAGGCGCAACTGGATTATGCCACCGGGAAAATTGGCAACGAATAAACCATGAAAACAGAATACTGCAGATAGATTTTCGGAGGAAAATATGAAGAAGTGGTTTGGAATTTTGTTAATCGTCGGCACATTTTTGATCCTCTCCTGCGGGGGAGGAAACGAAAAGAACAAAATCTTTACCGGGGTGATCGAAGGAACCGTGGTGGAAATTCCCGCTCTTACCGGAGGACAGATTCTGGGTATTTATATTGATACCGGAGACACCGTGCTGTCCGGGCAGACAATTGCACAGATCGATACCACCGAATTGTCTTATCAGCGGCAGCAGGTGCAGGGCGGCCTGGCGGAAATAGCGGTGCAGGAAAATATCGCCCAAACCAATCTGAACCGCGCATCCAATGATCTGCAATACGTCCGGCAAAAATACCAACGTTTCGAGGAATTGCTGAAGAAGCAGTCAGTGCCGCAGCAGACCGTAGACGATCTGAAGAATCAGTTGCAGAATGCCCAGTCGGCTTATCAGACTTCGCGGCAGCAGGTCCAGAATATTGAAGCCAAAAAGGAACAATTGCAGGCCCAACTAAAATCTATTCAAAAAAAGATTGACGATGCCACCATCACCTCTCCCATCTCAGGCACCATTTCAGAGAAATATTATGAAGACGGAGAGGCGATTCCCACCTTCAATCCCATCGCGGAAGTCATTGACCTGAAGGAAGTCTGGGTAAAAATCTATATGTCGGAAACCATGCTGCCCAATATCAAGGTGGGGCAGGAGGTGAAAATCATTCCCGACGGGACCAAAAAGACGCTGGCCGGCAAGGTAAGCTGGATCAGTCCCAAGGCCGAATTCACGCCAAAGACCATATTGACCCCGGAAACCCGAACGTCACTGGTCTACGCCATCAAAATCACCATTCCAAATCCGGAAAAGATATTGAAACAGGGAATGCCCGTTGAGATCCAAATATGAAAATTTGAATGCCTGATCTAAAAGGATAAATCGAACCGAATATCAGCATGAATGCACTGGAAATAAAAG
>JARRQT010000017.1:23359-51136 GCA_037381445.1 Calditrichia bacterium
GCGGTAAAAGAGGTCTCCCTGCAGGTAAAGGAAGGAGAACTATTCGGCCTTATCGGTCCGGACGGGGCAGGCAAAACCACACTGATGCGTTCGGTCTGCACCCTGCTGAAATCAACGTCCGGAACAATCTCCGTGCTGGGCCACGACACGGCAAAAGAGGTGGTTTACATCCGCAGCATTTTGGGGTATATGCCGCAACGTTTTTCATTGTATCAAGACCTCTCAGTGGAACAGAACCTGCGCTTTTTCGCCAATATTTTCAAGGTCCCGGAAGAGGAGCGGAATAAGCGGATATCCCAGCTTTACCATTTCTCACGGCTGGGCCCCTTCAAGAAGCGGAAGGCCGGCGACCTTTCCGGCGGAATGAAGCAGAAGCTGGCCCTTTCCTGCGCCCTTATCCACACGCCGCAGCTCCTGATTCTGGACGAGCCCACCTTTGGCGTGGATCCGGTTTCCCGGCAGGAATTCTGGGAAATTCTCAACTCCATTCGCGAAGAGGGAACCACAATTCTGGTTTCCACCGCATATATGGATGAAGCCGACCTGTGCGACCGGGTGGCCCTGATGTATAAAGGGGAAATTGTGGCGAAAGGGACACCGCAGGAAATCCGGGACCGCTATTCATTTCTGCTCTACCGGCTCACCGGAAAGAATACCAGAAAATTGCGCGATTTTTTCAGTAGTCTGCCGCAGGTGCACACCACCCAGCTTTTCGGTGATGCGGTGCACATCAGCTTCAAAAAAGGCCCTTTACAGACGGACTGGAAAAAGTGGCAGGAGGAGACCGCTGGCAATCTGGAGGATTGGAAGAAGCAGCCGCCCAGCATCGAAGACGTGTTCATGGAGCTATCCGCCGGGGAGGAAGCATGAGCCTGGAAATCGCCGTCAGAACGGAAAATCTCACCCGTCGATTTGGTGATTTTACGGCCGTTGACCGGGTCAGCATCGAGGTCCAAAAAGGGGAAATATTCGGATTTTTGGGGGCAAACGGCGCCGGGAAAACCACCATGATCCGCATGCTCTGCGGACTGCTGACCCCTTCCGAAGGCGAAGGAAGCGTTGCCGGATATGATGTCTACCGGGAAACGGAAAAGATCAAGCAGAATATCGGTTATATGAGTCAGAAGTTTTCATTGTATGAAGATTTGACAATCGGTGAGAACATTGAATTTTACGGCGGCATATATGGATTGAATCCCAAAGAAATCAGGCAGAAAAAGCAGGAGATTTTCGAGGATCTGAAACTGGAGCCCTGGGCAGGCTCCCTCACCCGCGATCTGCCGCTGGGTTTCAAACAGCGACTGGCGCTCGGTTCTGCCATGCTGCATAATCCTCCCATTCTTTTTCTGGACGAGCCAACCTCCGGCGTGGATCCGGCTGCCCGCCGCGCTTTCTGGGATCTGATCTATCAAACAGCGGCCCATGGAACTACCATTTTCGTTACCACTCATTTTATGGATGAAGCTGAATACTGCAACCGTATTTCCATTATGAGCATGGGAAGGGTGATTGCGCTGGATTCGCCGCACAACCTCAAGCAGCGCTATAATCAGCCCACCATTCAAAAGGTGTTCATTGATATTTTGAAAAGAGAAGAGGAGAAGCAGCAGGGTTCCGACGCAGCGGATCAAATTAACTGAATAAAGATTTTAAGGCAGACAGAATGACCATGAACTTTAAAGACAGCATGATTCCCACAATTGCCCGCAAAGAATTTCTGCACATCATCCATGATCCGAGGACCCTCATGATTCTCTTTCTAATGCCGGTTCTGCAATTGATCATGTTTGGGTATGCCTTGAGGCTGGAAATCCAGAATGTGCACATCGCCGTGATAGACTATTCCAAATCCAAAGACTCCCGCGAACTGATTGATCAATTTAAAGGCAGCGCTTTCTTTCACCCCTTTTTCTTTGATGGACCTGTCGATAAAATAAACGATCTGTTCAAAGCCCGGAAGGCCAGGGTTGCATTGATCATTCCGCAGGATTTCGACAAACAACTTCTGCGCGACACCGCCGTTCCCCTGCAATTTATCATCGATGCCTCGGACGCCAATGCCGCCACAGCAATCCGCAACTACTGCAGCCGGGTCGTCAATGATTTCAATGTGAGCTACAACAGGAAAATTCCCCTGCCATTCGATATCCGCAGCTCCGTTCTTTTCAACCCGGATACCAAAAGCACCTATTTCTTTGTGCCGGGACTGGTTGCCCTGCTCCTGATCATGATATCCGCACTGCTCACCAGTATTACCATCACCCGCGAAAAAGAAACCGGTACCATGGAGCAAATCCTGGTCTCGCCGGTGCGGCCGTTTCAGATAATTCTGGGAAAGGTGCTCCCCTATATTTTCCTGGCCTTTATTATCGGAATTATCATTCTGCTCATTGGCATTTTCCTGTTCAGCGTTCCTTTTGAAGGGAGCGTTTGGCTGCTGATGCTGCTTTCCACTCTTTACATCATCACCGCGCTGAGCCTGGGATTGATGATCTCCACCATTGCGAAAACCCAGCAGATTGCCATGATGATCGCCCTCATCACCACCCTGCTGCCAACCATCATGCTGTCCGGATTCATTTTCCCCATCGCTTCGATGCCGAAGGTCCTGCAATACATTTCCTATATCATACCGGCCCGTTTTTACCTGCTGATCGTACGGGGAATCATTCTTAAGGGGAGCACCTTCATGGAACTCCTGCAGCCCACTCTTTTCCTTGCCGGAATGTCATTCATTCTGCTGAATGTGGCAGTCCGAAAATTCAGCACCAATCTGGAGAAGTAGCATGCAACGAATTATCCACATGATCCGCAAAGAATTCCGGCAGATCTTCCGGGACAAACCCATGGTCGTTATTATATTCATTGCGCCGCTGATCCAGCTTTTTGTGCTTTCCTATGCGATTACGACCAATGTTACACATATCAAACTGACCATCGCAGACTTTGACCGAAGCGCAGTCAGCCGGTCCATCATCCGCGATTTCAGTCATACGGAGAGATTTGATCTGATTGGATATACCAGCGACATCCGGCAAATCGGTCAGGAAATGAGGGCCTGGAAAACCCAGTTTGCCCTGGTGATTCCCGAGAACTTCAGCAAAAACCTGAAGCGCAAACTGGAACCGCAAATCCAGGCGGTAGTGGATGGCGTTGACGGCAATACTGCCGGCGTGGCGCTGGGATACGCGCAGGAGATTTTGAGCCGGTATGGCGCATCAGTCATGACAAATCCCGGGAACAGTTCGCGAAACAGCAAAAGGATGCACCTGGTGACGATGCTGGACAGAATGTGGTATAATCTCAACCTGGACAGCAAAGAATACATGGTCCCCGGAATTGTCGTCATCCTGCTGACCATTATCCCCATGATGCTCTCCGCCATGAGCCTGGTCAAAGAGAAGGAAATCGGCACCCTGGAGCAGCTTATGGTGACCCCTCTGCGCAAACACCAATTGCTCATCGGGAAAATTATTCCGTTCCTTATTTTATCCTACGTCGAGATGGCGGTGGTCATGAATGTCGCGATTCTCTTCTTTCATATTACCATGAACGGCAGCTTCATTCTACTGGCTTTCCTGTCATTTCTCTATCTGTTGACAACAATTGGTCTGGGAATTTTCATATCCACCTTCACCAACACCCAGCAGCAGGCCATGTTCGTGGCCTGGTTTTTCATGGTGTTCATGATACTGATGAGCGGATTTTTCATCCCCATCGATAATATGCCGCAGTTTTTGAAAGCCCTCACCTATCTGAATCCAATGCGCTATTTCATGTATATCATCCGGGACATTTTTGAAAAAGGGGCCGGCTTGCATTATTTATGGAAAGATGCGGTTCCCATGACAGTTTTCGGATTGCTGATTATTACCATGGGAGTGCTCAAATTCAGGAAGCGGATCGGCTGAGGAATTGCAGCCAACGCATTTTTGAGGAAAATTTTCAAATTTTTATGATTTGAGATTACTGGAGCGATTCTTCTTGTCCGTCATTCTCCCGGGAGCTCCGCCGACTGATGGCGGCCTGTTTCCGCCAGTTCACCCGGCACAGGGGCAGATACTTACAAACCCTGCCATTCCAGCCCCGGCATTGCGATTCATCCATGGTATGAGGAAATTTTCCGGAGCGGATATTCCGGATGTAACCGGCTGCGAATTCCAGACTTCGTTCAAGAAATTCTTCCAGGCTGACGGGAACATCGTCGACGGCATATTTGTCATTAGGCAGAATGACTGACTTTCCTGCCTCGGTGCTGCCCACTGAAAGCCGGCTGTCCAGAAAAGCAATTTTTTTCCGGATATCCTGTTCTCTTTTCAGGGAATAGTAGGCGCCGCCCGCCATGTCCAGAACAGGGTATTGATCCTTCAAAAGATCGAACACAGCTTTGAGGTATATGGGGAGTTGCAGGTTCTGACCTTCCCATATACTGCTTGTATTGGGGGCTGTCCCGGTTTTGTAATCCACCACCAGCAGCGCGCCGCCATCGGAAATCTCCACCCTGTCTATTTTCCCCTTGAAATAAAATTTTTCGCCGTCCTGCTCCCAAAGAAACGGTTCTGTGGTCGATACCGGATCAGCATCTTCCTCCAATTCCCGGGTATTTCCGAAAGACAATTCAAAGTGCTTCGGGGCGGTGGAATACTGACCGGCTATTTCCTGTTCATATTCCCAGAAGGCGGGGAACAGTCCGCGGTGGCGGGAGCTTCCTAGGTAAAATTCTTTCTGCAGCTGCCATAAAATGCTCTGCGTCACCGGTATCCTCTCCAGCTCTTCTTCAGCAATGGCAAGCAATCGGGACAAGTCCCGCCGCTCCGCTGCATTTTCCCGGTAAAACCTGAACAAAATATTATGAACGGTGATCCCCTTGTCCAGGGGTGTGAGCAGCTCATCCGCCTCCTCTTCGGGTTCCAGATGCAGAATCCGCTTAAAAAAATAAATAACGGGACAGCGGGCATATTCTTCCAGCTGCGTGATGGAAAATCGCCGGGATTTGTAAACAGCATCCAGCCAGCGGGATGTCACTTCATCCCCTTCAAGCATTCCCTCCCATTGCGAATTATCATCCGTAATTTCCCGGCGCCTCTCAACCGATTTCAGGAAATTGAACTGCGCTATGGCATCTTTGTCGAGTATGCTTTGCAGGTTTCCAGACAAGCCGGTTGACTCAAATCTTTTCAAATCCGCATTCCTGTCGAAGCGGATGATTTTTGTCAGAATATCTGCAGCGGTATATAATCGGGTATCCCGTCTCGCGGAGAGCTTCCCTTCCGAAATTCTCTCGATCTCCCTCAAAAAAGCGGACGGCAAAACCGGATTGTCCTGATGATAGCGGGGACTAGAAAACTGAATAATTTCCGTATCAGACTGCAGAATTTTCAGAAATAACTCTCGGTCACGGTAAATTGTCTCATCCGGTAGGAAAGGTTTTAGTTCCCGGGCGATGGTCTGGGGATGAGTGAAGCCCGGCGAACCCTTGCCGGGAAAGACCCCGTCTTTCATTCCCAATACAAAAATCGCTTTTGATTTTCGCGTTGGCAGATTTTTAAGGGGAGTTATCTGAACGCCGAAATTTTGCGGTCTCCTGAGGCGGTATGACGCCGATCCCAGCATCAGCTCCAAGATGTTACTGAGTTCTCGGACATCGAACCTCCTACCGGGATAGTACTCACGGATGATTGTCTTCCAGTTATTAAGGGCATCAAGAAACGAGCGCAGTGCAGCAAGATTTTCTTCCATCCAGGCACCGTCTCTCTCACCGGACTCTCTCTGAATCCTCCGGGTTATCTGGTGGACGGCGATAAAATCAGACCAGAATTGGTAGATGCTGTCGGCGCTTTGCGGCTGCTCAAAAAATTCTGCCTGACGGAAAAGCTGCGTGATGTTTTGGATAAGCGAATCGTACCTTTTTGCCCCGGTTTCATCCGGTTCATTGTTATGTACGGAGCTGGCATAGAAGGCCTTCTCCCTTTTCAGCAATTCCAAAATTTCCTTTTTACCGCCCCGGGCACGAAGACTGTTTAAAATATTTTTATATTTTGTGTCTTTCAGCGACTCATTGTAATTAAAAAAGGGCGATTGCAGGATTTTCCGCACAGTCAGCAAAGAATAGTCTTCCGGCACGAGTTCCGGAATCAGCAAAAAGTGTTGAATCACCAGCGTCTGATCAATGAAGCGGACTTCATTAAAAGTGAAAGGAATTTTATAGCGCCGGAAAACCGCCTCCAATAAACTGCGATATGCGGGCAGGACCGGTGAACTCACTCCGATGTCGCTGAACCGCCAGTTTTTATTCGCAACAATTTTCCGGATTTCTCCTGCCAGGCTTTCCATTTCCCGCAGGGGATCAACCGGTTTTGTGATGCCAGGCTTTCCATTTCCCGCAGGGGATCAACCGGTTTTGTGATGGAAATCCTGTCTCTTATTTCTAGCGTCTGAGCCTCTATGTTGAACAGGGAGTCGCTTAATCCGTCGCTGTCCGGAAACGGGGCTGTTGCATCTGCGATTTTTTTCAGTTTCTCAAACAGCGATTCTTTCGCCTGAAATATTTCAGGATTGGTGCCATACGGAAAAAGGAGTAACACATTCATGCCGATTTCGCTTAATTTCCGCACCAGCAGCAGATGACTTTCTTTGAAAAATGAGACATCCTCCCAGATAATTGTCTGCAGTCCGGGGAAAAAGTTCAGAAAAAAAGGCTGCGAAATTTTTTTGGTCAAACGGCGGAGGAGTTCGGCCTCGTCAAGTAAATGTCCGCTCACAATTTTCCGGTAGTCCGCGAAAAGAACAGACAAATCCTTCTCCAGCCTGTCTGCCGGCGTGAGGGGCAATCGGCTCGGATGATGAGACAGGATTTTATCGTCGGCATTATTCAGACGCACCTCATCAAAAAACTGCAGCAGGCTTCCGATCATCCCGTTTGGGATCTGCTGGTCCGGGTAATCGAAATATCCGAAATCATTCTTCTTTTGGGCCGCTATCTCCTGCAGGATAACCGCTTGCTGAACAGAGTCCGCTTGCCTGGCCGGAATATTGGATTTTTCAAATAGCCGGTTCAGGAAATTTGAATAAGTCAGAAAAGGAAAATCCGAAGCAATGTCGCCGGATTTCTTTAAAAAATATTCCTTTTTCAACTCCATCACCCTTGCGTTGTCCGAAGCCAGATAAAGACAGCTGCCGTCCTGACGGATCAGTTCAGAATGATCTTTGAAAAAATTCTTTATGAGGTGGGACAGGTTCGCCCCATACTGTAATTCGATTTGGCCAGTCATGAAATCCCCGTTTTATAGGATTGCATAAATATAGAAAATTGTGGCGGCTTTGGCAAGGCAACAAATCCGCAGAAAACATAAAAGCTCCATCTCATTAAAGTACTTGCTTTATCTGCTGTTTATTAACATTTTTTATGAAACAAATTTACGGAAGAATATGACCCCATTCCTGGGACTGCTGCTAATTCTGATCATTACTTTCATCGGCGCCCGTTTTTTCAGCCACAGTGCGGTTTTAAAATCCCCATTGTTTTCCGGCCTGGTGGTCAGCGGGATTCCCTACATCCTGGTGGGCGTTCTGCTGGGACCACGGTTTTTTAATTTCCTGAATACTGAAATCATCGACAGCCTCAGGCCCCTCATAAGCCTGGCATTGGGCTGGATCGGCCTGCTTTTCGGAATCCAGCTACGCTGGCGCAACCTTCAGCGTTTCCCCAGAAATTACCTGCTCTTTACCTCCGTCCAAAGCCTGATTACCTTTGTAATCATATTCATCACGATGACTGCAGTCTTTTTCATATTGATTCCCTCCCCCTTCCATAATTTGTGGGAAGCGGTCTTTATTCTCGCGGCGCTCGGATCCGTTACCGCACCGCTGACCATATCACGCATTCTCATCGATAAAAGGGTCAAAGGAAGGTTGTCACATTTGATTCAGTTCATTGCCAGCCTGGACAGTTTTTGGGGCATCACCATTGCCGGATTGGCCATGGCCGTATTTCATCAGCCTGCGCTGCGGTGGTTTACCAGTTTCTGGGAATGGATTTTGCTCACAATTGCAATCAGCATTTTTTTGGGTGTCATTTTCAGATATCTTATTCAATTGCGGTTTCTTTCCGACGAAGTTTTTCTGCTGGTTTTCGGATTGCTCATCTTTGCCAGCGGAATCGGATTTTATCTCAGGCTTTCGCCCATCTTCATTGCCATGATCATCGGAATTACCTTGGCTCAGTTTCCCCGCGAATCCGAGAAAGTGATGCGGGTGCTTCACCAGGCTGAAAAACCCATTTATCTTTTCCTGCTCATTTTTGCCGGCTCTTTATGGAATTACAGGTTCTGGGAAGAAATCATACTGATACTCTTTTTTATTGCCTCCAGATTTGCGGGCAAACAGATAGGGGGCCTTTTCAGCGCCCGTTATATTAATTGCGCTTTTCCCATCCCCTCTGATATTGGTAAGGCGACGCTTTCCTTCGGGGGCGTTTCGCTGGCCATCGCATTCAATTTTCAGCTTTTTTACGGGGGGGCAACTGGCGACTTTTTGATGAGCGCCACCATATTGGCGATATTTATCTTTGATGAGTACACCGCTCTCGGCACCCTGAATATTCTGAGACGGCAAGGGGAAATCCGATGATGAGGCGATTACTCACCGTTATCCTGCTTCTGATTGCCTTGATGGCTTTTCTTACCCACATTAAGTTTGCCGGGGAAGATCATCTCATGTCCGCAAGCATGATGGCGCTGGGATTTACCCTCATTGCCGCCTATCTCATTGGCAAAACGGTAATGCGCCTCCAGCTTCCCAAAATTACAGGATATATCCTTGCCGGCATACTGGCCGGACCCTACGTCACCGATCTGCTTTCGGTGCCGGTGGTCCGCAATCTCCAGCTAATCGACAATATTGCCCTGTCCCTGATTGCCCTGACCGCAGGAGGAGAGTTCAGATATAAAACCATAAAAAAACAGATGAAGACCATTGGAAGCACCATACTCTGGCAGGTCATCATTGTCTTGCTGACGTTCGTGATTTTCATCTTTTTGTATCAAAACCATATTTCCTTTCTGGCCCACAAACCTTTAAATGTGGTACTCGGTGTCGCATTAATTTTTGGCTCTCTTGCCATTGCAAAATCACCGGCCACCACCATTGCGATCATCACAGAAAGCCGCGCCAAAGGAAAATTCACGGATTTTGTATTGGGGGTCACGGTTTTCAAAGATATTGTGGTTGTTCTGGTTTTCTCGATTGTAATATCTTTTGCAAAGCCCATGATACTTCCCGAAACGCCTTTGCACTTCACTTACCTGTTTAATGTCTTTCTGGAAATCATCCTGTCAATTATCGTAGGCTTTGCTGCAGGTTTATTAATTTTATTTTATTTGAAGTATGTCGGAAAACAGACAGTTCTGTTTTTATTGGGATTTATTCTGCTGGGTATTGAATTGTCGCGCATGTTTCATCTGGAAGTTATTCTCCTGTTCATGGTTGCCGGTTTTTTTGTTCAGAATTTCAGCAACGCCGGCGGCAAACTGATTTCCGCCATCGAAGGCGGCTCATTACCCATATTCGTCATCTTTTTTGCGATTGCCGGTGCATCTCTCAATTTTCCGGTCTTCCTGGAAAACTGGTTTCTCGCGGTGCTTATTGTGGGATTGAGAATGCTCTCCACCTATGAAGGAACCTATATCGGGGCCCGTTTAACAGGCGGGAGCAGGGAAGTTCAAAATTACGGCTGGATGGGTTTTATCGGCCAGGCGGGTCTCACGCTGGGTCTGGCCGTGCTGGTCAAACAAAATTTGCCCGGCATCATCGGTGAAAGCATCGCCACTCTGATTATTGCCTCCATCGCCATTAACCAGATTGTGGGACCAGTGATGTTCCGGTATTCTCTGGTAAAGGTCGGCGAAACCGGCGTCAATCGACGGCGCTCTGCTTGATTCCGACATTAAAGCAACTTCGGAACAGCATGCCGTTTGTTTTGGGCTTCAAGATTCAGCAGATACTGCTTTCGCCATAAACCACCGCCGTATCCCACCAATTTGCCGTTTGAACTGATCACCCGGTGACAAGGCACAATGATGGCAATTCTGTTGTCGCCGTTTGCTTTCGCTACCGCCCGAACCGCCTGCGGAGAATTAATTTTTTCAGCCTGTTGCTTATACGACCGGGTATCTCCGTACGGGATTTCCATCAGCGCCCGCCACACTCTCTTTTGAAACGCTGTGCCATCTAAAACCAAGGGGATTGTGAATTGCTTTCTTTTACCGGCAAAATATTCCGTAATCTGTTGATTAAGTTCTTCAAAATGGCCATTGGTGCCGGGCATCAGGTCTGCATTGAGCAATTTTTTGATTCTCTGCAGTTGTGTTTCCAGCATACGCCGATCAACAAATTCCAGGAGACAAATTCCCTCTTCTGTCGCACCGGCCAGCATGGGTCCCAGCGGCGTCAGAATTCTGGTGATGGCAATAAGATTTTTCTGCGGGCTTCTTTTGGGCGAAAAACCGGCAATTTTTTTGAATGAATCCGTGAAGCCGCTCAGCGATTCATAACCGGATTCAAAAGCTGCTTCTATGACCTTGTCCCCATATTTGATTCTTCCGAAGGCGGAGCTGATTCGCATCGTCCTCAGGTAGGTTTGAAATGTCATATTGTGATTTTTCTTGAACCACCTTCTGACGCGGTTGGGATCGATTCCCATTTTTCGGATCTCGTCGTCCCTGATCCTCAACTCCTTTCTCCGGTCCATTTCGGTCAGCAGCGGTTTTAGCCATCGGGGCGTATCGCCTTCTTTTTCCAGCGGGCGGCAAATCTTGCAGGGACGATACCCGGCAAGCAGAGCATCATGTGCCGACGGGAAGAATTCAATATTTTCTTTATGGGGCTTTCGCGCAGCGCAGGTGGGGCGACAAAAAATGCCCGTGGTTTTCACCCCGACAAAAAAGATTCCTTCATACTTGCTGTCCCGTTTAACAAACGCGTCATACATGGTTTCCAGATCGGGCATGGTATTTTTCATCATCTGCCATCCTTTTATCATCTTGTTTCTTTCAGTGGCCAACTGATCCGTTTTAACTCGCCCAAATATGGAATAATTTCGGAAGGCATGAAACCGAAAAATTGTCAACCATGTAAAAATTCCGCAATTTTGCAGAAGAGGGCCTATGTGTTATCAGCGATTTTCGGACAGGAAAAATTGGGGATTTTGACGGGGATTTCATAAAGACAGTAAAAAGAGGAAAGGGCGGATTGATACCGCCCCTTCCCGTGCAATCTGTTAATAATACGAGAGATATCTGTCCAGTTCCCACTGGTGAACCTGGGAGATATACTGCGACCATTCCATTTTCTTGGCCGACACGAAATGATTGAAGATATGATCCCCCAACGCTTCCCGCATGGTGCTGCTTTTCTCAAGATTCTGAATGGCTTCCAAAAGGTTTGCGGGAAGTTCCTCAACCTTCAGGCGCCTTTTCTCTCGCTGGCTCATGGTAAAGATATTCTTATTCACAGCCGGCGGCGGGGTTATTTTATTTTCTATTCCATCCAGACCGGCGGCCAGCATCACCGCCAGGGCCAGGTAAGGATTGGCCGACGGGTCGGGTACCCGAACCTCGATGCGGGTGCTTTTGCCCCGTTTTGCCGGTACGCGCACCAGCGGACTGCGGTTTCTCTCCGACCAGGCTACATTAACAGGTGCTTCGTGACCGGGAACCAGTCTTTTATAGGAATTGATCAAAGGATTGGTAATAGCCACAAATGCGCTGGCGTGTTTCAGAATGCCACCGATGTAATATTTTGCAACACCGGAGAGACCGTCCTCGCTTTTGGGGTCGTAAAAGACATTATCGTCTCCCTTGAACAAAGACTGGTGAACATGCATTCCCGAGCCATTGATTCCGAATATCGGTTTGGGCATAAAGGTGGCATGCAGGTTAAATTTCTGGGCCGCTTTTCTTACCACAAATTTAAAGGTGGCGACATTGTCCGCTGTTTCCACGGCCCCGGCGTATTTGAAGTCTATCTCATGCTGGCCGCGGGCCACTTCGTGATGGGCCGCTTCCACTTCAAAACCCAGGCTTTTCAGAATATTAACAATTTCCCGGCGGGCGTCTTCTCCCAGGTCCAGCGGGGCCAGATCAAAATAGCCCGCCGAATCATGGGTGTCCAGTATCGGATTTCCTTTTTCATCATGCAGGAAAAGAAAGAATTCCGCTTCAGGGCCGGCCTGCATGGTGTATCCCATTTTTTCAGCTTTTTTGCAAACTCGTTTGAGGATCTGGCGGGGACAACCCCCAAAGGGAGTGCCGTCCGGATTCATGATATCGCAAATGAGGCGGGCAATCTTATCCCCATTGTTTGTCCAGGGGAAAATCCGGAAAGTGTTCAGATCCGGGTTCAGCAACATGTCCGATTCTTCAATACGCGCAAATCCTTCAATGGAAGAACCGTCAAATAGAATTTCTCCGTCCAGCGCCTTTTCGAACTGCGATTCGGGCACCTCGACATTTTTATTCACACCGAAGATATCGGTGAACTGCATGCGAAGAAATTTAACATTCTCTTCTCTGCAGACCTGCAAAATAGATTCTTTCGTCATATTTGTTTCCTCTGTGATAATTGTGAAACGGGTCGTTATTTAGTGTCAAAATGCATCATCCAACCAATTTGATGGACAAATATAATACATATTATGCAAATCGCAATCATATTTTAAAACATTTTGCGCTTTTTAATGTGTCACCACGCATATTTTTTAAATCCGGAAATTTAATGTCCGGAAGATCTGCTTGTTCCCGATTTTCAAATTTTCGGGCACTCGTTATGAATAAAATCAGGCCGGATGACCGCGTTCATTCTTTCTCCATCAAGAATAAAAAAATTCTGCCTCCGGATCTTACCGGCGGATCGGCCAGTTCCTTAATTCCGGAGGCGATTATTTGATAATTCAAAAATTATTGAAACTTCTATCCTGAATTTTATTGTATTATATTTATCACTTTGCTGGCAGGACGGCATCCATTGCCGGTATCTTCAGATTTAAAATTTTTTGATATTTGTAACTTTAAACTGAAATGACAATCTAAAATATTGCAGTCGGAATGATGGATAATAAACGCATAAGCTTGCTTGTTTCCAGAACCAAAGAAGGAGACCAGGAGGCTTTTACAGAGCTGGTAAATTTCTTCAGCGAGAGAGTATACAATTTGGCGCTACGAATTCTGAAGAGTCCCGATGATGCTTCAGATGTATTACAGGAGACGTTTTTGGCGGTATACGAAAAAATTGGTACCTTCGACGGACGTTCCAATTTCTATACGTGGGTGTATCGAATTGCTACGAACTTTGCTCTCATGAAATTACGCAAGGATAAACGGACCATTCTGACTGACGAGGATATGGAAGCAAAATTCGATAGTCCGGATAAGATGCAGATCAGTGAATGGAGGGACTTGCCGCTTCATGATATGTTAAGTAAGGAATTCCGGAAGCATTTGGATGAAGCGGTGGATGAATTGCCGGAAATTTACAGATCAGTATTCATTTTGAGAGATATTGAAAATATGTCCATCAAAGAGACGAGCGCTATTTTGGGAATTACCGAATCGAATGTAAAAATTCGTTTAAAGCGGGCCCGGCTTTTTCTAAGGGAAAAGCTGGCAAAATATATGGATGAATATCTAAAGGAAGCATGAAGTATATGAAGAAGCACAGCAAGAAAATTCTTGATGAACTCTGCAATTACCTGGGGCAGGATGTGGATCATCCCATGTGCAAGGAGCTGCTGCAGCACGTGAATGAATGCCCGGACTGCCGTATCTATCTGGACACCATAAAAATGACGGTTTCCCTTTACCGGAAAACCTACGAACCGTCGCCGGTACCATCCGATGTGAAAGAGAAATTATTCAAAACGTTAAAACTGAAGCAATCCAAAATTCAGAAATAAATAACAGCAAGCCAAGTCCTTTACCGCTATCATATCCCCAAGAAACACAATCTGCAGAGCTAAAATCCCATTTTATCCGATTACATTATTGCATTTCTGATTTCAATCGGCTGAACGGCAAATTATCTCATCTGGACCATTTCAATACGATTTTTCCGGCCTGTTTTCCGTCCAGCATCCGCTGAAACGCCTGGCGATGATTTTCAAAGAGAAACACTTCATCAATGAAGGGATGAAGGTTTTTCGATTCGAAAAGGCGAATCATGTTTTCAAAATCAAGCGAGGTGCCCATGGTGGTTCCCAGCAGATTGATCTGTTTCCAGAAAATCCTGCGAAAATTCAGCCCTCCCGGATTTCCCGAGGTCACCCCGTATACAACAATGCGGCCCCCATAATTCACCAGCTCAATCAATTCGGGAAATCCGGGACCTACCGCGCTGTCAACCACCAGATCAATCCCCCGGCTGCCAGCCAGCGCCTGCAGTTTTTGAGGCCATCCCTCTTGTGTATAATTGGCGCCTCCCAGCACTCCCATTTCCACTGCTCTCTCAATTTTTCCCCCGCTACCGGAAGTAACCAGCACATTGGCGCCCGCGGCCAAGGCCATCTGCATGATGAGGGAAGAAACGCCGCCGCCGATGCCGGTTATCAGGCAGGTTTCACCAGCCTTCAATTGGCCACGGGTAAAAAGCGCACGATAACCCGTAACGCCTCCCAATGGTATGGCCGCAGCTTCCTCAAAGGAGAGATGGGAAGGCTTCGGATGCACATTTGTCACCGGAACCGCCACATATTCCGCCAGCGTTCCCCTGCGCGGCATTCCCAAAATTTGAAATGTTTTTTGCTGAAACCGCGGATTATTACCCCAGTCCAGCGTGGGATTGATCACAACTTCACGGTTCAGCCAGGCCCGATCCACGCCTTCACCCACTTCGTGCACCGTGCCTGTCCCATCCGAACCCAGTACCGCCGGGAGTTGTATTTTGGCATATTTTCCCTGGACGATCCAGAGATCACGGTGATTGAGTGCGGCGGCCCGAATTTTGATGGTAACCTCTCCGGCTACCGGTTTGGGATAATCAATTTCCTCCACCTTCAGGTGCTTCACATCTCCGGTTTCATGAAGCACAACTGCTTTCATCCTGCTCATTTTTCATCCTCCGACTATTGGGCTTTGCGATACGACATATGCTTGCAGGCTCAAACAGTGATCCCGCAACAAATGGCCTATGCAGACATTCTTCAGTTTCTCCTATGAATTACCGAAGATAATGATTTTTGTTCGAATATGTTCTTTCGAATTAGCGAGGCATTTGACCGGTTTCTAAACTTCTCCCGAATATTACTTTCAAATTTCTCTCACAGAAACTAAAAATGATGCATATTATTTGATTTTTGAAAATGCCGGTCATAAATTCAAATGTATCAGGTATGTTGATTTTTTTAAAGAATATAATTTCCATCCTGCTCCGGAGAAGCCTAATGCCAGAACCGGTCATTCTTCACCCTGCCGTCGTTCATTTCGCCATCGCCCTGTTTCTGGTCAGCCTCCTGTTCGATGTCATCGGTGACCTCATCGGAAACAATAAATTCCACAGTGCAGCCTGGCTGAATCTGATTTTTGCCGGGATTGCGGCCGTTGCGGCGGTCTTGTCCGGATTGTGGGCCAAAAGCAGGGCTTTTATCCCCCCGGAGGCACGAGACACTTTGAATGTTCACCAACTGATGGCTTTCTTCATCGCCGGGGTGATTCTCATTTTGTTGTTCTGGCGAATCAATGCAAAGGGCTTACTGCCCGCGAAGGGAAAGGCATTTTATTATCTGATTTCCCTCGTTGGCCTAGGTCTTCTGATCATCGGGGCGTATCATGGAGGCAAACTGGTTTATCACTATGGCGTCGGCGTCAGAAGCACGGTGGAACAACCGAAAATACCGGAGAAGCCGCAGAAGAATAGGCAACGGCCGGGAGATGAATTTGTACCAGGAAAAAATTGATAGCTTCAGGCTAACAAAAGCTGGATGGCAGCCCGCCCCAAATTGTTTGAGGCACATTTTTTCATTTGCCGCCCTTTACTTAAAAATTTTCCCAATCGTAAATCATTAATTTGCCATTTTTATTGAAAACCAGGCATGACTACTGTTCTGTTTTCTTAGATATCATGAAAAGCAATTTTAACAATTCAAGGCACTAACAACCATGGCAAAAATATCAGACAAAATTAATCGCGATTTACAAGTTGACAATTTCACATGAAAAGGATAAATTAAAGCATAGCATATTGCTGCAGAAAATCATCGAGTTTTACTGGAAACAGATCTTCACCTGAAAGGGGAGTTATCATGCCAGCCAGGAAACTCATTCAGTCTCTCTTTCCGTTTGGTGAAAATTTCATTTATATCGTTGTTGGTTTTTTGCTTATCGCTGCCTCCTTCTTCCTCGTATTTGACATTTTCAGAATTTTTCTGCCATTCTCAGATTCGGGCGGCCTTATCCGCTGGGCGCTTGAAACAATAGATAAGATCCTTCTCATGCTGATGATAATTGAAATCCTTTACACAATGCGGGCATCATTTAAAGAGCATGTGCTTAATGCGGAGCCATTTCTGATTGTGGCGCTCATTGCCGCCATCCGGAGGATACTGGTCATCAGCGTGGAAAGTGCTTGCCTCCCTGAAAAATTTGTAAATCATATGATAGAAATCAGTATTTTGGGTGTTTTGACTTTTATATTTGTCGTTCCGATCATTTTTTTCGTCGCCGGACCACAGCAAACACATAATTTAACAAAACGCATTAAGGAGGAGGTATGGACCCTTTGACCCTGATCCCCACCCCGGATACCATACCCGCACCATCCTGGCTCTTTCTCCTTCTGGATGTTTCCACATTCACCCTTCACATTCTTCTCATCAACATTGTCCTGGGAGGCAGTTTAATCCTGCTGTTTACCAGGGCGGGAAAACAGAGTGCGGAACCGGAGAACAAATTGCAGGAAGGAATCGCCGGCAAGCTGCCGGTCATCATCGCGCTGGCTATCAATTTTGGAGTAGCACCGCTGCTGTTTCTGCAGGTTATTTACGGACATTTGTTTTACACCAGCTCGGTCCTCATGGCGGTGTACTGGATTTTGATTATCCCGTTACTCATCGTGGGATATTACGGCGCCTACTACTATATCCGTAAAAAATCAAGCGCCCCGATGCTATCCAGAATCGCTATTTTGCTTACCAGCCTGATCCTTTTATATATCGGTTTTATTTTTGTCAGTAATATGACCATGATGGCCCAGCCAGAAAAATGGGTAGCTTACTTCGAAAACCGGGGCGGCACCCTGCTGAATTCGGGCGATCCCACTATCATCCCCCGTTACCTGCATTTTGTCACGGCCTCCATTGCCATCGGCGGATTGTTCCTGGCAATTGTCTGGTGGTTCCGGAAACAAAAAAATGCTGCCGGCGCAGAGGAGAAAATCAAATCCGCGCTCCGCATTTTTGGAATTGCGACCGCCATGCAGGTGGTTATCGGTTTCTGGTTCCTGCTGGCTCTTCCCTCTGAATTCATCATTCAGTTCATGGGGCAGAATTTGTTTTTCACACTCTTGCTTTTCGCGGGAATCTTTTTGGGCATCGGCGCTATCGTCTTCGCTTTTCTGGGAAATTTGACCTTCACTGCTGCCTTCTTTGTCGCCACGATTCTGACCATGGTTATCACGCGTGCCAATCTGCGCGCTCTTTACCTGGGCGATGCCTTCAGTCTGAGCAGTCTGAAGGTCGCTCCCCAGTACGGCGTCATGGCATTGTTCTTCATTATTTTCGCGGTGGGGATTGTCTCCGTGGTTTACATGGTAAGAATGGCAATTTCTGCAAATGAAAGGAGGATTGCCTCATGAACTATCCGATTTGGGAAATTCCGGCCATCGGGGGCGGGAGCCTCATCGCCCTCATTGCGATTTTGCACGTCTATATTGCTCACCTGGCGGTCGGCGGAGGCATGTTTATCTGGCTGACCGACCGGAAGGGATACCGCGAAAACAGTGCGGAGATTCACAACTATGTTCACAAACATACCTGGTTTTTCCTGCTGCTGACCATGGTATTCGGAGGCATTACAGGCGTCGGCATCTGGTTTATTATCGCACTGATCCATCCCGCGGCAACCTCTTCCCTCATTCACAATTTTGTGTTTGGATGGGCAATCGAATGGGTTTTCTTCCTGGGTGAAATTACGGCCTTACTGGTCTATTATTATCAGTTCGACCATCTCACCCAGAAACAGCGCATGCAGCTTTCCTTTCTATATTTTCTGTTTGCCTGGCTGAGCCTGTTCATTATCAACGGAATACTCTCTTTTATGCTCACGCCCGGCCAGTGGTTGGAGACCGGAAATTTCTGGCACGGCTTCTTTAATCCCTCATTTCTGCCCTCTCTCCTATTCCGCACCTTTGCCGCTGCCATGATCGCCGGTTTATTTGGGTATGTGACCACTGTTTTTCTGAAAGACAGCGCGTTCCGTTCCGCCATGTTAAAATATTCCACCCGCTGGCTGCTTTATCCCCTGCTTGGCCTCATCCCTTCCGGCATTTGGTACTATTTCACCGTTCCGTCCGTGAACAGAGTAAGTGCCTTCAGCCTGAATCCCGAAACCGGCATTTTTGCCAGCCTCTTCATCGTTGCCTCCATATTGATTTTTCTCCTGGGGATTTTTCTTACCATGCGTTCAGGCGTCGCTGCCCAGCGAATCGCAACTTCCGCCTTGCTGATTATCGGCCTGGGATGGATGGGAGGGTTTGAGTACATGCGGGAAATTGCCCGTAAACCTTTTGTCATCAGCGACTATATGTACTCCACTTCCATTTTAAAGTCGGACGCCGGGAAGCTGAGCCGGGAAGGGATTTTGGCAAATGCCAAATGGACATACGTTAAGCGGGTAACGCCACAAAACCCCATGGAAGCCGGGGAAGAAATCTTCCGCCTGCAGTGCTCGGGCTGTCATACCCTGAATGGAATTCGTAACGATATTATTCCCCAAACCGAACTGCTCTCCTATACGGGCATGATATCATTCCTTTTCGGGCAGGGAAAAGTACATACCTATATGCCTGAATTTATTGGCACGGAACAGGAAAAAGATGCGCTTGCCGCATATATTGCAGGCGGTCTGCACAAGAATCCGGTAATCATGGAGCCGCAGCCTTATCAGATCCAGCCGATATTGAATACTATTCCTGATTACGATCAAAAGAAAGCGGAGTATATCCTTCTGGTCTGGAATGACCTGGGAATGCACTGCATATCGGACAGCGACCCCTGGTTCGTCATTTTGCCGCCGGCCAATACGCTGGAAGCACAGATCATCAAACGGGGGCCTCTGCCGCAGCTTGTTGCCGATAACATTGAACTGACTTATCGGGTCGAACCAGGATTTGAAAATCCGGCAGCCCATACCCAATTCTGGGATTACGCGGAGAGAATTTTTGGGGCGAAGCTGCCCCAAAATGTGGGGCTTCACGGAAACGGCCTATCGGGAAAATTTAAATGGAATCCGGACCGGAACAGTTTTATTGTGGAAACCATTCCGGTGATGCCCTACAACGATGACGGTTCGTTTAATCCATACCCCATTTTCACGGTGGAAGCCCGCGACAGCGCCAGCGGGAAGCTGCTGGCCGTAACTCAGGCCGTTACACCCACCTCCACCGAGATGGGATGCCGCAATTGCCACGGCGGAGGATGGAAAAGGAACGGAATTGCCGGCGTCTCGGACGAAACAGCAACCAATATTCTCAAGATCCACGACCGTCTGAGCGGCACCAACCTTTATGACCTGGCGCGCAAAGGTCAGCCTCAACTTTGCGCCGGGTGCCATCCCGACCCGGCATTGGGAGCAGAGGGAAAAGCGGGACAGATGTATCTTTCCGCTTCCATACATGGCTGGCATGCCAATTATATGCATCTGAAAGGAGCGCAGGCATGCGGCATGTGCCATCCGGCCTATGCAAGCGGGCGAACCCGCTGCAGCCGTGGAATACATGGCGAGGTGGGAGTAACCTGCGTGGATTGCCATTGTGAACTTGCCGACCATGCCCTGACCCTGCTGAAGGGTCAAGCCGACAAACCCGGCGCCACGCGATTAATGGCCCACCTCACACCGACCAAGGCAGAAAACAAAGATCAGATCAATCCGCGCAGCCCTTGGCTGAATGAGCCGGATTGTTTGACCTGTCATGAAGGTTTTCAAAAACCGGCGTCAAATGCCACCTCCTATAATGTCTGGAGTAAAGCGTTCGAAGATCTTTACCGGATACGAACCGACAATGCGGGAATCCGCTGTGCAGCCTGCCACAATTCAACCCATGCGGAGTATCCCTCAGAAAATCCCTTCGGAAGAGACCGCGATAATATTCAGCCGCTGCAATACAGCGGGGCACCTTACCCCATCGGGTCGAATATCTCCTGCGAAGTCTGTCATATGCAAAAAATGGAGAATCCCATTCATCATCCGAATTTCTACCGGGAATTCAGAAACAAACGGACAGAACAGAAAACGGCAGTGGCAGCCAATTTTTAGGAAGATCAGGAAAAATCAATAAGAGCCAAAAGTCGGTGGGATCCATATTCAACCGGCTTTCTGATAATGCGCTTTCTGCCAAGAATTTGCTTTCTTTAAAAAAGTTGGGAACGTAAATTTTATTGTTCTACATGTTCATGAAGAGATAAATTCTAATCCGTATTAAAACACACGATTCAAATCGGGAAAATTTCAGAGCGTTGGTTTTGTCCTGCTATTTCTGTATCAGATGATATTTCAAAAATTCTATATTTTCGGAAAATAAATCATGCGAAATGAAATTTTGAAAAAATTTCCCACAATAGATAAAAAGCTTGCTGAAAGTGAATTGAAGAGATGGTTCCGGGCGCCCGAGAAACAGTTCTCCCGCTTTCTTTCAGCACTTACTGGTTTGCAAACCGGACTGGAGAGACTTTCCCTCCGGAATGAGGACTTGCCGCAATATTGGGGAAATCTGGATCAAAATATCAGGGAAATCCTGGTATGGCTGGAGACACTTCCCCTGATCCTTGATGAGTTTTCAGAAGATCTTGTTTGGTCGGAATTGGAGGCGGCCTTTCAGAAATCACTTTCACCGGTTCCCCAAAATATTTCCATCCTGCCGGCCGCAAAAGACATGACGATCCGGGATAATGACAGCTTTGTTAGGAAAGTTGTCAAATGGAGATTCTGGCTGCATATGAACATAATCAATGTGAGTTGGCCGGTAATCAACAGGTTTCGCGCCCTCTTAAAAAAGCCGCGGTTACCTGTGCCCAAATCAGAGCGAAATATTCCATTTCATCTATTCCTGAAAAAACATATCGAATTGCCTTGTGCTTCTTCTCTTTTGCAGAACTGGCAGATTTTCCTGAAGCAAATCTATCTGTATTTCCATGAAGCACATTCTATTCACGAGAAGATTAATTTTGAAATTCTCTCCCTGGAGAATTTTCGTGAAGTCTGCCAGCACACCCGGTTCATTATGTCGCGGGAGACACTGGAAAACCTGAGCGAATATATTCAGGAAATAACCGCCGTCCGGCAAAAAACAAAGCAGCTAAAAAGAGATCTTAATAAAGATATCAAAGAAGAATGGAAATCAACCGAAGCCGCCGCAAAAGAGAGACTTGCGGAGGCAGGTACAATTTCTTTGCCCATCAGAAATTTCTCTCATAAAAGGATAAAAAGGGAATGGGCGAGGCTGCAGCAAAAATTTGAAACCAGTCTGTCAGCCTGGAGTGAACAATTTGAAAGGGAAAAAGAAGATTGGTCAAAAGATCTGGAGCTGTCACTGTTTCAGCTGCAATCCCTCAGAATCTGTACCAATACCGTTTATACGATCCGGCATAAAATCTCTGAAAATATCATCCCCTCCATTGCCGATGCCAAAACCACAATTTCCCGTTCTTTGACAAAATTCAAAACTGTTAAAGGCGAATTAAAGACCAAATTAAAGGGCGCCATAATTCATGAAAACCGTTCCTTGCTGCATCAGCTGCGCCGCGAGAGACTTCCCCAAATGATTGACACAATAATCCGGGTCGATCTTGAAAAAATTTTGCACGACTATCTCACCGGTATTGAATATGCGCTGGAACTCCTTCCTGACCAGCACACCATTTTTCGCCAGCAAAACATGGAGGGATTACTCCCCCGCTCAAAAAGTGACACCATCGAATTGAAAGAACTGGTGAGCGAAGAATTGCTTTCCGGGCTGGCAATTTCCCACCGGAAAACTGCCGGCGAATTGCATGAACGACTGGAGCAAATGCGGCGCAACATCTCGGAATTGGATCAGATTGTTGAATTCAATTTGGAGGCGGCTCTGAATCTTTTGCAGCAGGGAAAAGAAACTGAAATTACCGACCATGCACTTCAGATAGTTAATGAAGGTTTGGAGCGAACACATAACCAGATCGACGATCTTGAACACCAATGTCGGCAAATTTCCGAAATAATAGCAGACCAGCTTCATCGCAATACATTCCATTTTGCCGAACAGATTCAGGAGCTGGCGGATAATGAAAAAATTTTTCAATTAAGACTCCGGCTGGCAAGAACCAAAACACGCGAAAGGATTCACTCATACCGGAAAGAAATTCTCGTTTTTTTGAAAAAGCTCTTTCCGGTTCTAAAATCGGTGCTTATTACTTTTTTTCAGAAAATTACCTACACCTATAAAGGTTTCAGAAAGATCAGCGGACTTTCGCCGGAGACTGTAAAAATTGAAGATAAACTAACACAGTATCTGTCTGAAACTCAGGCCAAGTTCAACGCGCTTCCCTATGTTTATCAGCGTCTTTTCCGGCCTGAGCCGCTGGAAGATGAACGTTTTTTTGTGGGCCGCGAGATGGCATTCGATTCCCTCCGCAATGCCTTTCGGAGCTGGGAGAAGAACCAGTACGCCACCACCGTTCTCATTGGCGAGAAAGGCAGTGGAAAAACAACCCTGCTGAATTTTGCCCGATCCCAGTTTTATCATGACTATAAGATTATCATGCACAATTTTTCAGAGACTGTTATTTTTGAAGAGGATTTATTAGCCCATTTGAAATCGGCATTCGGGAATAATTCAGTGAAATCTCTGGCCGACCTGGAAAATAAGATTCAGGAATATGATTCGCGCCAGGTTTTCATTTTGGAAAACATTCAGAACCTGTTTTTGAAAACAGTTGAAGGATTTAACGCTCTGGAACGATTTCTTCTTTTTATTTCAAGAACCAGTGAAAGAGTTTACTGGATTTCAACCTGCACCCTTTACAGCTGGCAATATCTCGAAAAGGTGATGCAAATTTCAAAATATTTCCAATATCCGGTGCAATTGGGCGGATTGACCAAGGACGAAATTAAAAACATTCTTTTAAAGAGGCATCGGGTCAGCGGTTACCAGCTGCAATATGATGCGCCCGACCATTTTGATAATTCTCGTAAATTTAAAAAGTTGACAAAAGATACCTCACGCCAGGCCTACCTCGAGGACATTTTCTTCAAAGATTTGAATGAATTGTCAAACGGCAATATTTCTGTAGCCATATTGTTCTGGCAGCGGGCCATTCGGGAAGTTTCCAAAGAGAAACTGATTGTATCGCCCATTGATAATTTCGACTTCAGTTTCCTCCATCAACTCCCTTCCGAGGAACTTTTTACGCTCATGGCCCTTTTACAGCACGAAATATTGAGCGACCATCATCACAGTATTATATTCCGCCAAAATCCTGAAAAGAGCTCAATGATAATGGACAGGATGCAGCATTCCGGAATGCTGGTCAAAAATCAGTTCGGATATCAAATCCATCCATTTTTGTACCGGCCGGTCGTCAGGGTATTAAAATCCAAAAACCTCTTGCATTAAGGGAGAACCAATGATACAAAAGATGTTCCGGGCAACTCTGATGGTTGCAGCTTTGGTGATGATCATACAGGGCGAAAATTTGTATTCCCAGGAAAATTCCGATACGTCTTCCTCCGGAAAGGGTGAAAAAGCTGCTGTTACATCGGGCAGTTCGATGACACAGGCACTAAAAGAATCACAACCCCAGATTAAATGGTCCATTTCTGTTTCAAAAATATTCTGGTCAATCGTTATGTTTCTGGTGGCTTTGCTGGTAATTAAAAATCTGACCCGTCTTCTGGAGGCCATTGCAGAACGATGGACAAATCTAAGATTAACGATCAAAGGAATCATTCCTATTTTTCGTATCTTCGGATGGACATTCGTGATCTATGTTATCATTGCAGGGATTTTTGCGCCTCCCATCCAGACCCTGATCGCGGTAACTGCCTCCGCAGGCATTGCGGTTGGCTTTGCAGCCCAGGATATTCTTAAAAACATCTTTGGCGGCATAATGATTCTGTTCGACCGGCCTTTTCAGGTCGGCGACAAAATAAAGGTCGGGGAGCATTATGGCGAGGTGATCAGCATAGGCTTGCGTACCGTTCGCATCGTCACGCCGGACGATTCCGTGGTATCCATCCCCAATAGCGAAATTGTGAACAGCTCCGTTTCGAATGCGAATTCCGGGGAATCATATTGTCAGGTAGTGGCTGAGTTATTCCTGCCGCCTCATATTAATGTCAGCAGGGTAAAACAGATTGCGTACCGTGCAGCGGCGGTTTCCCGTTACGTATATCTGAACAAACCGATTGCCGTTATCCTGAAAAACGAGATCCACCAGGGCCGCTCCTTGATGAAACTGCGCCTGAAGGCCTATGTGTTGGATATCCGGTATGAATTCCCGTTTATGAGCGAAATGACAGAAATTGTGATGGAAGAGTTACTGGGACAGGGACTGGTGACCGCGAAAGATCTTGCCATGCTGTCCGCTATTCAGGAAAGTAATTAAACCGCTGAGCACTTTGTCTTCCCATAAAATAATGAATGGAATTATGTTTCTTTGAAGACATGACCGCAAAACGATCAATTTTTTATTAAATTCCGGACGAAGAGAGGTCCGGGCGGCTTTAAACGCTATGAAATATGAAGAAACAGGTAGTCCAATAAAAGTAAGATTTGAATTTTTGCCACACTTAAAACAAAATATTATGCGGAGGGAATACCATGAAATTCAGATTAAAGAAATCGATTATGTTTCTAATGCTATTGCTGATGTGCCTGCCGGCTATGGCCGGTGATCAGCCCGATTCGCTTTTTACGGAATTTAAGGAAAATTTTAAGAAGGAATATTTCAGCGTCGGCGCGTTATTCCAGGCAGTCACGGATTTCCAGATCGAACGGTCTTTCTCGGGAAATAACGGATTCAATATCTCAAATATGCGGATTAATTTTTCGGGAATATTCGACGGCGGTTTCGGCTATTTTTTCCAGGGAAACCTGATTGACTCTCCCTCCATTCTGAGCGCGGATATGTTCTATGAGACATCTCCTGCCTTCCGTTTGACCGTCGGACTGTTCAAAGCGCCCTTCAGCAAAGAATTTCTGACCAGTGCGGCAAATATTGATTTCGTTAACCGGTCGCAAATCGTAACCTACTTTGCTCCCCGCTGGCAGATCGGCGTACAGGCCAGCGGATGGTTCCGAAACAGCTCCCTCTATTATGCGGGCGGATTGTTTAACGGTAACGGATTTGATGGAAATAATAATGACAATAATAATTTCATGGCGGTCGGCCGCATTGCGTATTATCCCAGGAAAATCAACCAGTCGGCTGATAAGCATCTGGAGGCCGGCTTCAATTTCGCTCACAGTAAAGATGATAATCTCGATCTGGGCAGCGGATTATACCCGCACTTTTTCGGCAAACGGACCCTTGTCGGCGCGGACTTCCGTTACATCATGGATCGCTGGCTGTTCGCCGGGGAAATCATATCCGCTTCGCTGGAGCCCGGCCTCGGAAGAGAAATCAGTCCCTACGGTTTTTATCTGACAGTGGGAGATATGCTGAGCGCCAAATCCCAGATTTTGTTCCGCTGGGATAGCTTTCATTCCGATGGACTCCTGTATCCGGACCAGGATTCTGATTTGCTGATCTTAGGATACAATTACTGGCCGACACGGGTTACTGAATTACAGGTCAACTATATTATCAGAACGCAGGATATGGAATTTGAACACAGCCAAATTCTGGTAAATGCCCAGGTGGCATTCTAGTTTGGCACGGAGACAGATCAATGGCTAAAAAACAGACTTCGGATGGGAGGATTTCTTTGTGGGGCGACTTTCCGCTGCCGGATAACGAGGAAAGGCAGTGGGAGGTCGGTCCTTTCCGCTTGCATTATAAAATCTCCGGAAATGAACTATGGACGGAATATTCCCGGCAAAATTCCAAAGAAGGCAGCAATAAGCCGGCGCAATCTGCGGAGAATACCAGCTGGTCCCGCTTTGCACTCCGGCACGGTTATGCCAAAATCCGCATTCTGCCTGTTCTTCCCGATCGTGCGGTGGTTGTGAAACCGGAAACTGCCTTTTGGATATCGAAAGGAGCAAAATCTCGGGTCTACGTAAGAGTACCTGTCTGGGTTCAGATGCGGCTGATGGGAAGGCAGCCGGTAACCATACTGGACGTTTCTACAGTTGTATTATCAAACACCTGGTTCGGCGGTTTCATGCAGGGGGAACTGAGCTACTGGATATCCTCCAGCGCTCGGGTAGATATCTTGCCCGACCCCTCACGGCCTCACATGGCAATCTGCCCAATCCAGATTATCAACAACTCCAATAGCGACCTGCTGGTTGAGAAAATTGGTTTGCGGGTTCCTTATCTTTCCCTGTTTTATGACAGCGGACAGTTATGGTCGGATGAAATGAAGATCTCCTACCGCGGCGGCGAAGCGGTCAGCAGCCTGTCGGTGTCAGGTATTGTCCCGCCGGAACTGCCCGGCGGAAAATTAATTTCGGCACCGCGGGATCATATGAAAAAGAATTTCGCAGCCAAGACATTTTCGTCCATTAAAGATTTGCCCGGATTAGGCATATTTTCAAATTAAGGAGGAGCCCGCTCATGTCTCTCATCAGCACGGAATTCAGTCAATATTTTACGCCGGAAAAGCTTGCTTCTCTGATGCGTATTGGTTTCCTGCTGTTTATTATATTGCCATCAGTCCTTTTGCTCAGCAAATGGGTCGGCAAGTATGCGGCAAAAAAACTGTCTCCGCAGCAGGGAATGGTTTTCCGAAAATTATTTCTTTATGCAGGAGTCGTTATTATTGGATTTTCACTGGTCAGTGAAATGGGATTTCAGATCACCCATCTGCTGGGTGCAGCCGGAATCCTGGGGATCGCCATCGGTTTCGCTTCCCAAACCAGTGTTTCAAATGTGATCAGCGGGCTTTTCCTGATTGCCGAAAAGCCCTTTGAGATAAATGATGTGATTGTGGTGGGAGACACAACCGGACAGGTGCTTTCCATCGACATGCTGTCCATAAAATTGCGCACTTTTGACAATAAATTTGTGCGGATCCCCAATGAAACTATCGTCAAGAGCCAGGTTACTAATATCACACGGTTTCCCATCCGCCGGATGGATCTGGACATCGGCATTGCGTATAAAGAGGATGTCGCCCGGGTTCGTAAAGTCCTGCTGGAAATCGCCCGTGAGAATCCGCTCTGTCTGAATGAGCCGGAACCCATGGTTATTTTTTCGGGATTCGGTAACTCCTCTGTGGACCTGACTTTTTTGATCTGGGCTGCCAAATCGGATTGGATCAAAGTTAAGAACAGCATCATGGAGGAGGTCAAGAGACGCTTTGATGAAGAAAAAATAGAAATTCCCTTTCCCCACCTTTCCCTCTACAGCGGCACCGCCACGCAGCCAATGCCAAT
>JARRQT010000018.1:0-26570 GCA_037381445.1 Calditrichia bacterium
CTTTCCAAAATGTTCTTAATCCGTAAAGCGAGAGACTCTTCGTCTTCGACAACTAAAATTCTCATTCTTGTGATCCCGTATTTTCATTATGTATGCCGCTGCAAAATTTGTAAATGTTCATCCCTGATAAGTCCCTTTTCCCTGGTGCGCCGAATCGAACGCTACAAAATTTATTATTTCGCTGAGAATAGTATTGTGATGATGGCGGATAAATCAACAAGTTTTTAAAATACGTCGAAATTTTCAAGCAGCACATTTTCACTGAATGGGTGCCCCTCTAATCAACATACCCGATTTGATCGCCTAAATCACGCCCTAAAATAAAATTTCGCTAATTGTAATCCGAAGACTGCAGCATGAAATTACCATCGGCTATTAAAAAGCGGGAGCATGCACTTCGCATACTCCCGCCTGGTAAATTGCGTGTTATTTTCCGGGCATTGTAAAGGCCGCAAAATAATTTCCTTCTCCGCGCCGCATGTAGAACAGGAGATTCTCTCCCGGTTTCACACTCTTAATAATCTTGTTAAAAGCTGTTACCGAAGTCACTGGTTCACGATTCAGTTTCAACACCACATCGCCCGGCTGCATACCAACCTGTGCAGCGAGGCCGTTGGGATCTACTGCTGTAATTACAACGCCGCTTTCGTTAGGCTGTAGTTTGTACTGCTGAATGAGGTCAGGAGTAATATTAGCCACTTCAAGTCCGATGCTGGAATAACTGGTCTGATTTTCCTGGGATTTCTGCTCTGCCGAACTCAGTTCACCTATTTTGACCTTGATGGTCATCGGCTTATCGTTACGAATGATTCCAATATTCACTTCCGTTCCGGGTGAAGTAGTGGAGACCCATGTGCTTAATTCGCCTGCCGTATTAACCTGTCTGTCGTCATACTTAACAATCACATCTTCAGCTTTCAGTCCAGCCTTCTCTGCGGGGCTATTGGACTGTACTTTGCTCACAATGACCCCCTGTGCCGTATTCAGTTTCAGTGCCTTTGCAATCTCCGGAGTAATATTCTGGATGTAAACTCCCAGCCAGCCGCGTATCACTTTTCCTTTGGTGATAATGTCATTCATAATCACCTTAGCCAAATCCACAGGAATTGCAAATCCGATACCCTGAAATCCGCCCGTTTGAGTCGCAATCGCCGAATTGATACCGACAAGTTCACCATTCATGTTCACAAGCGCTCCGCCGGAGTTTCCGGGGTTGATAGCTGCATCCGTCTGAAGATAGTCCTCGTACTGAGATAAGCCGACGCCGGTTCTGCCCTTTGCGCTGATGATTCCGGCCGTAACAGTATGTTCCAGTTCCGGATTCAGCGGCGATCCGATGGCCAATACCCAGTCGCCAACACGCAATTTTTCCGAACTTCCAAAGTTTATTGGTTTTAAATTTTTTGCTTCTATGGTGATGACCGCCAAATCCGTCAGCGGGTCTGTTCCTTTGACTTTTGCGTTAAATTCGCGGCCATCCATTAACTGCACCTGGATATTGTCTGCACCTTCAACGACATGATTATTGGTTAGAATCACTCCATTGGCATCCACAATAACGCCGGAGCCAAGGCCCATTCTGGTCAGATTCCCCTGATGTTCGGGAATCTGGAAAAATTTCCTGAAAAATTCGTCGCCTCCAAATGGGGAACCTTGCTGTGCTTTTACCTTTGTTTCAGTAAAAACTGTTACCACGGACGGATTGGCCTGCTCCGCCACGGAAGCGAATACATCACTGAGTTGCTGGGCAACGTTCGATCCGCCCTGATTTGTCTGAGGGGGAACCGCCTCTGAAGTACTCGCCTTCACTTCCAACGGATTTGCCTGAGTCGTGTGCGTCCATTCAAGCCCGGCGGTAATCAATACCCCCATAATTATCCCTGCCAGAACAAATACCCAAAAGCGCTGTTGTCTCGGCTTTTCATTCATAATTTTTTCCTCCACGATTGTTTAAATGAGTTTATTATTAAATTATTTTCGTGTTTCAATAACAATTTTCTTGGTATATGCCACTCCCCTCCCGAAGTGACTGTTTAATTTTATTATCCATAAATGAAGAAAATATGAAGATTTCGAAATGTTCAATAAAATGAGCCGGATGAGGGGCCGGCTATTTTTGTATGCAATAATTTTTCTTGGAATTTTCCCTGCAAAGAGTAGTGGAATTCAGGGGCCGGCTTGCTCTTCCAACCGGCAATTTAATTCCTTGGAATAAAATTCTGTTTGGACAATTGGAAGAATCTGTTTTACATTGAAAAAAACCTTGAGGAATCTGCTGATGAGCTCTTTTGTCCGAAATGCGTCGCTAATTTCACGAAGTCTGGGAAATTATGTCACCACCCGCCCCTTATGCGTGTCTTTTGAAATTACTTATCGATGTAACGCCAAGTGCAAGCACTGTCATCTTCACAATGTTCAGGATAAAGAACTGGCTACCCCACAGCGTTACGGTGAACTGGCCCGGGAAATTAAACCGGTGGTAGCGCAGGTTTCAGGCGGTGAACCGTTGCTGAGGAAAGATCTGGTTGATATTTTGAAGGCAATCCGACGCACGAACAAAGCTCCTTATATCGTACTGACCACCAATGGCGCCTTGCTTTCCAAAAAGAAATATATGGAACTGCGCGAAGCAGGCGTCGATGAATTCTCTTTATCGCTGGATTATCCAGATGATCGCCATGACGATTTCCGCGGTGTGCCGGGGCTCTTTGGAAAAATCGAAAAATTGATGAGCGAACTCAATTCAGGGATGCAAAAAGCTATAACAGTCAGTTGCGTGATCCAGCATGACAATTATCAGGATTTGATCGGTATTGCAGAGCAGGCGCGGAAGTGGGGAATTAATGCCAATTTCAGCACCTACACCTGGCTTCGCACACAGAACAAGGAGTATGTGATTCCAAAAGAGGAAATTCCGGAATTCAAAAAAGTGGTTGAAAAGCTGATCGAATATAAACAGACATACAAGAATATTCGCACATCCGATTATGTTTTGAGAAACATCCCAAATTTCTTTGAAAACGAGAAAATGCAAAATTGTCGTGCCGGCGAGCGCTTTTTTGTGGTGAATCCGGATGGCACCCTTTCTCCATGCGGGCTGATCATAAAAAATTATGGTTCCTACAAGGAACTTCAGCAGGATTTCCAGAAACACAACCGCTGCGATTCCTGCTATACCAGCATCCGGGCTAATACGGAAAAACCAATAAAATATATGCTCATCGACAGTCTTCGTTCTCTTTGATTTTTGTTTTACTTTGCGGAGAGGTCGATTTCTCGGGTGACAAAAAGATAGATCCATAGGGCAAATGGGGGTTCTCCGCGCTTTGAACCCCGGGAAACTTTTTCCATATCCTGCATTAAAAATATGTTCTTTTAGAAATCTGAAAATCAGGATTAGGGCCGGTGACCATGAAAAATTTTGAAGAGATTCCTGCTCCTGCTTCAGCCAGGCACGGAAATTTCACTTTAAAAACCGTAGTAATTATCGCAGAACTGCTTTTTGTGTTTCTGCTGTTGGGACTGTGGTTATCGATCCCGGCCATTCGTGACAGCAGAAATTTGTGGATACTGTTTCTGTACAGTTTTCCTTCCCAGTTCCTTATGGCGGTTGTCCCTCACGAACCGGTCTATTTTTATTTCAGCAAATTTTATTCGCCGCTGACAGTGACATTTGTGGCGGTGGCCGGAACCGTGCTGACGGAATATATCAACTATTCCGTTTTTCAGTATTTCATGGATTTTAAGGTGCTGCAAAAGGTGAAGGACAATAAATATGTTCAGAAACTGATCCGCCTTTTTAAGAAAGCCCCTTTTCTAGCTTTGTGGATCGCCGGAGTGACGCCGATTCCTTTTTATCCGTTCCGCTTTATTGTGGTAGTCGCGGAGTATCCTCTCCTGAAATATCTTGCCGCGGTGCTGTTCGCACGATCCGTACGGTTTTATCTTTTTGCACTTTTTGGACGGGCCCTCAATATCCCGGATAATCTCCTCATTTTATTTTTTGCCGTGCTGATTCTGGTAGCCCTCCTGCAGATGCTGCAAAGCGCCCGCAAATGGAAAAAGGCGGAGAAGGCCAAAAAAGAGGCAACCATTTCTGAGCCTCTGGAAGCTGAGGTCATGGAAAGAAACATTCCTCCCACCATGTAAATATTAATAAAGCTCTAACTGACATTACTGTTATAAGATCGCCGGCGGACAGGATCCCTATCTTTTGACGGGCAGCTTTCATTAAATCTCTGCAGACAGGGCAGTATCCGTTGATCCTTGGCCCGGATCTTTCCCTGCTTCAAAAAGGTCATTCAGATGCTCTGCAGAAAGGGGCTCCAGACGGACCTGAGTACCGGCGAGGATAACGGGTTTGGGATCGAAATGCAATTATTGAATTGTCCTCTCTGAATTCAGATGAATAAAACTTCTTTTCTGCGGTATTATAATAATAAAAAATCTGTTTGCATTATCGTCTCTGGATGGTCATCAAGGTCAGATCATCACTGGGAGGTGCCTTTTTCATAAAGGTATTATAGTCGCTCAGAAATGTCTGAATAAGTTCATCCGAGTTCATGCGTGAATGCCGGGCAGCCAGTTCCAGAATTCTCTCCAGGCCAAATTCCTCCTTGTTGTTCCACGCCTCGGATAATCCGTCGGTATATAAAACCAGTTTATCGCCCGGATTTAATTTCGCCTTCTGGATTGTATAATCGCTGTTGCAGAAAAGGCCGATGGGAATTCCGGTGGATTTCATTTCCACCACTTCATTTTCCCTGATATGAAGAACCGGCAAGTGCCCGGCATTGCAGATTTCGATTTCGCCGGATTGTCTGATTTTCCCGCATACCAGAGTCGCATAATGGGTCGCCAAAGTGCTTTCGCAGAAAATCCTGTTGGCCCGGTCCACGAGCTGGCTGACCGACAAATCAAATGCCGCCAGGCTGTGAATGACGGCGTGAAGATGGGACATCAGCATGGATGCTGCTACACCCTTCCCGGAAACGTCACCGAGCACAAAGAGAATATCGCCATTCTGTTTATTAATTTCTACCAGATCACAGTAATCGCCGCTTACGGGACCAGCAGGCTGGTAGTAGTAGCTGACTTCCCAGTTTCCCAGAATCATTTTATTTTTTGGAAGCAGCGCCTTTTGAATCTGGGAAGCCAGATCTAGGTCCTGTTCCAGCGCCCGCTGCTGGTCGGTCGTTAAGTGGTCAATACAAAGCCGGGTCAGCGGATCGGTGATGAGCCGTTCGGGTTCGATGGGTTCATGACACGCCTCACAGATGCCGAAAACACCCTTTTCCATTCTTTCCAGTGCCGCATCCACCTCCTGCAAAAGACCAAGCAGGCGATGGTTTTCCGGGATGTCCGAAATGGCATTCTCCAGACGTTTTCGTCTCTCCAGCAGCTGGGATTGTATGGCGCTTTGATCAAAATTCAGGTTTTTCATAGCTTATGCCTTCTGTATTATTGAAAAACGATTAATATAACTTAGCAGGGGAAATTGCCTTTCCGGTTTTAAACCGATTTATCGCTGATTCCGCTGCACCACGAAAAGCATTATTCGGTTTCCCCGTCAGAATTATACTCTGTCAGTTCAAAATGTTTTCTGCGTTTTGAATCTTTACCGCCTGATGCACTTCTTTTATGAAAGCTCGTATCGCATAATGGGCCGCGTCTTCGACCGGTGAGCGACCTCTGAAAATCCGGCCTTTTTAAATGCATTCGCCAATCCGGTATAAACAAAAACATCCGGGGAACGTTCATTTTCGGGATCAACCGGATAGCCTTCAAGTATGGCGCCGCCATTTCTGCGCACATATTCTTTGGCGCCTTCCAGCAGCCGAACGGTTATGCCTTTTCCCCGGTAATGCTTGTCCACAAAAAAACAAACGACAGACCACACCGCTTTGTCATCAACGGGCTTTAGAATCCTGGAGCGTTCCAGCGCCAGAAATTCTTCGCGGGGAGCAACGGAAATCCACCCCACTGGTTCTGATGTGTCATATGCCAGCAGACCGGGAACCCGCCCGGACTCTACCAGTTTCCGCATTGCCTCTTTATTCCCCTCACCTTTCTGCTGATTGAACTCCGATCTTTTCAGGCGCCACCACATGCACCAGCAGCCTCCGCAGGCGCCCCGTTCCCCGAATAATTTTTCGAAATCGTGCCAGCGGGAATACGTCAGAGGTTCAATGCGAAACCGGCCTTTTTCTTCTATGCTTTTCATGAATGGTTCTCCGCGGCTTTTAAAAAACAGGTGTTCTGAAAACGCTTCAATTATTTGAAAATTACGTTTATATTTCCGGCCAGGCAGCATTATGTTTTATCGGGTCATGAGCCAAATCCAATGGATAGAATTTACGACAAAAATCAGTAAGGGTTACTGAATTTGTTTGCCTGAATGAAAATAAAATCAGAAGATCAATTCAATGGATAGAATGGTGGCAAATCATCTTCGTGGCTAATAAAATGCGGGGGGGAATTAACGGAAAAATGTGAAAACCCCGGCAATGATCATCGCGATAAAGATGTATTGCTTCACTTTTCGGTCCGGAATCACCTTGAAAATGCTGGTCCCGAAATAGGCGCCAATCATCATTCCTCCGGCCACGGTCATAGCCAGGGGATAGTAGATATGTCCCAGAAACGCGTGGGTGATTGTTCCGAAAGTGGCTGTAATAAAAATCATAAAAAGGGCGGTCGCCACGGCAATTTTGGGAGCCAGCATAACGCCCACAATCAGCACCGGGGTCTTTAAAAATCCGCCCCCGATTCCCAGCAGACCGCTGAATATTCCGGCGGCAAATCCAATAATCATCAGAGCCGGTACACTCAATCTTTTTACGCCGGAAGAGGAGGTACAATCAATCCTGGGCGGGATATGATTCAGTTTCTTAAAAATTCTCGCTACATAATTGTATGGCGAATCATTGGGGATTTGCAGGGTGAGCATCAGATAAAGTACTACCGAAATAAAGAGAATCTTCAGGGCGATGTCGGGTAGAATGGTTGAAAACTGGGCGCCGCTGAATACACCGATTACCGATCCGCTTTCCATGATCAGACCGATTTTAAAATTCACATACCCCTGCTTCAGATTTCGGGCAGTCGCAACGATGGTATAGGGGACCATGGCGAAAAGCATGGTTCCAGCCACGTATTTGACCGGCAGACCAAAAATAAGAATAATGAAGGGTATCATTAAGATGCCGCCGCCCAGGCCAACCAGAGCGCTGACGGTGGATGCCGCAATGGCGATCAGAAAAATCCAAAGGTAGCTCAATAACACGTTCCCAGTCTCAAAAATTCAATATTATAACATGAGTTTGATTTAACAACTCCTACAAGCTTTATTGTCATTCCGGCAGGGATTGCCGCCACGAAGTGGTCCATCCAGGGGAATCCAGAGGTGCAAGGGAGAATAAATTGCATCCCTTTTAGAGTGGAATCCCGCCAGAGACATGCGGGAATGACCTTTGAGAATAATTTTTAGCATGATCAATACAGGCCTTAAATTATGTCGAACTCAAGTTGTTACAACAAATTATTCCCTTCAGCAGAAAAATAATTTTGGTCAGGATAACGCATTTTCCAGATCATTCTTCAAATCCCCGGCGGATTCTATCCCTACGGAGAGACGCAGCAGTCCGTCGGTGACTCCGATTTGGGCCCTTTCCTCCGGCGTTAAATAGATGTGCGAGGTGGACGCCGGATGGGAGATCAAACTGGCCACGTCACCCAGACTCACTGTAAACTGGACCAGCTCCAGCTTTTCCATCACCTTTTTGGCGGCCTCGAATCCGCCTTTTACCTCAAAGGAAAGCATGCCGCTGTATCCGTTGAAATGCCTCTGGTTGAATTCATATTGGGGATTGGCGGGTAATCCCGCGTAGTTCACCTTGTTTATTCCGGGGTGCTTTTCCATGAAACGGGCGATCTCCAGGGCGTTGGAGCAGATGCGTTCCAGCCGTACGCCAAGTGTCCTGATGCCGCGGATCAGAAGCCAGGCAACCAGCGGTGAAATGATTCCGCCGTGATATTTCAGAATCGGCTCCACTTTTTCAATCTCCGCCTTTGAACCGGTCACCACACCGCCGGTCAGATCGGAATGCCCGCCCAGATACTTGGTGGCGCTGTGAATGACCAGATCGGCCCCGGCATCCAGGGGATAAAAGATGGGCGGGGGGGTAAAGGTATTGTCCACCACCAGTTTGCATTTGTGCTGGTGGGCGATTACCGCCCAGCGAAAAATATCGGTGCTTACCAGCGTTGGATTGGCCAGCGGTTCGGCAAACAGGATTTTGGTATTGGGCCGGATGCTTTCGGCAAGCTGATCAATATCTGTGGGATCCACAAAAGTGGTCTCAATGCCCAGGTCCGCCATATGCTGCTGAAAAAGATGGTAGGTACCGCCGTAAATCAGCGATGAGGCCACCATATGATCTCCCGGTCTGCAATTGCCCAGTATGGCCGCTGAAATGGCCGCCAGCCCGGAGCCGAAACTCAGTGCCGCTTCCGCACCTTCCATGTCTGACAGGACGCTGTTCAGCGCATCAATAGTGGGATTACTGTAGCGGCTGTAGATATAGCCGGGTTGATCTCCCACCAGAATGCCGGTACCGTCTTCCACATTTTCATAGAGAAAATTGCTGCTTTGAAAAATGGGCGGGGACGCGGTGCGGACTTTTGAAATATCCATCCCGCTTCCCGTATGGACCAATCGCGACTGAATGTCCCATTTGGGTGTTTCTTTCATAAATTGGCCTTTCTCGGTTATTACCACTAAAAGGGCGCGCCTCCTTGTCAGAAATTTCCATAGCGGAGGCTGGAATTTGCAGCTTGACCGGAAACCTCAAAGCGATTTATTCTTCGTACAGCCGGTCAATTTCTTCCCGGAAGCGCTTTTCTATGACATTCCTCTTTATTTTGAGGCTAGGTGTCAGCTCGCCGTTTTCTACAGTCAGCGGTTCCGGCAGAATAATAATTTTTTTGACTTTTTCGAAGCGGGCAAAATCTTCCTGATGCTTTTCAACCTCCGCAATCATCATCTGCACCACTTCACTTTTTTTCACCAAATCCCTGTTGCCATCAACCGGAATTCCGTGTTCGACAGTCCACTTCTTCAAATTCTCATAGCTGGGGATGATGATTCCGCTGACAAATTTTCGGCCGTCCCCTACCAGGCAGACATCATCGATGTATTTGCTCAGTTTCAGCGCGTTTTCGATAGGCGCCGGTGCAACATTCTTTCCGCCGGCGGTCACCAGAATATTCTTTTTCCGGTCTGTAATGAAAAGGTAATTATCCTCATCCAGCTGCCCAATGTCGCCGGTATGGAACCATCCCTCTTCGTCGATGACTTCGGCTGTCAGATCCGGCTGCTGATAATAACCGGCCATCACGGTCTGGCCCCGGACAAGAATTTCACCATCGGCAGCGACTTTGATCTCTACCTCCGGAATCGGTTTGCCGCAGGAGCCGTATTTTGTGCTTTCCGGCGGGGTGAGCGTTATGATCAGGTGCGTTTCTGTCATCCCGTAGCCTTCAACAATCTGAAGGCCGATGGCTTCGAAAAATTTCAGCGTTTCGGTGGGAAGCGGAGCTCCCCCGCTGATGGGAAACCGGAACCGCCCGCCGAGTTTCTGTTTGATTTTGCCGAAAACGACCTTATCCGCCAGGCGGTATTTCAGCGAAACCAGGGCTTCGGATTGCTGACTGAATTTCAGCTCGTGGTACCGCCTGCCGGTTTTCAACGCCCAGTAAAAAAGTTTCTTCTTGAGACTGGAGCCGGCTTCCACCTGTTCGATGACAGCGGAGCTTATTTTTTCATAAAGCCGCGGCACGCTCACCATCACGGTGGGCCGGACCTTCTGAATATCTTCCACCACGGTGTTGATATCCTCCGCGTAGCCGATGGTAGCACCGCGGTACAGCGGGCACCAATGTCCCCCTAGGCGTTCATACAGATGGCTCAAAGGCAGAAAGGAAAGGAAAACGTCTTCGGGATAAAGGCCGAAAACCGCTTCACTGTTGACAACATCCAGTACAAATCCCCGGTGGTTTAGCATGACGCCCTTGGGCAGGCCGGTGGTTCCCGAAGTATATACGATGCTGCACACTTCCTTCGGTTCAATGGAATCGATGCTGTTTTGATAAAATTCGGGATTTTGTACGCGATGTTGCTTCCCCCTCGTCAGCAAATCATCAAACGAAATTACCTGCTCCCCTTCTGACTCAATTTCAGTGAACGGGATTATATATTCCAGACTACTCACCTTCTCGTGAATTTGCGTGATTTTATCATATTGCAGTTTGTCTTCCACAAAAATGGCGCGGACCCCCGCATCCTGCAGGATATAAGCAATCTGATTCGGAGGCAGGGTATGATAAATGGGCACTACGATACCGTGCATCGAAAAGATGGCGAAGTCGCACATGGGCCATTCGGGGCGGTTGTAAGAGAGGATGGCAATTCGATCCCCGTCCTTTAGACCCAGCGAAACCAGGCCGTGGGTCAGATCTTCAATCTTTTCCCCCATCTCACGGTAAGTGATGCCCTGATAATCCCCGTTCTCCTTGAAGAGCAGCGCATTTTTTTCCGAGAAATTCCGGATGCTGTTCTGTAAAATATGTACCACGGTTTTAAACATTCCATGCCTCCTTGAAATAGAATAATGGAGGAATTTAATCGGAATAGCCTTCCAATCCAAAAAGATATAGAAAATCAGGAAATTTGTCTCGATCACTTTCAGGAGTTGCAGATATCCGGTAGTCTTATTCTAAGATGGTCTCCGGATATGGCTGATTTCATTTTTCAGAGAACAATTTTTTATCTAATTCATAAAATTGGAGAAAAAAATATAATTTGGAATTGCATGATATTTTTATTAAAATCCACAGCTTTATAAGAAATTAGCAAAACTTGGAGGAACAAAATGCCAGCAGAAACCCAGGATTTGAATAAATTTTTGGAAAATACGGAAAATCTATATGAAGCGGCCATGGTAATCGCCAAACGATCCCGTCAGATTAATGAAGAACTATTTCAGAAAAAACGGGACCGCCAGATTCTGGAAGAATTGGAAGGCGAATTTGAGGAAGAATTCCTGCACACGGAGGAAGAAAAAATAGAAATAGAAGAGCCGGTTGAGGCGGAAGAAAATCCGATGGTCACCGCGCAGCGGGAGTTCCTGAATCTGAAACTGGACTTTCACTACGAACCGGTGAAACGATAAAAATTGAAACCCTGCTCCGGCAGGGTTTTTTATTGGTATAGTAATTTGATGACTCCTTCCTGTTCATCTGCCTTTTTTTAAAATTTCATTCATCCCGCGCAGTCCCCGGAAGGGCTACGTGAAAAACATATTTATTACTTGGGAACCTTATCTCATGATCTTATATTATTTAAGTAGTGTTGTTAATAAAATTTGTAAAAACAATGATTGGCTATTGTGACAATAAAAGAGTAGATTTTGCTTTTCCCAAAACAGTTGTTTTCCCGGGAAGCTCTTCCCTTTTTAAACTTTTAGAAAAATCCTCGTCTCAACCCATTGGAAAACTGACCGGCCTCGCAAAAAGTATCAGAAAATTTTGCCGGTCCGTTAAATCCGTATTTATCTGTTTTTGGGCATTCATCCCGCTTTAATATTTATCATTATTATCCGATGATGGCCGGCCGCTGGCTAAAATATAAACTGGGTTCGGTATCATCACCGATTGGCTTTTCTTCGACAGCCTCTCTATCAGAATTAATATCTCCTGAAGGACGGACCATCGTTTTAGAAGTGACTAATCGGAAAAAAACTGTAAAGGAGTAAAATCAAATGATTTATAATAAAAGACAGCAGCAAATTGCCGAGAAAATCAGCTCGGATGCTATCGACGCCAACTGGAAGGACTGGAAATGGCAGATACGGCACAGCATCCGCAATATTGACACATTCGAAAAACTTGCCGGGATCAAGTTCAGCAAAGAGAAAAGGGAAATGCTGGATGAGACGGTAGAAAAGTTTCCGCTGTCCATTACGCCCTATTACCTTTCGCTGATTGACCGCGAAAACTATCAGAACGATCCTATTTTCAAACAAGCCTTTCCGCAGCCTGCAGAGATTATGATCCAGAAGCATGATATGAAAGATCCGCTGGCTGAAGACCGGGACAGTCCGGTGCCTGGAATCACACACCGCTATCCGGACCGGGTTCTGTTTCATATCAGCAATGTCTGCTCCATGTATTGCCGCCATTGCACCCGCAAGCGGAAAGTGGGCGATCACGATCATATTCCCGGCAAAAAGGATACGCTGAAGGGTATCGAATATATCAAAAACACACCCGCAGTACGGGATGTTCTGCTATCTGGCGGGGATCCGTTTATGCTGTCCGACGGTTATCTGGATTGGATACTCACCGAATTGCGCAAAATTCCCCATGTGGAAGTCATCCGCATCGGGACCCGGATGCCGGTGGTGCTTCCCTACCGGATCACCGATGATCTGATAAATGTATTAAAAAAACATCACCCGCTTTGGATAAATACCCATTTCAATCACCCGCGGGAAATTACAACTTCTTCGCGGCAGGCGCTCCGTAAACTGGCGGATGCCGGAATTCCGCTGGGAAACCAGTCTGTCCTGCTGGCTGGCGTAAACGATTGTCCGCGCATCATGAAAAGCCTGGTGCATAAGCTCGTGCAGAACAGGGTCCGGCCCTACTATCTGTACCAGTGCGATCTGTCAGAAGGGCTTTCCCATTTCAGAACACCGGTAGGCAAAGGGATTGAGATTATCGAAAGCCTGATTGGTCATACCAGCGGATATGCCGTACCAACCTATGTTATTGATGCGCCCGGTGGCGGCGGCAAAATCCCGGTAATGCCCAATTATCTGATCAGCTGGTCGACAAATAAAGTAGTGCTGCGAAATTACGAGGGCGTAATTACTACCTATAAGGAGCCTGATTCATATGAGCCGGTATTCTGTGACCGGGATTGCGATAACTGCAAACTCTACCTGAAGCTCGAAGGCGCAGAAGAAGATAAGGCGGTGGGAATCGCACAGTTAATGTCCGATTATGACAAAACCTATTCGCTGATACCGAAGGACAATGATCGTTTCAGCCGTAGAAAAAATTAGGGCGGCCCGATGCATTGGATAGATTATATCATATTTGCGGTTTATATGCTGGGCGTAATGGGCATCGGCTATTACTTCTTCCGGAAGAACAAGAATGCGGAGGATTATTATGTCGGCAGCCGCTCCATTTCAGCGCATCATGTCGGCCTGTCGATTGTTGCCACCGATGTGGGTGGTGGCTTTTCCATCGGGCTGGGCGGATTGGGGTTCACCATGGGCCTGGCGGGAAGCTGGCTCCTTTTCACCGGGCTGATCGGCGCCTGGCTTTCTGCGGTTTTCGTGATTCCCCGCATCAAAGCCATCGATGCGAAACACGGCCTGATGACCTACCCGGATTTTCTGCGCTTCCGCTACAGCGGAAAAGTGGCCATTGTGGCTTCGGTAATTTCCGGAATAGGTTATCTGGGATTTACCGGCGCGCAGGTACTGGCAGGTGCCAAGCTCGCTTCCGCAACGTTGATTGATAAGGCGCCTTTCGGTATGGATCCGCTTCAGTTCGCATTGTTCACCATCGCCGCGGTGATTATCAGCTACACGGTCCTGGGGGGATTGAAGGCCGTAATTTACACCGACACCGTACAGTGGATCATCCTGTTGTTCGGGCTTATCTGCCTGGCCATTCCCCTGGCGGTGATTCGGATTGGGGGATTTTCGGTTTTAACCGCATCGCTGCCCCCCGAGTTTTTCAGCCTGTCGAATATCCAGACATCCACCGTTATTAACTGGATGGTTACCATAATTCCCATCTGGCTGGTGGCCATGACGCTATACCAGCGGATGTATGCCTGCAAAGATACAAAAGATGCAAAAAAAGCCTGGTATATTGCTGGGGTATTTGAATATCCGGTGATGGCGTTTATGGGCGTTTTTCTGGGACTGTGTGCGCGGGTGCTTTTTCCGGCTGTGGAACCGGAAATGGGATTGCCTACGCTCATCAGGGAAATTCTTCCCATGGGGGTTACCGGAATTGTGGTGGCATCGTATTTCTCCGCCATCATGTCCACTGCAGACAGTTGTCTGATGGCCTCCTCGGGCAATTTCGTGAATGACATCATCCAGCCCTATTTCCTGAAACATGCTTCCGAAAAGAAAATTATCAAGCTCTCCCAGGTGGTGACATTCATTATCGGCGCCCTGGCGATTATTATCGCCTCCTCTTTCGGGACCGTTCTGAATGCCATTTTGTATGCCTATGGATTCATGGTGTCGGGTTTGTTTATCCCCACCCTGGGAGCGTATTTTTGGAAGAGATCGACCGACACTGCTGCCCTGTGGGGCATGCTGGCGGGCGGAGTCACAACTTTAACTTTACAAATTTTCGGAGTGCCCCTGCCTTGGGGACTTGATGCAGCATTCTACGGAATCCTTGTTTCCGGGCTGTTCTTTTTCACCATTTCCTGGGTGGCGTCACCGGAAACAGAACTTGAATTGGAATGGAGGGAATAATGTTTGATCATATTGAAAAAATCGGAAAATCCGTCATTCAGCACGGAAAATACAATGACCGTATTTACCTGATGAAACTTGCCCGGGATGAATTCCCGGAAATCCTCGATGAACTGGAGAATAAAGCCGATTCGGCAAATTATTCAAAGATTTTCGCGAAAATCCCCCGTTACGCCAAAGATGAATTTCTGGAAAACGGATACCGGAAGGAAGCCTTCATCCCCAAGTTTTATCGGGGCGAACGGGATGCCTATTTTGTTTCCAAATATCTTTCCGAACAACGCTCGGAAACGAAAAACAGGGAGACCATCAAAAAAATTCTGGATGTGGCGGAGTCAAAGGCGGGCGATGAACCGGATGTGAATCTGGAAAATTCGTTCAAATACCGGATCTGCCGGAAAACGGATACCGGGGAAATGGCGGAAGTTTACCGGAAAGTTTTCGAGACTTACCCGTTTCCCATTCATGATTCCGCTTACCTGGCCGGGACAATGGATGAAAACATTGTCTATTTCGGAATATGGCATAATAATAAGATCGTGGCGCTCTCCTCTTCCGAAATGGATGTCAAATCCGGCAATGTGGAAATGACCGATTTTGCCACCTTGCCAGATTACCGGGGGAACGGCTTTGCTGTTTACCTGTTGGAAAAAATGGAAAAGGAAATGCGGAAGCGGGGAATAAAAACCGCCTACACTATTGCCCGGGCGCTTTCTTTCGGCATGAATATCACCTTTGCAAAGATGGGCTACACGTTCAGCGGAACACTAATCAACAATACAAACATATCGGGAAAACTTGAGAGCATGAACGTATGGTATAAATTTCTGTAAAGAAATTTAAGGTTGTTTTTTTGAAAGAAACAAAATCCGCTGAAGCCGGTTGGTTTTATTTGATTCCGGAGGATTCAGGGCACATATTGAAATGCCCTTTTAACTTGAGGGAAAAAACATCACGAAACCGGAAAATAAAGGAGAGAGGTAAGAATACTCGTGGCGGATATGATTTCATTTTTGGTGCTGCTGAATCCGTTTGCCCTGTTTATTTATCTGAACCCGGTAATGAATGATCTAACTCAGCGGGATTTTTTTGAAGTATTGGGAAAGGCCACCCTGATCTCCTTGGTCATTTTCCTGCTCTTTTCCGAATTCGGCACCCTGATCTTCAAATTTCTGGAAATAAATTTTGAATCTTTCCGCATATTCGGCGGCATTGTCATATTCACCATGGCGCTGATTTTTATCATTCAGGGAAAGAAATCTCTTATCACCCTGCGGGGCAGCCTGGATGAACTGGCCTCTGAAATCGCCCTCCCTTTCATGGTGGGGGCCGGCACCATATCGATCAGCATTATCATAGGGGAGAGGTTCTCATCCGTCCAGTCAATTCTGATAATCATTAGCTCAATGGTCATCAATTATATAATCATCGCGATTCTGGTTTACATCAAATACAGTCTGTCTTCCGTCCGAGTTAAAATTGCATTCGACAAATTAATGGTTTATCTGTTGCGGGTGAATGGCTTTTTTATCGGCGCCATCGGCATCAGCATGACCATCAGCGGCATTCGAAATCTCTTTTTCAAATAGCGCTCCCTCAAAATTCATTATGATCGCCAAATTATTGGCTGTATGTTGCAGGGAACACAGGAGAAAGAGATATGGGCTGGCCCTTCCATTTTATCGATCTGATTATTTACAATGCCCGGCTGTATGATCCGCTGACCGGACCGTTGTCCGATACGGCGCTGGCCGCGGGCGCCAAAACTATTCTGGCCATGGGCGCGGATCAGGATATTCTGGGCCTTCGGCAGCCGCATACGATTTCCATAGATGCAGAAGGGAAGTGGCTGCTGCCCGCTTTTCTGGATTCCCATACTCACTTCCTGGGATATGTGAAACGGCAAAAGGAAGTGAATCTGTTCGATTGCCGTTCCCTGCCCGAAGCGCTGGAGCGGATCAGAAAAAGCGCGGATGAAACGCCCGAGGGGGAATGGATCACTGGCGGCGGCTGGAACCGCAATAACTGGGGGGATCAGGAGTACCCTAACCGCAGGCAGTTGGACGAGATCAGCACCCGCCATTTCATCGCTCTGGAGAGCAAGGATTGGCATACCCTGTGGGTGAACACGCCGGTTTTGGAGCTGGCCGGCATTTCCGTCAGCCATCCCTACCCCAACGCCAAACATTTCGCGGTCGATTCCGCTACAGGTGAATTTACCGGCGTATTGGAGGAAGATACCCGGCTGGCGGTGCTGAATCTCATTCCTCCGCTGAACTATGCCCGGCTGCGGGAATCCTATTTGAGAGTGGTCAGCGAGTTTCACCGGCTGGGATTCTCGGGAACCCACACCGTGGAAACGCCTGCTGAATTTTCTGTTTATCAGGAGGCGGAAAGAGAGGGTGAATTAGGCCTGCGCTTTTTCTGGTATCTTCCCATAAAACAGATGGGGGCTGCCCGTGAAATCGCGATCCAGCATGGGCTGGGGAGTGATTTTTTGAAGATCTGCGGCGTGAAAATTTTTGTGGACGGCGCATTTGGATCGCAGACGGCCGAGCTGCTGGAAGATTATCTGGAACTGGGGCATGCCGGCGTGGAACTGCTCAGTGAAGAAGCACTGGACAACGATGTCTCCCGGGCGGTGGAAGCCGATCTGGCCTGTGCCATCCATGCCATCGGGGACCGGGCGATTCGGAAGTCCCTCCGGGTGCTGGGTAAATATCATCAGCCAAGCAAAAAGTCCGGACTCCGCCACCGCATAGAACATGCCCAGCTTATTCATCCGGACGATATCCCGCTTTTCCAAAAATATGATGTATATGCCAGTGTTCAGCCTGTTCATCTGGCCGCGGATATTCCCATTATCCAACGGTATCTCGGTGAAAGGGGGCGATATGCCTACCCTTATGGAAGTTTGAAAAGAAGCGGCGCTAAATTGATATTCGGTTCGGACGCTCCGGTGGAGCATTTTAATCCCTGGCGTGCGATTTATACGGCCATGGAGCGGCGTCAGGATCTGGATCCGCAAAATTCGGTTTTTTACCCGGAACAACAACTGGATATGACCATCTGTTTGCAGGGTTACACCTGCCTCAGTGCGGAAGCGGCAGAGATGGAAAAAGAGCTCGGATGCCTTGCGCCCGGCTACTTGGCGGATTTTTTTATACCCGACAGGGATATTTTTCAGATTTCGCTGCCCGAACTCAGGGAAACCGTCTCCCGGCTGACGGTGGTTGACGGTAAAATAGTTTACCGGGATATGTAATTCCGGAACTAAAGGGCATACTTTTCCCGCTACGTCCTGCCGAATCATATTCTGAAAAAGCCCCCGTACTCAATTGATTGAACCCGGGGGCAATATTCACATAAGGAAAAGTGTTAACGTAAAGTCCAGACAGGAAATTGGGGTATCTGGAGCCGGGCGGCTACGCCCGCATGATCCGATGGCCACAATCCCGAAGGCGTCCGGTCGCGGAGCTCATCGCCCACCACCACGGAAATAACCGGTCCTATAAATTGCCCTCCGCCGAAAAGGGACTTTTTCCGCACATAGACAATGTCAATTCTCTCACTCAGGGTAATTTCCGGATTGCGCAAATCGGGAGTGAAGCAGCAGGTGTAGCCGTTCGGATTGTATTTCAATAAATTATGCGTCCAGGTGTCTATAAATCCCTGGGACTCGAAAAACTGGTAGGTTGCCCCGGTGGGCGCGGGCGAATTGAAATCACCCAGCATAACAATTGGCAGCTTTTCTTCCGCTAATGAGGCAGCCAGTTCCCCGGCCTGTGCCAGTTGAATCTGGAGAATGAGCTCATTGGGTGCAGGCTCCAGATGGGTGGTCACAAAACGGTATTTTTTCCCGCCTGTCCTCGCGTCCACGGCCACAAAGCCCCGGGGAATTTGAATCCCTACCTCAGGAACAATCAGCCGTGCCTGGTAATTTTCGGCCATTACATTGGAAATATCCACATCCTCCCGCGCCAGCACCACATCATGATCCGTGAGTCGGACATCATCGAAGGCCGGCGGAGTCCTCGAAACCAGCATGGGAAGTTCCACATCCGCATTTTGAATTATTCCGGCGACTTTGTAATGAAGTCCGTAATTCTCAAGGGCCGCCATCAGGATATCAAGATAATTATACAGGACTTTTTCCGCCGGCACCGTCCCGCCGAGAATGGCGTCGCCGGGAGACTGAATCCGGATAGTCGCGACTTCCTGCAGGCCGATCAGGTGAGGACGGGTCTTATAGATCTCCCGCGCAATTGCCTTGGCGCGCGCCGGGAAATCGGTGGAAAGCAGCATTTGATATGCTTCCGCAACCAGCACCGGAATGTCCGCGGGATTTGGTGCTCCCAGCACCACATCCACATCAAAACCGAGATAAATATTGCGGGTCATGACGCGGAGCGCCCCGCCGATTTCAGGGAAGCTGAACGTCTCGCTGGTCTGGTCAAAATACTGCATTTCTCCCGGTTGGGCCGCAATTTTCTGCCCGCTCATATCCCCCGTTTCAGGCGCGACAATTTCCTGGTTCCCGCAACCGGTCAGAAGAATAAAAATTCCCAGAAACAGTGTAATAATAAATTTATGACGCATAAACACCCCCTTTGAATAATTGTGAATGAGATAAAGACGGCGGTATCCATTTTATGCCGCCGCCGTATGGCGAATAGTAAAGAAATGTGCAGTGTTTCTTAAAAAGGCAATAAAAGTGAGAGAGGAACAGGATTTAAGTTCAGTCGAAACATATTCCGATAGCGCCGGATTCAGCTGTGACTTTGGCCTCCCACATGGACCAGATCTCCGGGACCTTCTGATTTGCTTTTAGCCGGATGAAATCCCTTTATTAATTAAATCCTGAATTTAGAATCAATAATAATACCAGATCGTGCGGTAATCCCTGACCGATTCGCCACGCGCCGCCAGTTCTTCCAGATAATCGTATATGGGGACGTCAACGTAATTGTAGGGCGGAACGGCGGTAATGTTTTTTTCCCAGGGATGAAATTCGTAGACCCGCGATCCGTCGGGGAGAATCATGACCAGGCGGTGGTCCTGCCAGGACCGCAGATGGTTCTTGCCCAGGCGCGGCACGTTGAAAACCGGTTCGTCCGTGCGGTCCAGTCCCGGGAGCAGCCGGGCTTCTTCTTTCCGCTCCTGCAGAATTCTGGCAATGGGAACCATGTAGCGACGGGTCTCTTCCTTCCCCTTCATATTAAAGGTATAGTAAGGGTCCACGCCAATGGATTTGAGGTCCAGGCGCAGTTTGGCGGTTTCAAATCGGCGGGAGTTTTCAACCGTGAAAACCACCTGGTTATAGACACTCATTCCGCTTCGGCGGATTTTTTGAACAGCCTCCATTGATTGGGGGGTAATTTCATAAGAGTGCTCGAAATGGGTGACAATGGCAATTTCCCGCCTGGGCGGCTCGTGAAATTTGGAGAAAAGATTAACCAATTCATCTGTCCAGCGCATGGGAAGCACCACCGGGGTGCGGGTGCCGATCCGGATGCGGTAAATCTGCTTTTTGGCGGCCAGCGTTTCCAGCAGCCGCTGCATTTGTACGCTTTTCATTACCAACGGATCGCCGCCGGTAATGAGCACGTCCCCCACGCTGCGATGGCTGTCGAACCAGGCCAGTGCTTCCTCCAGCGATTTTTTGGAAGCGAGCGCATTGGGATCCAGCACGGTGTCGATTTCCCAGTTGCGCTGGCAGTAGACGCAGATTTGAGCGCATGTGTTAAAGGGTTTTATGATCGCGATGCCGGGGTAACGCCGGGTAACCAGATCTATGGGGGAGGTGTCGTGTTCACCCATAAAATCGAAAGATACCCCCCGATCGTTAATATGGGAAGCCATTTGATCAACGTATTCTTTGGGGGGAATCCCGAATGCGATCCTGTTTTCCACCGCCTTTTTGATGGCGGCTTTTTGATCGCTGTTCAGTTCAATCAGATCGAATAAAGGTTTGGGCGTGCGGATGACATTGCGCAACTGCCATCCCGTATCATTCCAGTCCGAATCCGAGGCATCAAAATAATGGAGGATTCTCTTTCGGTTCTCCTCCCGCCAACCGATAACTTCCTCCTCCAGTCCGGAGGGATACTTCTTAAAATATTTCTTGACGGTCGAACCCAGGTCATCCAGAATCTCAGTCCGGGCCAGCGCCGCCTCCCTTCCTTTCATTTTCAGAAAATCGGGGATGCCTTTTTTCAGTTCGGTATCTTCAAGATATATATTTGACTTTCCGATGACGCCCCGGAACAGACTGATGAATTCCAGCAGAAAGCCCACCGAAACTTCACTCTGCAGTTCCTCCCGTTTGTTCCGGGCAAGTTTCCATAAGCTGTCCAGGGCAGAAACCCCGGTCCTGAATTCATTGATGGGGCCGATAATGCTTTTGAAGACCCGGATGCACTCCCGGACGGTTGCTTTTTCCAAAATGTGCAGGTCGTTGTCCAGATCGAAAAGCCTTCTCTCAGATTTTTCGAGAAAAGAATAGAGACTGTCCCGGGCCGTTTCCAGATCGGGGGAATTCTTCAATATTTGAAAGATTTCAGGATTCGCCTCCCACAGCCTGTTAAGATATGCCTCATAATCGACCTGAAATTTTGGTTTGAAGAGGCTGGTTTCATCGGTAAAAACGTCGTCAATAATTTTGGTGCTGATCCATTTCAAGCCGGTGCCGGACTTCCCGTCGGAATCAGCGGCGTCAGTCTTTCTGACCGGTTGCGGTGACAATGACATGTGATACCTTCCTATCTGTTTTTGAGATTCCCGGAAAAGGGAATTTTCGCTGTTTGATTTTCATCCGGAACAAAAAGAAGATGCTGTAGATCGATCGCGTGGGCGGCAAGGGAGAAGCGGCAGATTTTTGGACTACTCTACTCGATAACCATTTTCCGTCTCGACTATTATAATTATAGACTATTTTAAGGAGATTTCAAGCAGTTTCTTGATGAGTACGCAAAATAATTTAAAATTCCGATAGTGAAATCACGTATTCCACTTAGGCAGCTCTTCTTTTTTGAAATATCGCTTGCAAAATATTTTTGCTAATCATTCTAAAATATTTGGCGATTCTAATTAATGATGGAGAAATCCGGATATATCCGGGTTGAAAAGAAACAGACACAGGAATGGGTGGATAAAATGACCAAGGTAATCTCAATTTCTAATCCCAAGGGCGGTGTGGGGAAGACGACCACTGCCATCAATCTTGCCGCGAGTCTCTGTATCGCGGAAAAAAAGGTCCTCATTATTGATATGGATACCAACGGGGCGGTCAGCATTGGTCTGGGACTGGAATCCGATGAGATAAATGCCGGCGTCATGGAAATATTTCTGGGGGCCCGCGAGCTTCCCGAAACCATTCATGTGACCCCGATCCCCGGTTTGGACATCATACCCTGCAACGTCCGGACCCTTGAACAGGAAAACCGGATGAACACCATCACAAAAAACAGAAAATTGCTGAGCCGGAAGATGCAGGATGCTGTTACCAAAGATAAAATTCACTACGATTATATCATCATCGATACGCCTCCCGCACTAAATGATATAACCATGTCTGCGCTTTACGCGTCCGATTCGGTAGTCATTCCATTGCAGTGCGGCTACTTCTCCCTGAATATCATCCATCGTCTGCTGGAGTTGATTCACCGCATTCGCAGCAGCGCGAATCCCGAACTGGCGGTGGAAGGTATACTGTTGAATTTCTACGAAAAAACCACCCGCACCTCACAGAGAACTATTGAAGAAGCAAGGCGCCTGTTCAAAAATCAACTGTTCAAAACCGTTATTCCCAAAAATGCGGCCATCAGTTTCGCCTACAGGCGCTGCTGGAGGAGAGCCTGGCCCTCGACCGGCGGACGGGGAACCACCGGACCGTGAATATCTTCAATCCGAGAATTGAAAACGAGAACGCAGCGCGACCAGTTTGAGATACAGTCCCTTTAACTCAGGATTGCTTCTTTCTGTGCTGCTTCAGAAACCATTTAAATAGTTGGGGATTGTTGTAGGCGGCCGTCCAGGAATCATGCCCCGCCTCCGGATAAACGGTAAGTTTCACCTTCTTTGCACCGCAGGCTTTCAAAGCATTCACCATCTGCTCCGATTTTTTCAGGGGAACCACCTGGTCCTTTGCACCATGAAACGCCCAGATGGGGAGGTGCTTTATCCGGCACGCTTTCCGGGGATTCCCGCCGCCGCAAATGGGTGCAATGGCTGCAAAGCGATTGGGGTACATAAGGGCCAACTCCCAGGTGGCGAAACCTCCCATGCTTAGCCCGGTTATGCAGATCCTGTCCTCATCCGCGCGGTACTCTTCCAGAATCTGATTGAGCAGCGCGTCCAAAACCTCGATGGACCAGCTTTCATCATTATGACATTGGGGCGAAACGACCATAAAAGGAAAGTCTTTCTGCGCCTGCACAATTTTGGGCGGTCCGTATTTCTTAACCAAACGCAGGTTATGTCCCCTTTCTCCGGCGCCGTGGAGAAACAGAATCAGGGGATATTTTTCCCCGGAATCGTAATAGCCTTCGGGCAGAAACAGCAAATAGCGGATATTTACCGCTAGCGTTATTTTCTTTCTGAATTGCCGGGCGGATTGCCCTTCCGGGATTTTTTTCATTCGATTTCGTCCTGCGATCGGCTGATTTTATTTGGTTCGAAGAACCTGACCAGAACATAGGCGATTAGTGCGAAAACAAAGAAAATCAACAGCATCCAGGCGACACTTTGCAGGGTCTGAATGATGGTCCGGTAGATCTCCAGGACCCAGCGCTCCGGATTCAATACTATGGGAGGGGTGTTTTTTGCCGCGGGAGTAATATATTTTTCCAACTCCCAAATGCGGACACCGCCCGAAATGCCCACCACGTAAATTGCAAACTTGATATAGCGATGCCATGCAAAAGCGATTTCATCGGTTATAATGCGCGACAAAATCTTTTCCACGGGCTTGTCAAAAAATACCACGACAATATGGGATGCCAGCGCTGCAATGACAAAGGTGATAAACAGAAGGGTAAGAAACATGGGGCCTCACTTTTGTTTATGATATAAGGTTATTTATACAACTTGATAGCGTTTTGTACTCCCTCAATTATCATCTGAACGGCAATGACAGTGATAATCAGCCCCATCAGCCGGGTGATGACCTTGATGATGCCAGGCTTGATAAATGAAATAAGTTTTTCACTGTAGACAAACGCCAGGTAGGTGGCGATGCATATCACCGCGAAAACAAACAGAACAATCCCGGTATGCAGGTAGGAGGTGCGGGATCCGGTGAAATTAATGGCGGTGGTGATGGTTCCCGGGCCGGCGAGTATGGGGATGGCGATCGGCGTAATGGCGATATCATCCGGATCGACAGCCGGTTTGTCCTGCCCGCTCTGAAAATGATGGATGGGGGATTGCTTCCCCTGCAGCAATTGATAACCGACCAGATATACCAGCACGCCGCCCGCAATCTGGAAAGCGGGCAAGGTTATCCCGAATACCCTGAAAATAAGGTGCCCGAAAATGCTGAAGACCGCAATGATCAGAAAGGCGGTAACAGTTGATTTTGTGGCCACGCTTCGCTGTTCGTCGGGAGTGAGGCCATCCACCAGACCGACGAAAATGGGCGCATTCCCGATGGGATTCATGATGGCGAAAAATCCCAAAAGCACATTAAAGGAAAATACCAGAAGATGGTCCATGACTAGTTTCTATGGTTTTGTTTCACCCGCAAAAACTTCAATTATGCCATTGAATCCCCCCGGCAGATTTAGCGGTATTACAACCTGCCGGGAATCTCATTCAAAAAGGAAAAATACTTGTCAGACCTGAAAATCGACGAAGAAAAAAAGCAGGTCATTCTGCAGAAAGCCTGAAAATTTCCAGCAGCATGGTGACTGCTTTTTCCATGTCGCTGACATGAATATGCTCGTCGACGGAATGTTCCAGACGGGCGCCGATTCCCACAACCGCCATTTCAATGCCGTGATTGTTATAAATGGAAGCGTCCGTAAATCCGGTAATGAATGTCGTTTTGGCCTCGATTCCCGCCTTGCGGAGCGCTTTCCTGGCGATTTCCACGGTCCAGGAATCTTCGGGGATATCGACCGCCCGGCACAGATTATCGATTTTGATATCCACTTTGGCGCCGGTGGAACCGGCTTCGGTTTTAATGATGCTCTCCATTTCGTCTGCCAGTTTTTGCGCTTTTTCATGGTCCAGACTGCGGCACTCCGCCAGGAAGGTGGCTTTCTCCGGCACGCCATTGCGGATAATTCCCCCGTGAATGACCCCCACATTTGCGGTGGTTTCATGGTCCAGCCGGCCCAGGCGCAGGGCGGCAATAGCCTTGGAGGCGGCCAGGATCGCATTTATTCCCTTCTCGGGCTCCATGCCGGCGTGGGCCGAGCGGCCTTTTATTTCAACGTCGATGGCGAAATAGGAAGGGCCGCCGATAACGATGGTATCAAGCGTGTCATTGTCGAGCAGAAATCCACGTTTTGCTGACAGTTTTGAATAATCCAGATTTTTTACCCCTAGTAATCCCACTTCTTCCTGGCGGCTGATGGCGATCTCAACCGGCGGATGGATCTCCGCTGTGCGCAGTGCCTCCAGCATTTCGGTGATTCCCGCTTTATCATCCGCGCCCAGAATGGTCTCGCCGCCGGAACGTATCACGCCATCCTTCAGCACGGGTTCAATTCCCTTCCCGGGCATCACCGTGTCTGCGTGACAGGAGAGAAGAATTGCCGGTTTTCCTGTGCAGCCTTTGGCGGGAAGGCTGGCAATTAGGTTGCCATAGCTGTCTTTTTCCGCTCTGGCGCCAACCTTTTCGAATTCTTTTTTGAGGTAATCGATCATCGCGGCTTCGTTCCCCGATTCGCTGGGAATGCCGACCATTTCCATAAACTGCTGGATCATTCTTTCCGACATATGCTCTCCTTTCCTGAATCAAAATATTCAAATTATGCTAACAAAAGTTGTATCCAATGAATCCTTTTCTTTTTCCCAGACCAGGTCTGCCCTTAGCACATCAATATAAAATATAACATTCTCCTATTAAAGCAATTTTAAACAGGCTGCACCAAGTATTCTCTATCAAATATTGCTGTTTCCCACCTTCATGAATTCCTCGATAATTTCCTGCGAAGGCGCTTTATCCAGCAGGCTTAATCCGATAATGGCGACCGCAGAAAAAAGAAAGCCGGGAACGATTTCGTACATGTCAAAGATCCCCCCCTGCAATTGTTTCCAGATAAGCACGGTCAGCCCGCCGATGATGATTCCTGCCAGCGCCCCCCGGTAAGTCATTCGCTTCCAGAATAGTGATAGAAGAATGAGCGGGCCGAAGGCCGCCCCAAATCCGGCCCAGGCGTAGGCCACCAGATTCAGCACATTCGCCTGCGGGTTGAGCGCGATGATAAAGGCAATTACCGCAATGCCGATGACCGAAAGCCGGCTGACCCAGACCAATTCTTTGTCGCTGGCGTTTTTTCTGAGCAGCACCCGGTAAAAATCTTCACTCAGGGCGGAGGATGTTACCAGCAGCTGCGAATCCGCGGTGCTCATTATGGCGGCCAGAATAGCCGCCAGCAGCAGGCCGGCAAGCAGTGGATGAAACAGATGATTCACCAGAACCATAAAAACCGTTTCAATATCCGGGCCCTGTAAAGGCTGGTCCAGATAGATGAATCCGATAATTCCCACTGCCACCGCGCAGAACAGGCTGATCACCACCCAGATCATGGCAATGGTTCTGGCCCGCCTGATTTGATGGGAAGAGCGAATGGCCATGAAACGGGCCAAAATGTGAGGCTGACCGAAATAGCCCAGTCCCCAGGCGGCTAGGGAGATAATGGAAATCAGCGATATCTCCGTTCCGTCGCGATGGGTGAACATGTTTAAAAAATCCGGATTGGATTGATTGACGCTGGCGATGGTGTTGTTCACTCCTCCTAAAAGATAGATGCTGATCAGCGGCACAGT
>JARRQT010000019.1:0-26006 GCA_037381445.1 Calditrichia bacterium
GCTTCTTTTATGCGCTTTATTTATAAAAAATTTTCAGCAAATACGGAATTTCCAGGTCTCAATGGAGTGTGAATGAAACGGTACTTTTCTTGGGTAGCTTACCTCTTTATATATTTAGGCTTACTATATTTTCTCGGCTGCGCCCATCAGGTGGCGCCAAGCGGAGGGCCGGTTGACAAGACGCCGCCCAGGGTAATCAGCAGTTTCCCGCAGCCGGACAGCGTGGGAGTCCGCCACTTGAAATATATCGAAGTCGAATTCGATGAGGCGATCCGACAGACATCGCTTCTCGGCAATTATTGGATGATTCCCGAAATATCGGGGGGATTTGTCACCAAATGGAAGGGGAGCCGGAAAATCCGTTTTTACCAGCAGGATACCCTTGCTGAAAACCGGACCTACGTCTTTACCCTGGGTACAGGAATCACTGATGTTCACAACAATAAACTGGCCGCCCCCTTTCAATTGGCTTTTTCTACCGGGCCCGAACTTAACCGCGGATTGATAACCGGCCACGTATATGGAGACAAGCCGCTCCGGGACATTTTTATCTATGCTTATGCGGAAGAGGACGACTCCTTCCCTGATTCGTTGCTGCAACGGAAAGCGGCGTATTACACCCAGATCAACGCCGACGGTGAATACAGACTGAACTATTTGCCATGGGGAACATACCGTCTTCTGGCTCTGCAGGACAACGACTACAATTTCGTTTATACGCCCGAGTCGGATATGGCGGGGATACCTTTCACGGATGTGGCGCTGGATTCAATCCTGCCTTCTTTTTCCAAAATGAATTTTTATATGATGCAGGAAGACACTACCGGGCCGAAGATCAAATCTGTGGATACGGTTTCCGTGCGTGAATTACGGGTCACATTCAATGAAGGGGTTGCACTCCGGAAAGATTTTCGAATAGAGATATGGGACACTTTAGATCAGGCAGTCTATAGGCCGCTGGCCTACAGCATTAACAGTAATGATCCCACGCTGCTGCAGATATTTTCCCTGAACCTCCCGGCCCATCAGGAAATGGTCCTGACGCTGAGCGGGCTGACGGACCTGAGCCGGAATTATCCCGCCGATTCTGTTATGCAAAAAATATTCACCAATGCCAGCCGGCAGGACACCCTTCCCCCGCGATTTCAGAGCATGATTCCCCCTGCAGGAGATAATGCCGTGCCCTACGATGATTCTATCACCGTAAATTTTACCGCCCCGGTGGATACAGCGCTGTTTGTCCGCCATTTTTCCTTGCTGGATGAAAAAGGAAACATGATTAAGGGCGTTTTTAATCTGCAGGATCTTTTAAGGCCTGTTTTCAAACCGGATTCGCTGCTGGAAAAAACGGCCGGCTATACGGTCGTGCTGCCTCTGGATAGCATCGCGGATCTTTTCGGCCGGGCCTTTCCCGATACGGTATTGAATCTGAAATTTAATACCATCAATTGGGCGGACCTGGGCGAAATTTCAGGAGAAGTCAGCGTCTCCGATTCTTCATGGAAGAAAGGGATTGTCGAATTTCAGGCGGTTGCCGGCAAAAATATTCACAGGAAAGAGGTCCCGGTCAAAAAGGAATACACCGTGCCTTTTTTGCCGGGAGGACTTTACCTGCCGCGGGCGGTGGTGGATGTCAACGGAAATGGCAGATGGGACAAAGGACATGTCTCGCCCTGGGAATTCTCCGAGCCCTTCATTTTTAAGCAGGATACGGTGAAGGTGCGGAAGCGCTGGACAACCCAGGGCGTCAACTTCGATTTCAATTTCAGAGGCAAAAATGAAGAATGAGATACCTTTCATTAAAATGCAGGGTGCCGGCAATGATTTTGTTGTGATTGATAACCGGCCTTCATATCTGGATGGTACTGAAATTGAAATCGTTCGAAAGCTCTGCGACCGGCACTTTGGCATTGGGGCGGACGGCCTGATGCTCCTGGACTTCCGGCAGCCCGATCATTTCAGTCTGAAATACTATAACTCGGACGGAAAACCAGCGGAAATGTGCGGAAACGGCGCCAGGTGTGCGGTTTACATGATGCATCTGCTCAACCCGGCGCACAAGGAATTTGATTTCGGGGTTTTCGGTGAGCCCTACAGCGGTTCGGTAACCGGGACAAACCGGGTTAAAATTTACTGGAATAGATCGCCGCTCATAATAAACATCGCAGGATTGGAAAAGGAAGTTCCCACGGAATTTAAGCGATTTCTGTATGTCAACAGCGGAGTGCCCCACCTGGTGCTGGAGGTGCAAGGTGAACTGGGAAACTTCGACATAACCGGATGGGGAGCCTTCTTTAGAAATCATCCCCTGTTTTCGCCCCAGGGGACAAATGTCAATTTTGTCCGGCTTCATGATCATGAGGTGACCATTCGCACCTTTGAAAGGGGTGTGGAAGGGGAAACACTGGCCTGCGGAACCGGGGCGCTCGCGGCGGCAACGGCGGTCCATCACTGGGGGCAGTCTCCTTTCCCGATCGACATCCAGGCCCGCGGCGGTCTGCTGACAGTGGATGGGAGTTCTGATCTTTCGAACATGTCTCTGGAAGGTCCTGTTCGAAGGGTTTTTACCGGATCCGTTAAACGAACCGATCTATAACCACTTTAAACTTGTTTTAACTCTTGAAAGACTAATTCTGGAGTTATTGTTCTGGCAAATGAAAAAATGGATTTTTGGATTTTCAGGAAACGGAATGAATTGCCGGAGCCACATTAACGCTTGAAAATATGAGCCGATAATGATATATTATAAAAAAACAATATTGTCCAATGAATAAAAAAGTTTGCCTCTTCATAATTGTCACCGTCTTGCTTGCCGGATGTACACGTTCCGTCAGAAAGGAGCAGAGGCCGCTTCATGAAAAGGCAGCCGAATCCTCTGAAATTATTGCTGAAAACCTGGTTGGCGACGGCGTCGATTTTTATCAGGCAGAGAAATATAATGAAGCCGCGCAGCGATGGAAGGCAGCGCTCCGCCTGATCCCTGATGATGCGGAGGTTCAGAATTTTCTTGGTCTGGCTTATCACCGCATGGGCAAACTGGACAGCGCCATTATTTATTTTTCGGAAGCGGCAAAAATCGATACGAGCTACTCGCAGGCCTGGAATAATCTGGGATACATGTATTTCCTGAAAAGTGAATACTCAAAAGCGCTTCCTTTTTTTAAAAGGGCCCTGCAGGCGGATCCGGCCTACGACCAGGCGCGGCTGAACTATTCAAAAACAAGGGAAATAATGGCAGGCAAGCTGCCTTTCACTGCCTTTGAATTGGTTGAAAGGACGTCCAAAATTGACAGCCTGGAATATCAGATTCACAATTACCGGAAAGCCCTCCAGCTGGATCCCAATTATGTGGATGCCTGGAATAATCTGGGGGTAGCATATTATTACTATGGCATGACCGACAGTGCCGTCTACTGTTTGAAAAAGGCGTTGACGCTCAATCCCGATTATCCTCCGGCACACAACAACGCCGGTTATATTCTGGATGCTGCCGGCAATTTCGATGAAGCGATATCACATTATCAGGCGGCAATTATGCAGAGGCCGCTCTATATCGTGGCCATGACCAATCTGCTGGATACTTATATGCACAAGCAGGATTATGACTCTGCTATGAAAATCTTAAACGCTTTAAAGGAAATAGCGCCTCAAAATCAATTGGTGGAACTGAGAATTAAGGAATACCAGGAATTACTTTACGGAGGAGGAAAGTGAGATGAAGATATATGCGGTATTGATGGCAGGCGGTGTCGGGACGCGGTTTTGGCCCCGGAGCCGGACCCGCAATCCCAAACAGGTTTTGAATATCATCAATCATGAAACTATGATTCAGTCAACTTTTAACCGTTTGAAAAATCTAATTGAACCTTCCAACATTTTTGTAGTGACCACTGAAGAACAGCGGGAAATAATTCAGGAACAGCTTCCCAACCTGAGTAAAGATAATTTTATACTGGAACCATTCGGCCGGAATACTGCCCCTTGCATCGGGCTGGCGGCGATCCGCATACAGGAAATGGACGCCGATGCCGTTATGCTGGTTCTGCCTGCTGACCATCTGATCGCGAATGTTCAGGAATTTGAGAAAGTGATAAAACACGGGGCCCAATTTGCCTCCGAATCAAACGGTCTGATCACTCTCGGTATCACCCCTTCAAATGCGGCAACAGGGTACGGCTATGTACAGCGGGGTGAGAAGGTCCGTGAATTTGACAGCCATTCCATTTATAAAGTCAAAACCTTTGCCGAAAAGCCGAATCGCGATACGGCAATCCGCTTTTTAGAGAGCGGAGATTTCTACTGGAACAGCGGCATGTTCATCTGGCAGGTCCCCAGCATTCTGAAGGAGATAGAAGTCAAGCTGCCCGAATTATATGAGGGCTTGCAGGAAATTAGGGGTCAGCTGGGCAAGAGTAATTACGCCGCGGTGGTTGAAGACGTATATCGTCGGATTCGAAGCATTTCAATTGATTACGGCGTGATGCAGACTGCTCAGAACGTTTATATTATTCCTACCGATATGGGATGGAATGACGTGGGAAGCTGGGAAGTGGTTTATGAAATTTCAGAGAAAGACAAATCAAAAAATGCCGGGGAATATAAAGAAATAATCCAGGTAGATTCCGGCGAAAATTATGTTTATTCCCCCAAAAAACTGATTGCTCTGGTGGGAATAAAAAATCTTGTGGTTGTCGATACCGGAGATGCGTTGTTAATTTGTAAAAAGCAGCGCAGCCAGGATGTAAAAGATATTGTGGAGCAATTAAAGAAGAGCGGAATGGATGAGTACATTTAAAAAGAAAAGACGCCGGAATAAGCCGGTCAAAGTGCACCCCGAACAGCAGTTGCTATTTGATGAACTCTGCGAAGTATTGCAGAAACTGGGTGTGGAGGTCCGCAGTGAATTAGGCCAGTTCAACGGGGGATACTGCATCATAGAAGGGAAGGATTATTTTTTTCTGAATAAAAGTTTGCTCATTGAACAAAATATTGATATACTTTTAGAACAATTAAAATCCATGGAATTAGGAAATGTTTATCTCTCCCCTAAATTAAGAGAGTGTTTGGAAGATAATCAAATTGCCATTGAGGAGCAAAAATGAAAGATCAAAGGAAAGCTTTACGGGTTGAAGCAGAGCATTTCATCTCGTTCGATTTGCTGGATGAAAAGGACCAGATCGTGCAATCCGGTATGGCCTTAAGCCGGAATCTGAGTCAAAAAGGGGTGAAAATGGAGAATCGTGATCCATTTCCCATCGGCTCAAAAATCCGCCTGCATCTCGCTGTCGGAGACGAGGTCGCCGATATCAACGGTGAAGTCCGGCATGTCGAGAAACCCGAGGAAGATAAGTATTTTATTGGGATTGAATTTCTAAAGATCGAACAGGATATTTTAGAGAAAATTTCCGAATATTATCCTGATATTCTGACCAAATAATTCTAAGAATTTTGTTTCTATAAATATGTGCGGAATTCTCTACGGCTCAGGGAACGGAGTTGAAATTTTCCGTGAGGATAATTTCTCATCGATTTCAGGGACGATGATTGAAGAAGGGATTCGTTTCACCCCAATACAGAAAAATTTCCAGCATCATCCTGAGCTCTGTCAGGAGTTTTCCGGTTTGCCTTATCGTCCCAATTTTATTGGCTTTGATGATCATCCCTGTCTCCGAAAATAAACTCTGTTTCAGAAACAGGGATAATCATTCTTTCATTACATGCCAAAGGGTGCTATTTTAAAAGCAGGAGCTTTTTTGTTTGAATAAAGCTGCCGGCCTGAATCCGGTAAAAATAAACTCCGCTGGCCATCGATTCCGCATTCCATGTAATATCATAACGACCCGGTCTCATCCTCTTGTTCACCAGTATCGCCACCTCTCGGCCCAATCCATCATATACTTTGAGTGTTACATTGCTAACCCGAGGTATTGAGAAGCGAATGTTCGTCGAGGGATTGAAAGGATTCGGGTAGTTTTGCTCAAGCGCGTAGGTTCGCGGGAGCGATGCCGGCTGCGCAATGTCGGTTGCAGGCGCCTGAACCCGAACATTATCAATTGACCAGCCCCATCCATGGGTGTTGGCATCGGCAAACAGCCTGAAGCGAAGCAGTATTTTATCACCTGCTGAAAATTTATCGAGCAGATTTATGGAATGTTTTCGGTAAAGGCTTTGATTAATCGCGCCGCCGTTGTAGGCATTTAGCCAGGCAGCATCGTAACGGGCGTCGTATCCGGCCAGCAGCGGGATCCAGTTGACCCCGTCCGAGGTTCCTTCCGCAATAACATAGTCCCAGAATAGCGCGTCGCCATAAACCGAGCCGGGCTCTCCCGGCTCGACAATCGCAATATCATCATAAGTAAATGTTGCATTGTCAGGGGCAACTTCTATTGGAACCATAAGCTGGTAGGTGTTCTCCGTGTTGTCCGGGTAGGGGTGAGCGCTGTTAATGGATGGGTTGGAAAATCCGGCAGGAGTCGAGATTTCGAAACCTGTGCCCACAAAATCGGAAGAAGGTTCGTTAAAATTGTTGGCATACCAGGCCTGCGGTTCGGAGAGCGGGAACAGATTCACCTTCTGAGCCGATGATTTGTACTCCATGCCGTTTTTATATGAAGTCAGATACACATTGATGGTGCCGGGATCGGAAACCGGAAAGGCCAGAGTCAGCAGGGTATCTTTCGCCGCATCGCTCAAAATGGTGAGGTACCTTAAGTTATCAATCATGACAAGAGTTGAATCATATACCGATCGTAAAGAAGCATCGATGACCAGATTGCCCGTGGGCTGTTGCGCGCTCTGGTTCAGGCGCGGCGAAAGGGTGACGACCGGCGGTTTATATCCTGCCAACTCCGGCAGGGTCACTGACCAGATTCCCCGGCCGTGCGTGGCGGCCACGACTTGATCGTCAACAATTGCAAGATCCCAGACCGCCACGGCCGGCAGACTGTTATCCGCATACGCCCAGCTTTGGCCGCCGTCCACCGATTCAAAAATACCGATTTCGGTGCCGGCCCACATGATATCCGGATTATAAGGCATAACCAGCAGGCAGTAGGTCGCCACATCCGGAAAACCGGTGGTGCTCTCTGAATTTTGTTCGAATCCCGAAATGTCTTCCCAGGTCTGTCCCAGGTCCCGCGTCCTCAGTATTTTGGGCGCATGGGCAAATGAAAAGAGAGCATAGGCGGTGGAATCTTCCAGGGAATGGGTTGCCAGACCGGAGATCCTCCCCATGGGGACATCGGTGAAGTTGTTGGTGGGATTAAAAGTGAGTCCACCGTCCACCGATACGAAAACTCTCCCGGCGGTACCCATGTAGGCGCCGGTCCAGACAATCTGCGGATTTGCCAGTGAGACTTTGATTTCAGTGAAGGAGCTGCTGAATCCCCATCCGGAAGTGATCGGGCTCAGCGTCCACCTGCTTCCAAAAGTATCTGTCCGCCAAACACCCGAGGAACCAACCGCGAAGACCAGATCAGGGTCGCTGTTTGTTTTTGCGAGTTTTGTGATAAAAGGCCCGCCGCCGGAGGCACCCAGGTTCTGCAGACCGTTTCTCGCCGGAGCCCAGCTGTTACCGCCGTCGAGGCTTCTCCATATGCTGTTATACTGGCTCGAACCCAGAATTTTATTCCCATCCCGGTAATTCCAGCTCACCTCAAAACCATCGCCGCCAATTACCCTTCGATATGCTGAGGTTGCGCCGGCATCATCTCCCGGTGCGGACTGCCACGTACCGTTGTCCTGGGTCCCGCCGATATACTCATTGGCGCCCGGTTTTTTGTCCGCTCCATAGAACTGTGTGGTATTATAGCCGGCAAGCGGGCTGTTCCAACTGTTACCACCATTCATGGAATAGGCCACACCGCCGTCATTCCCGTTTATGATCCAGAACTGATTGGCAGCCTGATCCACGGGGACCATGATCAGGTTGTGATGATCAACATGAACATACGCAGCGCCGTACTGACCGTAACCATCGGTGACAGGTGTGGAGGTTCTGGTTTTGGTGATGATTTGATTACTATACCTGATCCTCAAAACGGATTCCGGCAGGCTGGTTGGATTCCATACGGCCCCGGCGGCCAAAACAGGCCACATGGCATATATGCTTTTTCGCGCAAAGCCGTTGCTTTTCTGGTATGAGGTGTCCGGATTGGCGGGGTCGTATGGGGTGGCATTGACAAACAAATATTCGCGCGGAATCGGGGTAGAGGGGGAACTTAAATCAAACGACCCGTCATTTGCCCAATCACGAAATGAAGCATTCAACTGGATATTGTTTTTAATATCCCATACCTCAAAAGGCACCTCCACAAAATCCTGGTAAATATAATTTCCGGTTGCTTCGTCCAAGGTGAAACGGAATGCTTTCTGGCTCTGTCCCGGGCCAAAGCGAATTTCCACCGAAACATAATCGGACGCAGCAACATCGTATGCGCCCAGAAATTCTTCACCGGTACCGATGCCCCCGCCTGCATATGACCCTCCCCAACTCACAAAACTGAGGAAGGAATTCGTGCCCTGCTGATCCACCCCGGTAACGCCGCTCGATGTATCCGCATCGGGCTGCATCTCAATCTTCCAGATATTAATGCCGCCGACAAAAATGATGTCTTCATTAAAGGGGTGAACGGCGATGGTATTGTCATACCAGCCCTGACTTCCCAGCCAGGCGGGATTCGTTCCGCTGATATCATTCACCGGATACCAAAGCTGGCCCCCGTTTTCGGAAACATAGAAATCCGAATTCAAGCCGTTTTCCACGGATATATAGATTCTCGAGGTGTCCGTTGGGGCGACAGCCAGTTCTATTCGGCCGGAAGTGCCGATGCCCTGCGAAGAAAGTTGCCAGGTGTCGCCGCCGTCCGTTGATTTCAAAACACCTGTTCCATTAACGGTTGCATAAAGTGTATTAAAATTTTCGGGATTTGCTGCAAGTTGCTGGATCCTGGCGCCGTTGCTTAAATAAACTCTGCTCCAGCTTTCACCGCCATCTACGGATTTATAAATTCCCGATGAGCGGATGCCGGAAGGCAGATAAAATCCGCCATTTGCACACGCCAGTACGATGTCAGCATTTTGGGGATCGACAACGATACGGTTTACATTCTGAAAATCGGGATTATCCGCAGTGGAGGCCAGCTGCAGCCAGGTTTCACCGCGATCTGTTGATTTAAAAATCCCGTTGCCGTTTACGGCATCCACGTTGAAAAATCCTTCTCCGGTACCGGCGTAAATGATGTCGTGATTTGATTCGGCCATGGCTAAGACGGTAGTGGCCAGATTCGGTAATTCTGTTGTTTTATTGACCCATGTTTGACCGGCATTGGTGGTTTTCCAAATACCGCCCCCCACCGAGCCTGCAAACCAGGTGCGATGGCCGGGATCATCCGGATCGACGATAAGACCTCGTGTCCGCCCGCTCACATTTCCCGGACCTCTTTCAATCCACGGCAGAGCTGCCGCCTTTTTCTGAAACAGATTCCGAGAAACTGCCGTCCGGGCTTTCTGCAATTCGTTCATTTTATAATTGAGCGCATAAGCCGGTTTCTTTTCATTTTCTCTGGTGCGGATTTCATTATAAATCTCAACGAATTTATTGGGCTCATCACTTGGTGTGAAGCCTTTGACCCGCTTTTTTCGCTCAGACATTGCCGATTTTTTATCAAATATCTCCTCTTCTTCGTCAGCATCGGAGTCTATTCCGGATTCGCGGTTCGCGTCAGGCAAGCGGACAGCGATTTTTTCTGTTTTTATTCTAAACTGTTCAGAGCGTTTGGCTTTAAAAAACACTATCACAATCATCAGAACGGCGATTAAACCGAGTGCCATTGACAACCTGTTTTTCATTTTATCTCCCCATATTTTTCAGTCAGATATTGTGGGCTTCCATCATCCGGAGGCTGTGCTTTAATTCAATCGGTTAGCTTTCCGGTAGGGAAGTGAAAATCTTTTAGCGGTGAACCCTGCATAGATATAATAATTTTTCCATATATCTTAATTTATTTGACCTTTCCCGGCGTATTTTTCACTACCTTCTTTCCTGTCTGCAGGTCATAAATATAGCCTGTAAGTATATTTTCTTCATCTCCTCTTATGATTTCAGGGATGTAAGAAATTTCCAACTGATGCTTATTTTTCCATTCCACATGACCATTCGACAGATTATCTTCATAGACGACTTTATTGGTGATTAAATTGTATACCATAAATCTGGTGCGGGGCTGAGGATTTAGGGCTGTTGGTTTATCTCCTGAAACACATAAAACATAAGAACTGTCCTGATTGAAGGAATATTTCACGGCTTTGCCCAATTCTTTCTCGGCAACCGATTTGTATCTCTCCGCGGCAGGAGGCTGGATATGGCTGCCATTGGTAGAAGCGCAAGCGATTAACAGGACGCCAAGAAACGGAAATAAGGCGGCAAACCGTCTGCTCTCAAACTTCATTTTTACCCTTTCTCATACTGACGACTCCTCAATAAAAAATTCCGCCAGAACCGCTCATCTTTATTATAGCCACGGAACCTTATGTTGCGCTGTGAATCATGGCATTTATTATTGATTGTTATTAAAAATGGGAAAGAACACAGATCCTGAAGGAAAATTTGCCGTGCAAATCTCTTCGAACCGGAAAAATCAATTCCATCCCATCAAATTGAACTCATCAGGGTTTGATTCAAAAAAACTGCTCTATGTCTAAATTGCCGGGAATCTCACAGTATGATTCGGGACTGTTCGGTTCAGACCAAAGATGCTGAAAATCTGACTATTCAGCGTTGGATTATAATACGATTTGGCAGCCATTCCAAGAAAAAATATGAATGTAGTATCTTTTTCAGTTCTATAGATATGAACAAAATGCCGAAGATAAAGCCCGTTTTTTAATTTCCGGGGATTATCCCTCTCTTCAAATCAGAATGTCGCTGTTCGACAGTATTTGCCCTCGGCTATTCTCCTGCCTGATAAATAATCATCTCATATAATTCCGGATACGCTCAAATGTTGCTGGCGACCTCCTGAATTTGCCGGAGAAGGGTTTCCGGATCGGTGGCGTGAGGCGAATAATCCGGGTCCAGGATGTCCAATTGCCGGGATGAATTTATGAAATCGCCCAGACTGTAATAGGACAGAACAACAATGAGACGGATCTTCCTGAAATAGACGGTGGAATCATGTATAAAGTAATAGGAGGGGGCCGTGGCCAGTAACGGAGCGGCAGCATCAATGGCATTTTCGTATTCATCAAGCACATGATAGACGATTGCCAAACCGGCGCGCGAGTTCATCCCGGTTTCGGTTGCGCTCTCCTTAATGTTCAACGAAGCCGCAAATTCCAATTCGGCAGCCGCGAAATTCCGCAGATAGGCATCGCTCCAACCCTTTCCGGACTGTGCCTCCGATCTCAACGGAAGATAATATGGGCTCAGAATACTTATCAGGAGGGCTGCATCGAATTCATTTTTAGCGTTTTGATACGATTGACTTTCGAAATAATTCCAGCCATTCTGAAGATGATTCTCTATTTCGGGGGTCTTGTCAATCTGTCCGGCAAGCGGGATCACGATGGGTGTCGCTTGTTGATTTGCATTATGCTGAATTGTCAGCAGGCCCGCGTATGCTTCCGAAGCATCGGCCTGTAATCGAACAATAATCCGGGCGGAATCTCCCGGCAGCAGCGAAAAATTTCCTCCACCCTGCAGGATCTGGAAATTGGCGCCGGTCAGTGTCACACTGCCGCCCAGTTCCCCGCCCGAATCCGCATCATTTTTGATGTACAGAGAATCATCCTTAAATTGTCCCTGTTTCACCAGACCAAAATCCAATGTGTCATTCGAGATATGGATATTGACGGAGAGATTCGCGTTCCCGCTTAGTTGGATGAAAAGAGGGCTCTCCGCATTGGTCGCATTATGGGTTAAAGAAATAGTCCCTGTGTTTTGGCCCGCAGAAACCGGAGTGTATCTTACGGAGAATGATTTTTCTTCTCCCGGGGATAAATTAAAATCCTGGTCATTCTGCAGAGAGAAGCCTTCCCCGGATATTACTGCTTTCCCCAGCAGGCCGTCCTCTGAACCGGCCTCATTGGTTATGGTGAAAGAGGTGTCCCGGCTCTGGCCGACAAAAACATTCCCGAAATTCAGGCTGTGCTGATTAAGGGTCAGATTGATTGTTTGGGGCTGCGGTTTGGTCGAATCCTTGCCGCAGGAAAACAGCATTATTAACATTCCAAGCGAAACAATCACAAAAATTTTCGATGTCATGAATCGGTTCCTTTACCTATTTGGCCAGCAGCATTTTGATGCTTTTCGTAAAAGCGTGAGTTCTGATCTGGCAGACGTAAATTCCGCTGCCAACCTGCGCCCCGTTCTTTCCGCGACCGTCCCAGCTTATCCGATAGCTTCCTGCCGGCTTTATGCTGTTCACAAGCGTGCGGACCTCTCTGCCCAGGATATCAAATATTTTTATACTAACGTGGCTCTTTTCGGGGATATCAAAATGGATATCCGTAGCGGGATTAAATGGATTGGGGAAGTTTTGATACAACTGAAATTTAATTGGCATATTCCCGGATATTTCCCATAGGTCGGACGCTGATCCTTTGCGGATCAGAACAAAGTGTCCGAGTCGGTGAACCTCGGCTTCCACATAACCATCTGGCGTTATGATGCTGCTATTGACAGGGGTCCAGTGGTCAGTGTCCCAGCAGGCAATCGCCAACTCTTCCGGATTTACCGATGAAAGCAGCTCTGGCTGAACTTTTATTCTGATTTTTCCCGGTGTCTGCAATTCCAAACCGACCGGACTCACTGTAAAGACAGGACTGTATTTTTCAGCCTGCGAATGTTCGATTTCTTTGTTGGTAAGGTCGGAATTGCCTTTAAATGCAATAACATAACTGTTTTTTGCCAGTGAGGCGGCCGGGAAATCCACGACTAGGTTATTTTGCAGATCCGCAACAGTTCCTCCCGCGGCAGCATTAATCAAAACTGCGTTGAAGCTAATTGTCGTATCCGCGTAGATCATTCCGTATTTTGTTTTTCCTTGAATTTGCACGTCAACCGGGCCGCTCTCCTTCAACGTTATCTTATTGTCAGTCAGGATTGCCTCATTTGAATTGGGTAATGGAAGCAATTCCAGCGTATCTTTGTCTGTCCCCTGGATCAGGATGGAGGTCAGCCTGTCCGCGCTCAACCGAGAAGATCCCGCAATGAAGAGATCAAGATTCTCCGTAAATACCGGATTCTGGAAATAGCCCAGATAAAAGCGCGGCGTTGTCGTGTCTGCATAGGAGAATACAGCGCGCATCATCATGTTAAAACCCGCCAGATTAACGCCGTCGACGCTGAGATTAGACAGTGGAATCCATTGATCGGGAGGCTTGGAATCCGGCACAAAATACGCGTAGGTGTAATTCTCGCTGGATGAATTGTCCATCCCCACATAGGTACCCAGAGTATCATTATCGATGAACCCAAGATAAACAGTGTCCAATCCCGTCAGCTTCTGCTGATAGGCGCTCAGGTCAATGTCCAGAAAAGCCCCGGTATTAGAGGACCGGTCAGTGGACACGGTGAAAGGAGGAATCAGATCGTTGCCAGGCAAACCTTTATTGTTATCCCAAACATGAAAGATGAAATCTTTAGGAGCATCCGGCGGCACTTCCGAACCCTGAAACTCCTGATCAAACGCAGCGAGTATTTGAGCCGATATCAACTGGTTCTGCGGAATTTCCGGCGCAAATTTAACCGCCCAACCATATCCATCCGAGTTTGAACCGAATCCCAGATATGTGGCGCCTCCGCTGAAGTTATCCGGTATACCGTCGTCATATTTCTGCTCTACATAGAAAGCCTGCTGAGTCCCGGTTGAGGAATATGAATAGGTCCCTGCGAATGAATTCGGATTCACAACCGCGAAAACGACTCGGTCGACACTGCTGCCGAATTCAGGCATCGAATAGGGGGCTGAAAGCAGTACATTCTCCATCGTAGTCCCGTCATCTCCAAACTTAAAAGCCGTAATAGAGACAGGGGAAGCGCTTTCGAACTCTATCTGCAAAGATTGCCCGTATGAGTAAACGATATAGTCAACCGCATATGGCTGAACTGTTTCGCCAGAAATCGTTTGGTTCGGCTCCGAATAATTGGCGGTAGGCGTTGGGAGCATCGTCAAAGGATAGGAATACCCATATGCCGCATTGATGGCGGGATTGTTCAGATAATTTGCAATGGTCCAATTTGTAAACAAGCTTTCAAATGTGATATTCAGGCCTTCATTGTCTATGGTCTGCTGAAAGCCGGGTATGCCGTGCTTTGGTTCAGAAACCAATTCTTTTAAGAAAGGATCACCCAGTTGCTCATCATAATAGAGGGCAAACAAGGCGGCCCGGGAGTAGTCGTTTAGCACACTTGAACTTAAATTGTCCCAATCCAGAAGCGGGATGTCCGTATCGGAGAGGTAACCGGCGGGACTTCGCAGCGGATAGCCGCATATCACCTCCGCAATTTCCGAAAGTCCCTCATTGAAGAAAGTGGTTTCATATCTGTCATAACGGTAGTGAATCAGATGCTGAAGTTCATGGGCAAGGGTGCTCAGCGGCTGAGCGGGATCCCTGCTGCCGTTATAATAGATGCCCGGGTAAGAATCGATGTAAAGGAGATCGCGCTGGTTGCTTCCCGTATTGGATGTCTGGTCCCAGGGGCTGAAGAATCCCGCAATATAGCCCCCGCCGGGCTGCCAGCCATCTTTAATATCTGTGACTAAAAAATCAGTCTTCTGATCATTATCGTAATCAGGGGGATCGCCAAAATACTGCTGATCAAGCTTTACGATACCTTCTTGCGGATTTCGGGAAGCAGCCGGAGTTTTATTTTCCAGGGATTTTAAGATGGCGTCGATTTCAGCTTGTGTGATATGTTCATTATTCAATTCCGTGGTATCCACCCAAACCTGGCTAAGGCTTCCGACTGCCTGGAGCTTGCATACAACCAAATCATAGTCATTGCTGGTAAAATTGTAAACGAAAAAGCTGTCGATGTCACCCACGGCATATTCCGATTTTATAAATTCATCTTTTTGAACCGCATTGACCATGGAGGCGTAGATGCGGGGATTTGCGCTGCGGGTGTTCTCAATTGCTTTTTGGAGGACTTCATCTGTGAGCAAAACAGTCCCGCAAAGCGCTTCTCCTTTGGTCGTAAACTGGGAATCATCTGTGTTAACGCCCTGGTTTTTATTCAGGAGACTAAATGTCTGGGCAAACGATAGACTCAAAAGAATAGTCAGAAACAGTATAATTCTGGGCACCATACACATTCCTTATTTTAGATTTGTCTGATAGTCGATGACATAAATTTGATTTTCGGCCGGATTATCATGTCTGCGAATTTTCAAGGTGAGGATTTGTCCCTGCCTTTTCCACAGTTCCGGATAAACCGGAGATTCTTTTGAGATTATAAGAATTTTATCCGGGTCAATCTCCAAAACAAGCCGGGTGAAAGGCTCACTGCCAATTACATATAATTTTCCTGTGAGCGCTTTGAGGGTGCCGGTATTGCCTGGATGGGGCGTGCAGGAGTTCATTAGGAGAAGGCAAAACAGAATGACAGATTTGCCAAAATTTATTTTCCTTGTAAACAATGCATGAATTCTCTTTTTAATGTTCGCTCAAAAATTTAATACCGAACCTATGTCAATATTAAGCAAAAAATTTTACGCCAAAGCAAAAAAATGAAATCAACTGTTGGCAGCTTTGTTTGCTTATCCTGAAAAAGAAAAATGAACTTTTCTATAATGAAGATGTAAATCATGATATAAATCAAAAAAATAGTAGTATTTCTGATTAATAAGTGTCTGGTTTCGGTGAGAAGGAAACGAAAAGCAAATCCTGATTTTCATATCTAAAGGCTTAAATGGGAATATAATTCTTTAATAATCTGCTTTACTTTTCCTGTGCCGGACGATTATAATATTAGTGGATATTAATTAAGTCAGTTGGAATTATGCAAAGATTTAAGGCAAGCCCCTCTGTTTTTTCCCTCCTTATTATTGCTGTACTGGAATTGATATTTTTTCTGATTACCAATAAATCGCGAACGCAATACGGATTGCCCGTTTATTACAAAGCCAACGAAGCCTATAATGAAGGCAATTATCAACAGGCCCTGGATGGATTCTACGCCTCTCTGAGAACCGACAGGGGTATTTTAAAGCAGGACCCGCTCTTATATTTTAAGATTGGTTATGCTTTGCTGCGAACCAATGAGTGGAGCAAAGCAATCCAGGTCTTCGAGAAAAACCGGTCCCATTTGAAGGAAGTGGAGGAGTATCTTGTTTATTTTCAACTTGATGCCCACCTGAGGATGGGCGACACGCTGAGCGCCATGCAACAGATTCATTATCTCCGCAATAATTTCCCATCCTCGCCGCTAATTTTCTTTGCCGATTCTGTACAGGCCTCCCTGTTCCTGCAAAATAATGAACCGGACAGCGCGCTGAAATATCTGAATTTGATGCTGAAAAGCGGCCAGTTTGAAAGAACCCGGATCCATCTGGAAATGCTTGATATTTTTAAGAAAAAAGAAAATATATCTACCTATCGGGAGAATGCCTTTAAGTTCCTGGCCCGATATCCCTTCCATAACCGGGCGGAAGCGGTTTATGAGGAACTGCTGCAAACTTATCCGGATAAAATTCCGCTTGGTTATCTCCGGAAGCTTTTTAATTATTTGTTTACCACCAAACAATTTCTTGCCGCCGAAAAACTTGTCGGTGAACAAACCAAATTGGCCCAATCGATCAATGAGAAAGACTATTTATACTGGGTGCCGGTAGAGATTGCCTACCGTCAAGAGGAATATCAGCGGGTTTTGGACTGGTGTCTCGGTCAGCGGAAAAATTTCCAGACACAGGCCACACGGCGTCTGGTCGATTTGCACATCGCAAGGTGTTACCTGCGCTTGGGAGATGTCAAAAAATCGATCCATGCCTATTTACAATATCAGCACAATTATCCGTCGGACGGACTGTCTCCTGAGGTGCTCTGGAAGGTGGCCTGGCTGTATGAGAATAATCAGGAAATTTCCCGCGCTATAAAGATGTATCAAAAACTGGTAAAAACCTACCGGAGAAGTCAGTTCAATGATGAGTCATATTTCCGCATCGGGCTGAATTATTATCGATTGGGCAAATACCGCACCGCAAGGGATAACTGGCAGCGGGCGCTGCCTCGGATTAATGATTCATCCCACCGGGACCGCATCCGGTACTGGATTGGAAAATGTTATGAGAAAGAAGGGGAGTACGAAAAGAAGGGGGAAATTTACATTGATCTGGCCAGGCGTCCGGTAGACAGTTTTTATAATCTGAAAGCCTTTTACCTGACCAGCGACAGCGGAAGCGTGCATCAGATTTTCAGGGAAACTCTTTGGCAGCTGCATCATCTCAATCACAGTTTTCTTCCCAGAAATATCCTTCGGTTTCGGAAAGCCTTATTGGTGAAAGAGATGCTGGGTTCGCGATGGAGCGATCTGGAACTCCAAACTTTGAATTTCGACATCAACGATTGGAAGAAAATTTATGCCCTCGGCGAATTATATGAACGTATGGAAAATTACGGGCAGGCGTACCGCACTTTCCGTTCTATTTTTAACACTCATTTCAGTTCTGCGGATATCACCGAAATGCTGCCTGTCTTCAAAAAGCTTTACCCCTTTTATTTTAAGAATTTTATCGATTCCACCGCCGAAAAATTTTCGGTGCCGCAGGAGTTGATATTAAGCGTCATGAAAAAGGAAAGCGCCTTTGAACCGGAAATCATCTCATACGCCAATGCCTATGGACTCATGCAACTATTACCCATGACCGCATCCCAGATTGCCCCGGGACTGCGAATGCGATACACCTCAACCCGGCAACTTTTCGATCCTGAAACGAATATAAAAATGGGCACTTATTATCTCTCTTCTCTGCTGAAGCGTTATGATGGGGATATCATAAAAGCACTTGCGGCCTATAATGCCGGACCACACCGGGTCGATCGCTGGGTCAGAGAGAATCCGACTGATGATGATGACCTGTTTATGGAAAATATCGAATTTGAACAGACACGGGTTTACGTACGCACGTGTCTGAAATATTACTGGATCTACCGCGCCATATCCAATCCCGGTCAGGTTCCGGAGGAAGTTCTCCGCTTTCCGGTGAGTCTGACCCGGGTTTCTCAATAGGGAAAAATCTTGCATTTCAGGGGTGCGGTAAATATATTAATCTCGCGCCAAATACGTTGTACAAAGGGAATTTGCCAATGTTTCGAAACTTTTTTACAAGGTTGTCTCTGATTCTATTCGGGCTGTTGATTCTCTGCACGGCAGGTTATTCGCAGTCCGGGTGGCCATACCGGGAGGCCCTGAAGAACGAGATTCATTTCTGGAAGCAGATATTTACGTTCTATTCACAGGACCAGCATGTTCTCCATGATGCTGAAAATCTGAGCATCATCTACAAAGTTGTCACATTCGATTCGTCGGTGAGCGAAAGGGCGCGGGAAAAACAGCTCAATTCCATCAAGGACGATATCAAAAACACACTGCAGCATCTGGCCATGCGGGAAGAAGATGATCTGCTATCCATCGACGATATGAATATCGTGAATTTGTTCGGTGATTCCGTTCAAAGCGAAGTGCTGCGCAGGGCGGGCGATAATATCCGGGCGCAGCAAGGAATGCGTGAAAAATTCAAAGAGGGAATGGAACAGGCTCTGGCATATCTGCCCTTCATCGAGCAGATTTTTATTGAAGAGGGCGTACCGCGGGGTCTATCCGCCCTGCCCCATATTGAATCTTCTTTTAATCCCCGCGCCCGCTCCCACGCCGGTGCGGCCGGTATGTGGCAGTTTATGCGTTCAACGGCACGATTATTCATGAAAGTGAACCGCATTATCGATCAGCGCTACGATCCTCTGATATCGACACGGGCCGCTGCACGTTTGATGAAATATAACTATCAAAAAACAGGGGATTGGGGTCTTGCTGTGACTGCTTACAACTTTGGACTTGCCGGAATTCAGAGAGCCGCCAGACTGCACGGATCGGATTACCTGAAAGTGAGGGAGTCGTTTAAAAACCGCAGGTTCCGCTTCGCTTCCAAAAACTTTTATCCGGAGTTCCTGGCCGTTACGGAAATAATGAATCACGCTCAGGCCTATTTTCCCGACGTAAAACCGGCGTCTTTGCCTCCTAAGCTGAAATACCGTTTGAAAAAGAGCATCCGGTTGCCTCAGCTGGCCAAACGAATGGGACTTGACCTCGACGAACTGAAAACCCTGAATCCGGTTTACACCTCCCGGGCCTGGCGGGGATGGGTAAATATTCCTGCGGGCTATTGGTTGAATCTGCCCGCAGGGACTGACCTCGCGGGGCTGGATAAATATTTTCATGAAACCAGTATGAAACTGGCTGAAAATGAAAAGGATGAGACGGCAGGAAAAAATATATCGGAATCTCCTTCCATCATTATTGTACCGCCGGCCGAAAACCAGGATTTACTGGGGGGTGAATTGGCCTCAGCGGGACCGGTGCTCTGGGAAAAGCCGGGTGTGCTGCCTGAAAAATCACCATCCCCCATAATTATGGAAAACCTGCGCAAACAGGTCCAAAATAATAACAGCGACTCGGTCCTGTCATTGCAGGCAATTGACGGAGAACTGCAAAATAAACTGTCGGTCAGAAATGGAGCCATCATCGTTTTTGCCAATGAAACCCTGGGGCATTATGCCGACACCACCTCGGCAAAATAAAACCCTATTTAAAACAGAAACAGTTTGTTCATTTCATAAATTATAAAGTAAATTCAGGAGAATCGGTTTGGGAATTGGCCCAGTACCGCTACAGGGTCCCGGTAGAAATGATTCAGTATTTGAATGCCAGTGAGGATATTAACAATCTCTATCCGGGGGATGTGATCAGAATACCAGTTTTATCAACAAATAATTCAATGGAGGAGACCTTATGAAAATCAAAGAGAGTATCGAAGGAGATGTTGCGGTTATTTCGCTTTCGGGGAATATGATGGGCGGTCCGGAAACCACGGCTCTTCATGACAAGGTGAAAAGCCTGATCGCAGACGGTGTGAAAAAGGTTGTTATTGATCTCAAGGGTGTGAAATGGATGAACAGTTCGGGTCTGGGCGTTTTGATGGCGTGCATGACCTCCCTGAATAACTCCGGCGGCAAGCTCAAACTCGCCAGTGTTACCGAAAAGGTGAAGAGTCTGCTGATGATCACCCAGTTGATGCGGATCTTCGATACTTATGAAAATTCAGAACGTGCCGTAGCAACATTTTTTGAAGAAGGAAATTAACATTTTTCCGGAAGAAGGTTTGCCATTCCGGAGTATTCCATAAGATACTCCGGATTTTCTTTCGAATGTCTAACCGTTTTATTGTTCCTGTTTCCGCCCTGTCATATCGGATTTTCAGTTTTTGGGCTTTCGCGGGTATTCTGAAATACTGTTAAAACAATCTAATCTCTATCCTGCCAGCTGTTCAGGCGATAATTGTTCAAGTCAGTGGAATAAAAATCGCGATAATGCTGCCTGTCATTTAATTTAATCAGTTCCCGTTGAATTTCCCTGAAACTGCTTTTTCTTTTTTTACATTTCAGAGGATAAATGAAAATCGAACAGCGGCATAAATGGAATGTCACCACGGAGGAAGCCAGAGAAATCCAGCAGACCCTGCGCAGGAAACTGGAAACGGATATCCCCATCGAAATGGACAAAATTAAAACTATCGCGGCAGCCGATATTTCCTTTTCCCGTTTCGGCAAAATCCTGTTTGGGGCTGTAGTGCTGATGGATTTTGCAGACCTGGCATCTTTAAGGATTATTAGAAAAACGGCGGAAGCATCGTTTCCATATATTCCGGGATACCTCTCTTTCCGGGAAGCGCCGGTGATTATGGATATTTTCAGGGAGATTGACCCGCTGCCCGACGTGCTGCTCTGTGACGGGCATGGCGTCGCCCATCCGCGCGGATTCGGGCTGGCCTCCCATTTGGGGGTGCTACTGGATATCCCCAGTATCGGTTGCGCCAAATCGGTGCTGGTGGGGGAATATGAGGAGCCCGGAGCGGAAAGGGGAGACTATTCACCGCTGGTGTATCATGAAAGTATAGTGGGAGCGGCGCTGCGTACCCGGCAAAATGTAAAACCGGTTTTCGTTTCCATCGGCAATAAAATCGGATTGGAGGATGCAATCAGGATTGTCCTCCACTGCAGTCCGCGTTACCGGATACCGGAGCCGGTCAGGCTGGCCCACCGCGAGGTGAATGATCTTCGGCGGCAATCGGAAAAACCAAAGTCTATCGCCTGAGGTATAAATAATTGAACTGGCAAACAGGGGGCAGCCGGCTTCTCATGGTCCAGTTGACATATATGGAATTTGATTTTTCTTTTTTGGTATTCACTGAAATTAAATATCGCTCTGGCTTGGCATAGCTGACTTATTCAAAATAGATTTTCAGAATTCTGTTTTAAAAAGAACAGGGAACAGATTATGAAAATTATATTTGGTTTTGTTATATTTTATTGTATCTCCCTTTTCTGTACGAAGGGGGAAAACAGCAACAGCACCCAACAAACAAACAGGTTTGACATTATGCGCGATAAAATGGTAGAGCAGCAGATACAGTCCCGCGGGGTAAAAGATAAACGGGTACTTGACGCATTGCGGAAAATACCGCGGCATAAGTTTGTGCCAAAATATCTGGAATCCCAGGCTTACAGTGACGATCCGCTTCCCATAGGCGCGGGGCAGACCATTTCACAGCCTTACATTGTGGCCTATATGACGGAACAGCTGGAACTGCAGGGAAATGAGCGGGTTTTGGAGATCGGCACGGGCAGCGGCTATCAGGCGGCGGTTCTGGCCGAATTGTGCGATTCTGTCTACTCGGTGGAGATTATCCCCGAATTGTCCATGAATGCGCAGAAGGTGCTGGATGAGATGGGTTATGACAATGTACATTTGAAAATCGGGGACGGCTTCCGGGGGTGGGCCGAGAAAGCACCTTTCGATGCGATTATTGTGACCGCTGCGCCCACTGAGATCCCCGATGCGCTGGTGGCGCAACTGAAGGTGGGCGGCAGGATGATAATTCCTGTAGGGGATTTCTTTCAGGAGCTTTACCTGGTCATTAAAACGGAAAAAGGAATTGAAAAACACCGGAAGCTTCCGGTTCGGTTTGTGCCCATGCGAGGTGAGTCCGAAACGGATGAATAGCATGGAATGACCGATTTTTCCCGTATATCAAAACCAGAAATTAATCGTGACTTCTTACCGCAGGATTAATCTGCCCAACCAGGCAGCACTCTCTCTTAGTATTCTTCCGGATACTATTCTGCTCCGAAAATGAATTTTATAGAAGTTTCCAATTGAGATAGACTGTTTTTTTATGTTATATTTAGCGCACCGTGTTATGAAACAGGAAAACATTGATGAATCAAGATAGATTGCAGCAAATTTCGGAAATCCTGGGACCCCGATTTCAAATGGATTATTTTTCCCGCACGAAGGGACATGCCTTATACCGCACAGATGAACAGTCTGTGAGTATGGAGGAGATGGACCGGCTCATTGTTGAACTGATGACGAGAGGCTATGTCCCGCAGATTCAACGGCGCAACGGCGAATGGCTGATTCACGTGATCCCGCAAACAAAAAGAAAACTGTTATCCAATCCGGTGATAAATGTCTTGCTTTTTTTACTCACCATCATCACGACAATGATGGCCGGTGCCACCCTGGTTGGAAAAGATTATTTCGCAAATTTTGGACTTATCATCTATGGCCTGAACTATTCATTTGCCGTTTTAACCATTCTGACCGCCCACGAAATGGGTCACTATCTTGCCGCACGCTATCATAAAATGAAAGTCACCCTGCCGTATTATATTCCGCTGCCTATCCCGGGTTTTAATTTTGGCACGCTTGGGGCCTTCATTAAAATTAAATCTCCCATTCCAAATCGGCTGGCGCTTCTGGATGTGGGGGCGGCGGGACCTCTGGCCGGTTTTGTGACCAGCCTGATTTTCTTGACTATCGGTTATCTGCGGCTTCCGGATCTGCAAGGAATCATCGCCTTTGTGGAAACTATTCACCCCTGGAACATGGATGGACAGGGGGTGAACCTGGTGCTGGGGAATTCGCTGCTTTTCTCATTTTTCAATGACTTCCTGGCCGGCGGACGCCTCCCCATGAATGAAATCTATCATTTTCCGTTCATTTTTGCCGGGTGGATCGGCCTGCTGGTAACAGCCATAAATCTGATTCCTATAGGACAACTGGACGGCGGCCACATTCTGTTTTCCCTCATCGGGAAAAAAGCCCGAATGGTTGGCATCATGGCTTTCCTGCTGCTGCTTGCACTGAATTTTGTTCTGATTGTCCGATACTTCTCTTTTGTGTGGGTAGTCTGGATAATCCTCATTCTGGTGCTCATCGGTTTCAGGCATCCGCCAACACTTTATGACAGCATGCCCCTCGATAAAAACCGAAGAATTATTGGATGGGTCACGCTGGTCATCTTTGTATTATGTTTTTCACCGCTGCCCATTTATATCGGATAAAGAGAGTATTGATGCTATTCAAACCTATTCAGAAGTGGAGAATTAAACGGGTATGATCTATTTTGCGATAATTGCCGGCGTCATTATTTTGGCCATCTTCATCCTGGTTTGGCTGCGAAAATTGCAGTTTGATCAGGTACACCGCAACTTTTTGGACCTTGTGGACCATTTCGGTGGAAAAGTAGTCCGGGGCGGATTCGCCGTTCGTCCCCGTTACGGAGGCATTTACAAGGATTTCAAGCTCGCAATATCCATTTCCAGCGAACAAAAATCAAAGGAACACGAACGCAGGTTTTACATTTCCGTTTTTTTGCAGTCGCCGGCCGGAATCAATTATACTGTCCTTTCTAAAAAATGGATGGAATGGCGGGAGAATGATTCCAAACATAAACGAATCACACAGGATATCCCTTCTACCGATTACCTGGTAGAGGTAGCGGATGAAAATATCCTGCCAAAGCTGGATTTCAACGGAATCGGAAAGATCGTTAAGAGGATCGATCCCTTTGCCTACGCACTGGTATCACGCCGGGGCGTGATACTGGAGCGTCTTTCCGGCGATTTGATCAGGGATACCGAATTCGCCAAACTCAATCCGCTGATCGAAGGCGTTTACGAACTAACGGCGATCTCGGAAAAATCATCAAGCCCGCAGGAAAGCGGCAGCGAAGTGTAGAACCTGAATTATTCTATTGTTTTTGAGCAAAGAGCTGCAACGCGTCGGCCGAACATAAAATTCAAAATGTAAAAATCTATTTGAGAAGCTGACTGACCGAGCGCTTCTTGTTGATATTGTAGATTACCTTCGCAAAAAGCGGCGCCACGCTCACCTCTTCATACCACGGGGTGTTCTGTACGAAGGATTCACCCCAGAAAACCGCATCGGTGCCGATAATCAGTTTTATGACCCCGTCCTTGTAGGCGCGGTCGATGCGTTCCACGGCATTTCCGTTAAAGAAGGGAAGGCTGATTGCCACGTAGATGTCACGCGCTCCGTTCTCTTTAAGAAGGGCGGCGGCGTGGAGCAGTGTTCCGCCGGTAGCGATCATATCATCCACCATCAGAACGTCCTTGTTTTTGACATCACCTACCAGCCGCATGCTTTCCACCTGGCTGACCCGGCTGTAATCCCTGGCTTTGTCCACAATGGCCAGACCGGTCCCCAAAATCTTCGAATAGTGGCGGGCGCGGTCCGCGCTGCCCACATCGGGGCCGGTAACAACCAGATTTCTGGTATCCAGTTTCACCTTGTTAATGAGATGATCGATAATTTCGCCGGAAGCATGCATATCTTCCAGTTTGGTAAAATTGAAGAAGCCCTGGATTGCTTCGGCGTGAATGTCCAGCGTCAATACCCGCTGGGCTCCCGAACTTTCGAGAAGATTGGCAACCAGTTTGGCGCTGATGGCTTCACGGGTTTTTCTGCGCTCCTGCCGGGCATAGGGATATTGGGGAATGACAACCGTGATGTGATCGGGATCGGCCTGATAGGCGGCGTGGATTCCTGTAACCAGCGCCATCAGATTGTCGTTTACGGAGCGGTCGCTCAGCGGATCGTCAATACACTGGATAATGTAAACATCATCCCCGCGGATAAATTCATTGATCACCACTTTTACTTCGCCGTTGGGGAAAACGATTTCGCTGGTGTCCCGTAATTTATATTCGCTCTCTTCTTTCTGGTCTCTGGCAATTTTGTTCAGTGCATCGATAATCCGGCCGGCAAAGCTGCGCCCCGAATTACATGCCATAATGGAAAGTGCGCCTCGACTTTCTAACGGACTTACCTGCATTTTTTATTCTCTGCTCCTCTGCTTAAACATCTTGACATCTCAATATGCTTTTATCTTTGTCGGAGACAATGCCGCCTGCTTCCCGGACCATGAGCGCGCCTGCGGCAATATCCCAGATGCTCAGTCCCAATTCCCAGAAACCGTCAAAGCGGCCTTTGGCGGTATAGGCCAGATCAAGCGCCGCGGACCCTAAACGCCGCATGCCGCTGCATCGCAGAAAGATTTCTTCAAACGCCAGCAGGTAGAGGGGCAGGTAATCCTTGGAACGAAAAGGGAATCCGGTGGCAATCAGCGACGCCTTCAGATTTCTGCTGCCCACCTGCATCTGCTCACCGTTGCAAAACGCGCCGCTTCCTTTTTCGGCGGCAAAAAGCTCATCCCGAACGGGATCGTAAATTACCCCTGCAATTAATTCTTTTTTCTTTTGCAGAGCGATGGAAACGCAGAAAACCGGCACATCCTGTATGTGGTTTTTGGTCCCGTCGAGCGGATCGATTATCCAGCGATAATCGGCGTCCGAATCGTTTGCGGTTCCTTCCTCCGCCAGGATTCTGTGATCCGGGAAATTTTCCAGCAGCAATTCGACAA
>JARRQT010000020.1:0-43953 GCA_037381445.1 Calditrichia bacterium
GAAAAACGATTTATCTGAAGTGATCCGGATTTTGTCCTGATCGGCAGATGCAGCCAGATTATTTTGAGCGTTCACCCACCGCCAAACGCAGGGCATGGGGCAGCACGCTGACTTTCAGGACAGCCGATTCCTGTACAGGATTGCCGTCAGTGTGATGGCCCCTTCGCCGGAACGTTCGATGGTAAAGTCTTTAAGCTGCAGGGTGTGGAATCCTTCCACCTGGTCAATGGTGCCATTAAACAGACGATAAATATTGGGTGCCGCTTTCCAGATTGGAATTTGTTCCATCACGCACACATCCAGCAGTCCGTCATCGGGACGCGCGGAAGGGGCGATAATCGCGCCGTTGCCGTACTGGGGCGCATTGGCGATACTGAGGATGAGCGGCGAACCGTATTCGATTTCACTGTTGTCGTATATCAACTTAACGGGATGCGGATGATATCTCAGGTAATTTCGCGTCCCAACCAGAAAGTAGGGAATCGGTCCGCGGATGCCGAATTGTTCGAAATCCCTGCTGATCTCGGCATCCAGCCCGGTACCCGCCACGTTGAAGAAATAGTTGTCGTTGATTTTCCCCACATCAACAGAGATAACGCGTGAATTCAGCAGAAGTTTAATCGCTTTTCTCTGATCCAGCGGGATGCCGAAATTGCGGGCAAATCCGTTTCCCGAACCCGCCGGCACCACACCCAAAACAGTATCCGTATAGATAAGCGCCTGTCCTGCTTCATTTATGGTGCCGTCGCCGCCCACCGCTGCCACCATATCAAACTTCTGTTCTACCGCCTGGCGGGCCAGATGTGTGGCATCGCCCGCACCCTTTGTGTAGCAGATTTCAAAATCAACGGGTGCAGGTTCGAAGGTGCTTTCGATCCAGCGCACAATCTTCTGGGGATTGCGGTTTATGCCCGAAATGGGATTCACAATAAAACGTATTTTTTGCATGGTCTGGTGCTTTCGAATATTTTATCAAACAGCTTTTTTGCGGGCATTCAACGTTTTGTGATAGGTCCGGAGAATCACTTCGCAGGCTTCCTCATAATCATCGGGTTTCCGGATCTCGATCCATTGGATTTCCGGATCGGCTTTGAACCAGGTCAACTGCCGTTTGGCATAACGGCGGCTGTTCCGCTTGACCAGTTCCGTGCAGGTGTCGTAATCAATTATCCCGTCAAGATATTGAATGACCTCTTTATATCCCACGGAGTTCAGGCTGTTCAGTTCTTTTGCATAGCCTCGCTGGAGAAGGTTGGATACCTCCTGCAAAAGTCCTGCCCGGAACATCTCATCTACCCGCTCATCGATATCACGGTACAACTGCTTCCGGTCTTTGGTAATGCCGAATTTTATGGTCCTGAAATCCGGCGGATCGGCTTCTTTTTGCTGAAGATGGGAGAGTGGAACGCCGCTGGCCAGGTAGACTTCCAGCGCGCGGATGAGGCGCTGGCTGTTTTGGGGATGAATTTTTTGGGCGGAGGCTTCATCCACCTGCATCAATTCCTGATAGAGCAATTCCGGCCCCTCCGTCTCGAGACGCCGCTGCAGGGATTTACGGATACCCTCATCCCGCACATCATTTTTGAAAAAGCCTTCCAGCAGGGCCTTGATATAAAGCCCCGAACCGCCCACCACCAGTGGAATTTTGTTCTTTTCAAAAATTTCTCTGATGACCTTTCTGGCATCCGATCCGTATTGGCCCGCACTGTAAAACTGGTCCGGTTCCAGGATATCAATAAAATGGTGAGGAATTGCCGAAAGGATTTCTTTAGACGGTTTGGCGGTGCCGATATCCATATATTTATAAATCTGACGCGAATCGGCGGATACGATTTCCACCGCCGATTTTTTGGCGATGAAGGTGCTCAGATAGGTTTTGCCGCTGCCGGTGGGACCAGCCAGCACAATTGCAATTCTGTGGGTATTCTGATGATCCATTATTAAATACGCTTGAATTTTTTATCAATCTCTTCCAGATTGAGCGTAACAATAACCGGACGGCCATGGGGACAGAAATAAGGTTCGTTGGTGGCAAACAGTTGATCAACCAGGGAGGCCATTTCCTTCTGGGTTAGTGAATCCCCGGATTTAATGGCGTTTTTGCAGGCGAAGGCGGCCGCAATTTTTTCCTGCGGCTGATACTGGCTACCTTCATTCTCCCGGTAATAATCAATAATTTCCAGAATCACTTTCCCCTCGTAGCCCACTTTTACGTCAGCCGGAATTGCATCGATCAGAACGGTGCGGTTGCTCAATTCCGAGATTGAAAATCCGATTTTATGCAGCCAGTCTTTAATCTCTCCAAAAATGAGGTAATCTTCCAGCGCCAGTTCCATGGTCTGGGGGAAAAGCAGTTTCTGAGCCGGCACCGGTTTTTCATTGGTAAGATAATTCAGGAATTTTTCAAATAGAACCCGCTCATGGGCCACATGCTGATCGATAATAACCAGTCCGCTTTTAATCTGGGACAGGATATACCGCCGGTGCACCTGCCAGAGGCGCGCCTGATGGGAGGTGTCGTCCTCAGTGCCGGAAAAGCTTCCGGGTTCTTCTTCCTCATCCTCCATTTGTTCCTGCAACGGGACGGTATAGCTGAAAGCCATCTGGCTGGAAGGCGTCTCATCCACTGGTTTACGGGAACCGATGGAAGCGGCGCCAGAGAAGGGGCGATGTATTTTCAGCTGCTGTTCAATCTCATTTCTGGCGCTGCTGCTGGTCTTAAGAGAAAATTCAGGAACAATTTTGTCCCCCTGGATTGCTTTGCGGACCGCCGAAAGAAAGAGATGGTAAATGGCCCGCTCATTGGAAAAACGGACTTCCATTTTTGTGGGGTGGACGTTCACATCCACCAGCTGGGGAGGAATATTCAGAAACATGATGAACTGCGAATATTGCGAGCGGTCGATCAGATTTCCGTATCCCTGCTGAATCGCATGATTCAGGCTGCGGTTTTGAATTGCCCGGCGGTTGAGAAAAATGAACTGATTGTCGCTGTTGCCGCGGGTCATATCCGGGCGGCAGACATAGCCCTCCAGCTCAATCTGGTTAAACTCTTCCTGAACGTAAACCAGCCCTTCATAGGATTCGTTTCCCAGCACCTGGGTAATTCGTTCATCAATCGTTCCGGGAGAAAGGTTGTAGATTTCCTTGTCATTGTGAAGCACTGTAAACCGGATTTCCGGATATCCCAGGAAGAACCGTTTCAGCGTTTTATTGATATGGTTGAACTCCGTGACATCGGCCCGCAAAAAATTCCGCCGGGCCGGGGTGTTATAAAAGATATTCTTAACCGAGATGATGGTGCCGGCCCTGAGCGCCATTTCCTCGTGACCGGTTACCGCGCCCCCTTCCAGACGGTATACAACACCCGGGGATTTTCCCTGCTGGCAGGTCTTTACTTCCATGCGGGAAACGGAGGCGATGCTTGGCAATGCCTCGCCGCGAAAACCCAGCGTGATGATCCGGTCAAGGTCGCCGGCCACCTCAATTTTACTGGTGGCGTGTCGCTCAAAAGCCAGCGGAACATCTTGGGGATCGATGCCCGAGCCGTTATCAATAATCTGGATCAGGTTCTTTCCGGCCTGTTCCAGTACAATCGTGATTTCATTCGCGCCGGCATCAATGGAATTTTCCACCAGTTCCTTGACCACTGCGGCCGGCCTATCGACAACTTCCCCGGCGGCAATTTTATTGGCAATCTGGGGCGGTAATACGCGAATTTTACCCATGGACTTCCTTTTTCTAATTCCTCCTGACCCGTTCGGTATTGGGAATTTATTCAATTCGAATAACAGGCAAAAAGGAAATTTCAGTTCAAATTTGTCCCTTTCCAAAATGCTGGACTGAAAGGACACCCAATTTTATGGGCTAATAAATATAACGAACGAACGGTGGTTTTTCAATCTTTTAAAAAGCGGGCAGGTTCGGTGACAATTTAATCCGCTATTTGAAAGAGGAAAAAGGGGGAATCGTAGGTTGATCCCCCTGTATGCATAATATTTCCCATTTGAAATTCCGGACTTTTATTTAAGGTGCTCAAAGGGCAGCGGAGAATTTCTCCCCCTGCTTTTTGAACTTTCCCACTCATGCCTTTATTGCTCCATTCTTTATACAATCCGGAACCATCCGAACCATTTGAAAACGAATTTCTTCTAAAAATGAAGCGATATTTTACTGAGCATATAGATAATATACATCACAAATCCCAGCAGAAAGATTAGCCATATATAGGATTTGCTTTTCCTCTGACTTCGCAAATGCTGAAAGCGGATGGGCTTGCGTCCGCTTTCCTTTTCCTCTTTTTTGGGATCATATCTGCGCGGTGTATAATCAAAAGTCCGGTGTTTCGATAACTTCATAAACATAATTTTCCCCTCTTTATTGATCAACTTATCATACAAATAAAAAAAGAAATTTATCCCCGCAGTTATATTTTTTTCGCCGGAAAAAAGCCAGGGAAACTGACAGACCGCACCTCACATCTGACCCCGGTAATTTATGGAAATTGAAAGAGAGAATCAAATATCGTACGGGGCTTTCAGCCGCGGGGATGAAATTTTTTATAAATTTCAGTGAGCTGCTTGCGTGAGACGTGGGTATAGATTTGGGTGGTGGAAATGTCCGAATGGCCGAGAAGCTCCTGCACCGAACGCAGGTCCGCGCCGTTTTCCAGCAGATGGGTAGCAAAACAGTGCCGGAAGGTGTGGGGATGAACGTCGTGGCTGATGTTGGCCTGAACTACATATTTTCGGAGAATCTTCCAAAAACCCATGCGGGAAAGGGGGCGTCCGTCCTTGTTCAGGAAAACGACATTTTTGGAGTGGACACCTGCCGCCAGCACCGGGCGTACGATTCCCAGATACTGCTTCAGCCAATGAATGGCCTCCTTGCCAATGGGAACAAACCGTTCTTTGGCGCCCTTTCCCAAAATCCGCAGAATTTCATCCTCCAGGAACAGGGAATTCAGCGTGAGAGTGAGTAATTCGGAAATCCTCAGGCCGCAGCCATACAGCACTTCCAGCATGGCCCGGTCCCGGATACCCATGGAATTTTCCACGTCGGGCTGGGTGATGATGGAAGATATTTCTTCAACGGATAGTACATCAGGAAGTCTTCGCTTCAATCTGGGAGTTTCCAGCAATTCAGAGGGATCGATATCAGTGATTCCCTGCGAAATCAGAAAGCGGTGAAATCCCCGCAGGGCAGAAAAATTCCGCGCCAGGCTGCTTCCGGACAGCCCCACATCTATTAAATTCCCTATAAACTGCTGCAGGAATAAAGGGGTTATATCCTGAATGGCATTGATATTGTGCTCCTTTAAATATCCGATATAGCGGGAAAGATCGTTTTGATAGGCAAACAGCGTGTTATCGGCCAGCGCTTTTTCGAGGGCCAGATGGCGGATATATTTGTCGAGATATCTCTGCCAATCCATTTACATGCTCACAAATGGATTACTGTATTTTTCTGCTCTGACAGTCGTGTCAGGACCGTGCCCGGGATGAAGGATGGTTTCTTCGGGTAGCGTGTAAATTTTGGTGCGAATAGCTTCAATTAATTGCTGCGCGGACCCGTTGGGAAAATCCGTGCGCCCGATGGAACCCTGAAAGATGACATCGCCCACAAAAGCGTGTTCGCCGCAAACCAGCGTGAGGTGGCCCGGGGTATGCCCCGGTGTGTGCAGAACCCTGAATTCGAGATTATCCAGTTGAACGATATCGCCCTCTTTTAGGGTGCGATCGGCCCCGGGCGAACGAAGCTCAAAACCCAGAAGCGCGGAAAGATTCAGGTTTGGATTCTCCAGATAGGGAACTTCTTTTTCGTGGATCAGCAGACTTGCGCCGGTTTTTTGAAGGATCCGGCGGTTTCCGGCGATATGGTCGGCATGCCCGTGGGTATTTACCAGATAGACTAATTCAAGATTCAATTCATTTATTTTTTGAAGGATGGGTGCCGGGTCTTCCCCCGCATCAATAAGCATTGCTTTTTTTGATCCGGAAGGATGGATCAGGTAGTTGTTGACCGCAAAATTCCCGACAGTAAATTTGTAAACCTTCATTTGCCTTACTCTTCGTGGGAAGGCAGGAGATGTTCCGCGACAGATAAAGCGATGCCCGACATCATAATTTCCGGCGCCAACTGGGTGAAGTCTCCGGAAAGAATGTCGGCTTCCACGTTGCTGTAGACCGAGCAACCCGCTTCTTTCTCCACAATAATGCCTGAAATCCGGCCCTTGTATTCGCTGATGAAGATAACCTCGCCGAGAGATTCGCTGGGAACATAACCCGTGCAAAAATGCAATTGGACGTGCGTATTATGTGTATAGATAGAAATGAGGTTTCCTTTTTTATCGCCAATGGGAACATCGGGGTAAATCTCGAGGGAGAGCCTTCGCTTGTCTTTGGTATTTTCCAATACGAAGCGATAATGATCGACACGCTGAACAGGTTCCACTCCCAAGACTTTGCTGATGTTCTTTATCTCTTCCTGGGTGAATACAAATTCTTTCAAACCGCTGTTACCTCCATTTGAAATACTGTGTTACAAAAATTTATATAGAAATTCCTGATTATCCAAATCCTAATTCATCATAGTCTTTTACATTTGGTCCGGCTTGAAGTCTCTCCCCGTTCCAAACCAACATAATGCAAGAGAGGTATACGGGCAAATTATTTAAAATGTTTTGAATAATCATAAAACGGAAAGAAAAAAGAACAATCCTTTTTGCCGGCTCAAGCCTTTTAAATAGCTATTGCTGAAAAAGAAAAATATGAAAATTTTCATGCCGGCTTGGTCGGCCCGCCCACAAAGATTCGCAATGAAGCAGTTCAATTCGAGAAAACCAGTTCAGTAGGCATTTTCACCCCTCACAATTGCCATAAAGGTCATCAGAATGATTTTGATGTCGAACCACAGGGACCAGTTTTCGATATAGTATACATCGTAGCGGGTCCTTTCTTCAATGGGCGACTGGCCGCGGAGTCCGTTCACCTGCGCCCAACCGGTCATACCGCTGCGGACCCGGTGACGCTCAGCGTATTTGGGAATATACTGCTGGAATTTTTCTACGAACACCTTGCGTTCCGGCCTGGGACCGACGATGCTCATGTCACCGTTCAGCACATTGATGAGCTGCGGCAGTTCGTCCAGGCTGGTCCGGCGCAGAATACGGCCGATTGAAGTCACGCGCGGATCGTTTCTTTGCGCCCAAACCGGACCGGATCCCTTTTCTGCTTCCGTCACCATCGACCGGAATTTCAGTATGGTGAACTCATTTCCGTCCAGTCCCACCCGTTTTTGTTTGTAAAATATTGGTCCCCGGGAGGATACTTTAATCAGCAATCCAATGGTCAGCAGGAATGGCGAGAGCGCCAGCAGGCTGATTGCCGCAACCGTGATATCGAATCCCCGTTTCAGAAATCCCTGCCAGCCGGAAAATGCCACCGCCTTCAGGCGAAGAACCGGCAGACCGCCGATTTCCAGCGTTGCGGTGCGGGAGGTGATCAGATCCAGCAGATCGGGGACATAGAATAATTCGACATTTTTCCCTTCGGCAACCTGAAATGCTTCCATAACACCCGCCTGGTCCTGGGCACCAAACATGAGCAGCAGGCCGTCCGGAGAATGCTCGTTTAAAATATCTGGCAATCGATTCAAATTACCCAGGTGTTTAAGGGAATCGTCATCAAGCTGCTGGCTGCTGCAGTATCCCAGAATCTGCAGGTTGTGATTGACGTCCCGTTTAATCTGCTCCAGAAAGCGCGGTATCAGGTCCGCGGTACCGACCAGAATCAGCCGGTTGACGCTGTAGCCGCGCATCATAAAACGCCGCCGGATGCGGTGGAACAGATACCGGGCAATGTGCATCAGAATAAGGCTGTTTATAAAAACGAATAGGAAGGTGAGCCGTGAATATGAAAATCCCCGATAGAGAAAAGCGCCGCTCATGGCAAACAGAATTCCCAGGAAAGCGGTCTTCAAAATGACGGGGATATCCTGAGTGAAAGTGGAAAAATAGCGGCTGCGGTAAGAGTGAAAGATGCTGAGCAAAATCAGATAGATAATCAGCAAAACGAGGGAACTGAACAGATAATGCCGGAAAGGCGGATAGCCTTTGGTAACCGGGAAAATGTTTGCGAAAAAGGAATGAAACCGCAGATAAAAAGCCAGCAGAAATGAACCCTCGACTGCCAGGGCATCCATGACAATTTTGAGGAAAGGTATCAGCAGATTCTTTTGATAGGTCTTCGTGTTCATGCTCTCCGTCCGCACATTACCTGTCAAAATGAAGATTGACCTTTTCCTGAATAAATTTCAGAATGTTTTTCTCAAAATTCTTTTTGTCAAATTTTTTAGCATGTTCTGAGATGGAATCCGGATTCCATTCTCTTTTTTCAAAATCCTCCATCGCCTCCATCAGACTTTCTTCAGTCTGCCGGTTGAAAAATACACCGGTAGGCTGGCCGCCGCCTCCTTCTTCAACACCGATTACGGTTTCCAGCGCTCCCCCTTTACCGTAAGCGATAACCGGTTTTCCGCAGGCCATCGCTTCCACAGGGACGATGCCGAAATCTTCTTCGCCGGGAAAAATCAGTGCCCGGCAATTTCCGTAATATTTCAGTAATTCTTCCGCCGGCTGCCAATCCCGGAATTCAATTGCAGGGCCCGCCAATTTCTGCAGTTTCTTTCGCTCCGGCCCATTCCCGATCACCAGCAGTCTTTTGTTCATCCGATTGAATGCCCGAACTGCTAAATCCACTTTTTTATAGGGCACCAGGGCGGAGACAATCAGGTAGTAATCGCCGTTCACCCGGCTTACTTTATACAGGCCTGTATCTACCGGGGGGTGAATCACGGTCGCCTCCCTCCGGTAATACTTTTTAATGCGCTTTGCCACATGCGCCGAATTTGCCAGAAACCAGTCCGCCCGGTTGCTGCTGGAGACGTCCCACATGCGGAGATAATTTGCAAAAAAAGGAATTATTTTCCGGCTGAGCCAACCTGTTTTATCAGCACCGAAATATTCATCGTACATGTCCCATACATAACGCATAGGGGTGTGCAGATAGGAGATATGCAGCGCATCCGGCGGTGTTATGATTCCCTTGGCCACCGCGTGGGAGGTGGAGATAATCAGGTCGTAATCTTTAAAATTGAATCGTTCGATGGCAGTGGGAAAAAGTGGCAAATAGTTCCGGTAATGATTGCGTTTAAGCGGCATTTTGTCGATAAAGGAAGTAAATATTTCATGAATGCCGATCGGCGGCGAAACCGATCCCTTGTTGTGAAGCAGCGTGAAGACATCGCTGTCCGGAAAGAGATTGCATAAAATTTCAAGAACCTTTTCGCCGCCTCGCATCCCGGTAAGCCAGTCGTGCACCAGCGCTATTTTGAGTTTATCCAGTTCCATTCTCTTCTGCCAAATAAAATTCTCATGTTCTTTTTAACAGCAGGAATTTAAATAAATAAGATCCTGATTCAATGGTATTTTACAATTTATTTGCTTCGCGGGTCATTTCGGGGTTGATGCACATGGAATTTCCGCGTAAATTAGAAAGGTTTCAGGTTTGGGCTCTCCGCAATCCGGAGCTTTTGGGGCGGCAATTTGATTTCTGTGGAATTGCTCTCTATGTTTAGTTGACTTGTGATTAACAACAGGCATAATCGGTCAGGAGGGAAAATGGCTCATCTGTGGCATGGAATCACCTCCGGAGCAAATCCTCCGGAAGATATTAACGTAATAATTGAAATTCCCAGCGGTTCCAAATGTAAATATGAACTGGACAAGATATCGGGGATCATTCGGGTGGACCGGATCATCGCAAGCGCGGTTTATTATCCGGGCAACTATGGTTTTATCCCCCAGACGCTTGCCGAGGACGGCGATCCGCTGGATGCGCTGGTTCTCTCACAGATCAGTTTTCATCCCGGCGTTATCGTGAGGTCCCGTCCCATCGGGGTCATGCGCATGACCGATGAAGGTGAGCCGGACGACAAAATTTTGTGCGTTCCGCTGCGCGACCCCCATTATCAGCAGGTAATGGCGGGCAAAGATCTTCAGAAGAATATTTTGGATGAGATTCAGGAGTTTTTCCGGGTTTATAAAAACCTGGAGGAGAAAGAGGTGATTATCAAAGGATTTGAATCAGTGGATCTGGCCGATGAGATTATCACCCAGTCCATAAAAAATTACCGGCATCAATATCTGGGAAGCTAAAGGGGGTTTCGTATCGCGGCCGCGGGTAAGGACTCAAAATGAATAAACCGGTTTTCTGGCATAAATGAAAACCGGTTTATTATTAAAAAGATCGATAGATTTTTTTCAATCGATCTGCGCGGTCTCCTGTTTGACAACGGTTTTTTCGGCGTGTTTTTCGTAATAATCGCCGTCCTTGGTCAGGTCATACATCTCGAGCAGTTTTTCTTTATCCCATACCAGATTCTCACGGGAATAATCGGCGAAATCGTACACCTGGGTCAGTTCAATTGCCTCGCGCGGGCAGGCTTCCTGACACATGCCGCAGTAAATGCAGCGGAGCATGTCAATTTCAAAAACGATGGGATAGCGTTCCCTGTCGTCCCAGGGAGCAACTCCCCCCACGATATGGATACACTTTGCCGGGCAGGCCGACGAACACATTTCGCAGGCCACGCATTTGGGGCGACCATGTTCGTCCTTGTTCAAACGGTGTGCACCGCGGTAGCCCTGACGGGGAACCCACTTCTCCTCCGGATACAGCAGGGTGTATTTCTTTTTGGGAATATGTTTGAAGGTGATGCCCATTCCCTTGAGAATATTGGGAATATACACTTTTTCAGAAAAAGTCAATTCGGGGACTTCTAGCTTTTTAACCTTAATCATTTTATTCCCTCAAATTTCATAATTAAATAGTCTTCTTCAATTTCAAATTATTTTCCACACACGGATAGTGAATATAATAATAAACTGAAATATTCAAAACATAAAATTTTCTTTATGGTTTGATGGTTTGCCGAAATTTGGAAATCAATTCAAACATCAGATTGATTGCCAGATTATTTTCACTCTTTTGCTAAATAATTACAGAATGTAAATTTTTTTATTATATTAAAATGTTGTGATTTTAAATTGTGCCCAAGTCCATTTCTTAACAAAAAAATGATTGCCAATGGAATTGAATCTGACAGAAGATCAGTTGAAAGCCCTGGACCTCAACCGCAATCTGGCGATTACAGCGGGAGCCGGTTCCGGTAAAACCACTGTTCTGGTGAACCGCTATTTGTATATATTGATGCGCAATCCCTCATTGCAGGTCCGCAATATTCTGGCAATTACTTTTACCGAAAAAGCGGCCGCCGAAATGAAAGAGCGGATTTATGACGAAATAAACAGGCAATTTGCACACAACGAGACCGAGCGGCCGCGGTTGTTTGACCTGCTGAACCAGCTCCATGAGGCACAGATTTTTACCATCCATGCCTTTTGCAGTTCTCTGCTTCGCCAGTACCCTGCGGAAGCGGGCGTAACACCCGACTTCACTGTTTTGGATGATATTCAGTCCGATGAATTGTTCGAGCGGATTTTTCATGATTTTCTGATGAATTATCGTTGGGAAGAAAGGGAAAAAAGTGAATTGGTCCTTAATGCCCTGCGGGAATTTCCGATTCCGAAATTAAAAGATATGCTTTCCTCACTGCATAATGCCCGTGCCATCATTTATCCCTTTCTGGAAGATTCGCTGGTAAGAGGGAAAGATGACCTTCTGGAGAGATGGCGAGAATGGTTCATCAGTTATCATCAGTCTCAGCTATTTTCCTTCTTTACCAACGCTGAATTCTGGAAAGGCCTGGCATCCCTCACCAGTCTCCCCATCCGAGATAATGAGAAAGAGCTTTTCAGACAGAATGAACTGCATCAATTACTGGATATTTATGAAGACAAACATACTGATCCCGCAGAACAGATCCAGACGGCGCTTGAAATCATTGAATTGCTTACCCGCAGCGATGGGGGGGCTTATAGCAGGATTCCGGGTGGCAGGAAGGCATGGGGAGAGGAAGGTGCGGAACTTTTCCAGGCGCTTTCCGGCATTGCTGCTGAATATTCGGGCAAAGTGCTTCCGCTCGATCCGGATACGGAAAACCTTTATTCAGAAGTATATCAGGGTCTGATAATTGTTGTTGCAGGCTTTTTTGAGCAGGTGGAAAAATACAAGACTCAGCGCGGACTTCTTGATTTCGAAGACCTGCAGCTGGCCACATTGGGATTATTGCAGAAAAATCCCGAAATCCGGGAACAGATCCGGAAGCGGTTCCCTTTCCTGCTGGTGGACGAATTTCAGGATACGGACATCCTGCAGAGTAATATCATCCGTTTGCTGAGCCGCGATCAACTGGGGAACCTGGACAAAAACCGGCTCTTTGTGGTAGGCGACCCCAAACAGTCCATATTTGGCTTTCGCTATGCGGATGTGGGCATTTTTCTAGAATATCTTGGGGAAATTGCTCAGCAGGATTCCGGAAAGCAGCCTTTCAAAATTCCCGGGACATCAACGGAAATCCCGGCGACACCCGAAAATTTGAGCGGTATCATATCGCTCTCCCGGAATTTTCGTAGCTCGACGGAGCTGATTCGTTTCTATAATCAGACCTTCGAACCTGTCTTTTCGAAAACATCTGACTATGATGTGGATTTTCAAAAACTTGAAGCATCCCGTAGCGAAATACCCGGACAGAATTCCTTCATTCATCTGGACATTATTTATGACGGGAGTGAGGAAAAACTTGATATGGCCGTTCTGCAGGCCAGCAAAATTGCACAGAATATACAGACAATTGTCGGGAATGAAAAATACCGGAAATTGGCCGGCCGGGGAGAAGACGCACGCCTGGAGCCGATTTCTTACGGGGATATTGCCATCCTGCTGCGCTCTCGCACTCACCTGGTGCCGGTTGAGGAGACGCTGAGAGCTGCGGGCATTCCCTACCAAACCTACAAAGGGGTCGGATTCTTTCAGCGGCGGGAAATACAGGACCTTTATTATATATTAAAAAGTATCGCTGATCCGGATGATGATTTCGCAACAGTCGCTTTTTTCAGAAGTGAATTCGCCGGTTTGTCCGACATCAGTCTGTTTTATCTGAGTCAGGTTAAAGGAAGGAATTATTGGGAAAAACTTGATAAATTCGGACAGTACCTTCGGAATAGACCCCGGGCAAAAGATATTTTTCAGGACCAATTCCTGGAATTTTTCGAACGGGAATCGCTCCCGCCCCGGTTGCCGGCGGATGAAAGAGATGCGGTTTGCCGGATATTGGAAAACTATCTGCCCTGGAAAGAACTGGCGCTTCAGGGACGATTCAATCAGCTCGTAGATACAATTGTCGAAAAATTGCAGGTGCGGCCTCTGTTGCTGGCACAAACGGATGGCTACCAAAAGCTGGCCAATTTGGACAAATTCATGCACTATATTTTTGAATTCGAACAGAACCATTCGGGTTTGCTCAGCGATTTGCTGGAAACGCTGGAAAAGCAGATTTCCGGACAGGTGCAGGAGGGTGAAGCGGTCGTTATGGCCGAGGATGAGGACCGGGTTAGGATCATAACCTTTCACAGCGCGAAGGGAATGGAATTCCCGGTGGTATTCCTGCCATTCCTTGAAAAAGAATTCAGGTATAACAAAAATCTCATGTTGAATAAGAATTTCGGTTTTGCCTTCAATCTGGAGAACAGCAGTATTAAAAACGGCCCAAAACCATTTGCCTATCAATATTTGCAGCAGCACGATCAGATGAAGACAATTGCCGAGGAAAAGAGGTTGTTTTATGTGGCCGCGACCCGGGCCAGGGACCATCTTTTCCTCTCAGGAACCATCAACAGAAAAAGAAAAACCACCAGTCCGAATTATCTGCAATGGCTTATGGATGCCTGGAATTTTTCCGGGGAAGATTTGGCACAATCCGCAGAAATCGAAGTGAAGATGAATGATGCTTCTCTGCGGGTAAGCAGCCACACATTCGAAGGAACAGGTGAAGCAGAAAGAATGTCTTCGGAAGGGAGTGAAAAGACCGGCATAGCGCATCCGGAAGATATCATTCCGCCCGAGGAACTGAGGTATCAGCAGGTAATCGGCGAAAAAGCGGGCGGACAGATCTATTCCGCCACCCAGCTTATGATGTACCGTGAAAATAAAAACCGTTATTTTCAGCATTTTTATCTGAAAGATGCACAGGTCCTTCCTCCGCAGGTTGAGCCGGAATTTGTCGATGAGCCGGGTGGAGCGCTCTGGGGATCCGTCATTCATAAAATCTTGGAGGATTTCCACCTGCGTCCCGACACGGAAGACACGGCAAAAATTGAGCAGGCGCTGATCCGGTTCGATCTGTCCAATTCGTCCGATAAGAGAGAGCTCACCGGGAAGTTGAGCGAGGTAATGGAGAGGATTCGCAATTCCCATACCGGAAGAATGCTGGCCGGAACCCCGCAATTCAGTGAATTTTCTCTGGACATGCGGATCGGCGGCTTTATTTTTCGGGGGATTTTCGATAAGCTCTTTTTAAATACCGACGGGAACTGGGAAGTGCTGGACTACAAAACAAACCGGATTTCGGCGGAAGAGGTAAATCAGGTTTCGCAAAAATATGATTTTCAGATGCAGGCCTATGCGCTGCTGCTTTCCGGCCTGCACCCCGAACAGACAAGTTACCCCATTTCTCTTCTTTTTGTGGAGCCGATGCGGCTGGTGCGAAAGATATATCAGAGAGCCGATATTGAAAAAATCCGCAAAGAAGTGGAAAAGTTGATGAACGAAATTTTATCCCGCGAGACTGAACTTTTTTATTAAAATCACCTTAACCGGGAATCCGGGCAAACCTAACATTTTTAGTTGAATATTATAAAATAAGATGGTATTTTAGCAAGAGTTGAATTTGACTTTCTAACAAACAGGAGAAAGGACATGAAATATTTCCTGCCAGCCCTAATTCTGCTTGGTCTTTCATTCCTCATGTTTATCCAGTGCCAATCTTCCCAGGATGCGCCGGCTGAAAAATTGCGCGCTCTGGCCGATACGGTTGGTTTTGCTCACACCGCGCGGCAAATGGACGAAGTCATCCGCCGGATTGATGAGAAGAGCGGCAAAGAATGCCAGAATATCCTGAAGATGCAAAATATGGGAAGCGAAAATTCCTGGGAACTGGTAATCTGTCCCCATGACGACTACAGCTATGCCGGTACATTGTATCCGTATGTGATGAAAAACCTGTCGGCCCCTACCATAATTTTGTTTGGTGTGGCTCACAAAGCCAAACAATTCGGGGCGGAAAACCAGATTATATTCGATAGTTATTCACACTGGCGGGGTCCCTACGGTGAAATTCCGGTATCTCCTGTTCGCGAGCAGATTATGAAGGAGCTCCCCGAAGGCAGTTATCAGGTCAATGATAGTCTGCAGACTGTTGAACATTCTGTTGAAGCGCTGCTGCCGTTTATACAGTACTATCATCGGTCGGTGCAAATTGTCTCTATTCTTGTTCCCTATATGAGCTACGAAAAAATGCAGGAGATTGCGGTCCCACTGTCCGAGGCCATTGCAAAGGTTGCGGAAAAGAATCAATGGACATGGGGCAAAGATTACGCTTTTGCGATTTCTTCTGACGGTGTTCATTATGGAGATGAAGATTGGGGCGGAAAAAATATGGCGCCCTTTGGCGCGGATTCAACGGGTTACCAGGCGGCCACGAACAAAGACATGACCATTATCAGTGAATGCCTGATCGATCAGCCGGATTTGCAGCGCATTAAACGGTTTGTTCAATATACCGTAAGCCAGGAAGATTATCGGGAATATGCATGGACCTGGTGCGGCAGGTATTCTATTCCATTCGGACTTTTGACCGCCTATTATCTGACGGAAAATTCTCATACAAAGCCTTTGATGGGTAAAATGCTGCGCTACGGCACCAGCATATCTGACAAACCATTGCCGGTTTCCGATCTGGGAATGGGCATAACCGCGCCGGCCAATATTCATCACTGGGTCAGTTATGCAGCCATAGGTTATACCTTTCAATAAAAAAATGTTAATGAAAGAAAGCGGATTGTAAAAAATAATAGTGTGGAGCAATAGACATAAAAAAAGCCGGAATCCATTTGAGGATACCGGCTTTTTTTATTGAACATTCAGAGGTTATTTGTTTGCTTCCAATTCTTTCTGTTTCTCGAAGGCCTGTTCGGCTTTGTCCTTCATACCTTTCTGAGCGTAAACCACACCCAGATTATTCCAGAGCAGGGCGGAGTTCGGGAATTTCTGGACAGCCTGCTCCAGCATGGGAAGAACCATGTTATAAATATCTTCATATTTTTGTTTATATTCTTCCTTCTGCGTGTCGGTATACTCGTCCTGATATTTCTGGGCCTGCTGCAGATAGGAAATGCTCAGCAGCTCTTCCACATCCTTATTGTTCGGATCCAATTCCAGCGATTTTTTCAGGTAAGGGATTGCCTTTTCATACATCTGATCATTGTAATAAATGATCCCGATATTCATGGGAATGGCGGAATTATTGGGCTGCTGTTCCATTCCAACATTGAATTCCCCGATTGCCTTTTCCCAGTCTTTGTCATGCACATATATTTCGCCCAATGCCAGATGGGCCTGCGTATTGTTGGGATTTACAGCCAAAGCTTTTTGATACATATCTTCGGCTTTATCATATTGATCCGTCTTAAAATAGAAATCGCCCACAGAAACCATCAGCGTATCATCCTTGGGCTGGCCCTGCACGGCCTGCAGGAGATATTTTTCTGCTTCGGTCGTATCGCCTACTTCCAGGAAAGAAACTGACATTGGTGTCAGCGGTTCTACTTTCTCGGGATCAGCCTGATGAGCTTTCAGGAATTTCTCGGCGGCTTTTTGAAAAAGCTTTTTCTGTAGCTCAGGATCCTGTGTGTCCCTGGCCTTGTTGTAGTAGTTTTTCAAGGCATCATTGTAATTTTCCGCGAAATAATTAAAGCGAAGTCTTTCAATATCAGGTTTGTATTGTGGAGAGATGGCAAGGCTCTTATCAAACGCATCGTTCATTTCCACAAACTGATCTTTGCGTCCGTATAGCTCGCCCAGCAGATACCAGGCTTCGGGATTGTTGGGGTATTTCTGTACCGCTTCTTTGGCAAGATCAAAAGCTTTGTCATACAGGCCATGCTGCATATTCACTACCACACCTTCCAGTTCCGGCGGACGGCATCCGGTAATCACGATGATGCCCAGCAGGAACACCACAATTGAAACGCCTACTAGTTTTTTCATTGAATTAGCTCCTTATGATTTTTATGAACCTGACTGTTTAATTTTAACCGTGTCAAAGAGTCCTCAAAGGGGTGATCGGCAATTCCGGCTTCGGTAATAATTCCGGTGATTAAGCCCGCCGGTGTAACATCGAATGCAGGATTCCAGCAGGAAGCATTCTCCACCGTAATGGGGAGCTTGCCCCAGATGCGGGTGATCTCTTCACAATTCCGTTCCTCTATGGGAATCTGTTCACCCGATTTAATGGAAAAATCGAAAGTGGACAGTGGTGCCGCGACATAGAAAGGAATGCCATGATACTGCGCATTGACTGCCAGATTATAGGTCCCGATTTTATTCGCCGTATCCCCGTTTGCCGCGATTCGGTCTGCACCCACAATGACCAGATCAATCATTCCACGCTGCATGGCATAGGCTGCCATATTATCGGAAATCAGGGTGGCCGGTATCCCCGCTTGCTCCAGCTCCCACATGTTCAAACGGGCACCCTGCAGCAAGGGCCGGGTCTCATCCACAAATACCTGCAGTTTTTTATTTTGCCGGTGGGCTGTGTAAATGACTCCCAATGCTGTGCCGATCCCCGCAGTCGCCAGGGCCCCGGTATTGCAATGGGTCAGAATCCGCATGCCCGGCTGGATCAGTTCGGCGCCGGCAGAACCCATCAGATCGCACCTTTTTTGATCATCATTTTTTATATCGATGGCAATTTCCAGGACTTTGCGGATGAGTTCCGGCAGTTCACCTTGGGTCTTCTGAAGCTTCTCGTTAATGAACTGCAGCGCCCAGCGCAGATTGACGGCCGTTGGGCGGGCCGAAGCAAGATAGTCTGCCAAAGATTTTGCTTCGCTCAGGAATGACTGACGGTTTTCAAAAGATCTTCCCCGTACTCCAAGGTAAAGGCCAAAGGCGGCTGCCACGCCGATGGCGGGCGCACCCCGCACACGCAGCTTCTGAATGGCTTCGAACACTTGCTGAATAGTATTCAACTCCAGGTATATCAGATTCCGGGGAATTTCGGTCTGATCGATGATTGTAAGCTTGTTTTCAGACCATTCGATACTTTTAATCATAAATCTTCCCAATCTAATAGCTTAAAAATTTATCATAATGTGATTATAATTTCAAGATATTTTAATATTTTGCCAGATTCTATTTATAATCATTTTTGGGGTGATTAGGATTTTCATAAAAATTTCAAGGGAAATTGGTATCGATTTTTCCGGATATGGGTTCTCCTTCCGATTATTATTTAAAACTCCGAATAATTCAACCCAATTTCCGATGTTCTGTTTCAATGGAAGAGGTATTTCGGATTATTTGTTTGAGGTGATCTCAGCAACGGTTGAGTTTTCCACCAACTGTCCCGGGCAGAGCGCAGGGAACTAAATTCCGTTTTTGTTATTAATTTCTTATAGTTCTGTTTGAATATTAGTATTAATTTCCATAGATTCTAAACAAATTGTGCCTTAAACCTCTGATAAAACCTCCGGAGGTTCGGATGAGGAAAGCTTGCTTGGTCTTAACCCTTTTATTATGTCTATCCGCCAGCGATCTGCTGTCGCAACCAATTCCTGATTACTACCAAAGAGATAATTTCCTGATGGCTCCCGCGGGAGTATTTCAGGATGGTCTGGTCGGTTTTGTGAATCCGGCAAACCTGAGAATGATCCGGCATTTTGAATCCCGTTTTTTATGGTCAACAAACGGTACCGAAATAAATACCATTAATGACTGGGGCATCTTCGCAGGCGTTCATGGTTTGGGATTTGGAGCGGTGAGAAGGCACTTTGGTGATCTCAAAGTCACCGATTATCGCATATCCACTGGATTCGGATCGGACGGGCTGGCCTGGGGAATGGGGTATAGTTGGGCATCGGGCGATGATAATGCTTTTGGGCGCGAACGGCTTTTTACGGCTTCCACCATTATCCGTCCCTTCAAATATGTATCCGTGGGCTTGATCGGAAATTTTTCCTTGGAAAGCAACGCGAAAGAGGGGATTGCCAGTATAGGCGTTCGTCCGCTGGGAACCCCGCGGCTCACTCTATTTGCCGACGGCGCGATGCAGAGAGAGACGCAATTTTCCAATGCCCCCTGGAGTGCCGGGGCCGCAGTGCAATTGCTGTCGGGGATAAATCTGGTGGGAAGATATTTTGACGATGATGCGTATACGCTTGGTTTAACTATCAATCTGGGGAGAACCGGGGCCGGTTACCAGGCCCATGTCGATCCCGACCGGGACCACGTCTTTGACAATTATATGGTGCGTGTGGGAGGTGTGCAACCCAGTATATTCGCTTTGGCAGATGAAATTGTTATGGACCCCGAGGGGCAATTGCTGCTTCCCGGCTACATTATGGGAAGAACCTTCTTTAAAGAAACGCTGGCGAAGCTCGGAATTGGATTTGAACCCTGGCGTTTTTTTAAATATAAATCAGCATTCGAATCTTACAGCCGGGACGATTTTTCAGAACCTGATCGTGAACAGCGGCAGGCCTATGTGGATGATTTGTATAACATGGTGCGGGCGGATGTATGCGAGTCCCGGAAATTTACCCACACCCGGTTTGACAGTCTCATCAACGACGAAGTGATCTTTTTATCGGAGGACGCCCAAAAAGCCGGTTTGATCGATGCGGTGGGACGCTGGCCCTATGTGAAGGAAATCCTGAAAAAAATGTACGGTTCTTCGTTGCATGGAATCTCTTCTGATGAATTATTGGATAATATCCTGCCTTACCAGAAATGGGGAAATAAACCTAAGATCGCAGTTGTCTATGGCCTGGGTGTCTGTGCGATGGACAAAGGCATAAAAGCGCGCTGGCTGGAAAAGGTATTTTTACGTCTGGCCAAAAATCACTCCGTTAAAGCTGTGGTTTTCCGGGTGGATTCACCGGGCGGAGATGTGATGGCCAGCGATGTGGTGGCGGAAGCGGTCAGAAAATGCAGCAAAAAGAAACCGGTTATTGTCAGTCAGGGACAGGTTGCCGGCTCCGGGGGATACTGGATTTCCATGTATGGAAATGAAATAATTGCCGGTCCCAATACCATTACGGGCTCCATAGGTGTTATTGGCGGATGGGTTTATAACAAAGATCTGACAGAAAAACTGGGAATGACCTCGGATTATGTAAAGCGGGGAGCGCATGCGGAAGTTGGATTTGGTGTGACATTCCCATTTACCGGAATAGAGCTTCCCGCTCGAAATCTCACGCCGGACGAGTTTGAAAAGGTAAAAAATATCATAATGCAATATTATGGCAGTTTTGTAAAAAAAGTTGCCCAGGGACGCGGCATGTCCGTGGAAAAGGTGGAGCAGCTTGCCCAGGGCCATTTTTATTCGGGAATGGAGGGTGTCAAGATCGGCCTGGTTGATGAACTGGGCGGTTTGGTCACAGCCATTGCCGTGGCGCAGGAAAGGGCCCGTATCGCTCCCGGCGAGAAAGTGGATCTTGTGGAAATTCCCGATTACAAAGGGTTGATCGATCTGGACGGGATACTTTCCCCCTTTGAGACCAGCATAAAGAGAAATCAGGTATATCAGTATCTTCAGATGGCGAGCGAGCACCCCGGTGAGCCGCTGCCCATGTTGCTCCCGGGAACTTACCCGACCGCTGAGTAATTAGATACCAAACATGCATCGGACAAATCCTTCAAATGGCTGTCCCATGTTTATGAAAGGTTCTATTTCATTTTTAAGCTGCGATTTACAGTCCGGGCGCTTCCGCATCATGCCGGCTTTTCGAATTTGTTCCTGAAATGCAGAAGAATGGTTCAAAAGTGCAATTCGTCATCATCCGCTCCCTTGCATACCGATAAATTTGCGGCCCGGCTTTAAGCTCAGAAGTATGGATAGATATTAAATTTTTCAGTTTGATTAGTTGAGCATTTATTATGAAAACAGCGGGAATTCTGTTGGTTCTTCTTCATATATATGTTGTATGCTACTCACAGACAAAAGTGGGATATCTGGAAGGAAGGGTAGCAGACAAAAGCACACTTCAGCCCCTGGCGGGGGTAAATGTGGTCATTCAGGGCACGCAGCTTGGGACTGCCACAGATGAAAAGGGCAAGTTTACTATCGGGAATTTAGCGCCGGGAAGTTATAATCTCGGATTTTATTATGTGGGATTTAAAACGATCCTGAAATCCAATATAATTATCAATTCCGGAAGGACCACTTCCCTGGAGCTGGAGATGGTCCCCGACATACTGGAGGGAGAAGCGGTTGAAGTTACCGGCAGTTATTTTGAAAAGCCGAAAGATGCGGTGGTAAGCACCCGCACCATGGATTTTGAGGAACTGCGCCGCGATCCCGGATCGGCAATGGATATTCAGCGGGTGATGCAGGCATTGCCGGCGGTGGTTTCCGGGACCGATCAAAACAATGAAATCATCGTGCGGGGCGGAATCCCCGGTGAGAATCTCTTTTTGATGGATAATATTGAGATTCCCAATCCCAATCATTTTGGCGAACAGGGCACCGGCGGGGGGCCCATCAACATGCTGAATACTTTTATGATCCGGAAGGTGGATTTTTACGCCGGCGCTTTCTCCGCGAAATTTGGCGACCGGGCGTCTTCGGTAATGGACATCTCAGTGCGGAATGGGTCAAGGAAACGGTTTTCCGGAGAGGCGGAACTGGGCATGTCGGGTGCCGGATTACTGGTGGAAGGACCGCTTCACTGGAATGACGGCAGTTATATATTTTCCGCGAGAAAAAGTTTTCTCGATTTGATCATCAGTTCAACCGGGCTGACCGCCGTCCCGCGCTATCAGAATTTTCAGGGCAAGGTAAATTTTGAACTCAGTTCCAATAATTCACTGATGGTTAACGGAATCTACGGTTCCGATAAGATTAATATTGAAGACGAGGGCACCGGCGGGTATTCACGGGGTGCGGAAAACGTCGATTATTCGGGCAGACAGTATGCTTTCGGCGCCACGCTGCGGACTTTCTGGTCGCGTAAAATGTTTTCCAATACAACCCTCTCAAGCGTGGGAAACATCTGGGGGATTGATGTCTACCGCAAGCCGGGGAAGGATTACTATTATCTGAATGATTCAAGAGAAACAGAAAATACGCTGAAAACCGATTTCGTCTATCAGTTGAACAAGTCCGTTCAGTTGAACTGGGGAGGAAGCTATAAGCAGATCAATTTTGATCATAAAATTTCTGCAGAACCCGATACTATTTTTTGGTACAGCCCCGGTTCGGAAGAGCCGGACAGCATTTTCCGCGCCTATCCGCAGTGGATTGATGACCGGAATGTCAAAACCCATAAGACAGCTTTTTACTCGCAGATTTCCCTGAATTTTCTAAAGAGGATGGAAATAAACGCGGGACTTCGCTATGATTATTTCGGCTATAATAATTTCCAATCCCTGAGCCCCAGGCTGGGTCTATCATTTTTTGTCAATCCCAGGACAACCCTCAATTTTGCATATGGCATTCACTATCAGTCGCCCGCCTATGTGGAGCTTACTCAAAATCCCTTCAACAGGAATCTGCAGAATAAGTACACCCGCCAATTTGTAATGGGAATCGAGCAATTAATCCGTGAAGATATCAAAATGACCGTGGAGGCGTATTCCAAATCATATTTCGATGTTCCCGTTTCGCGAAGCATGACCACACCCGATCCTTTCGACAGTTACCAGGGCGAGCTTCTGAATGCCGGGACCGGATATGCGCGCGGAATTGAGTTCTTTCTTCAGAAGAAATTAACCCGGAATTTTTCAACGATTTTGAGTTATTCCCACTCGGTGTCCCGGGCTGGGGATCCCCGGTTCGGCACGGAATATAATTGGGATTATGATTTCAGGGATGTTTTCACCTTTATCGGCGGATACAAGGCAAAGCTTTACAGGAAAGAATGGTATCAGTCGCTGCAGAAGCACTGGTGGTATAAACTCAGCGCCTGGATCCTGCCCTTTGCCGATGAAGTGGAGTTCAGTTTCCGGTTCCGCTACCTCGGCGGAAGGCCTTACACTGCGCCCGTATATCATCCCGAATTCCGGCGCTGGCTGGTGGAAGAGCAGCAGCAGTTGAATCCGCTGCGTTTCCCGGCCTATCACCGGTTCGATTTCCGGATGGACCGCCGTTTCTTTTTCGGCAACAGGAACATGATTGTGTATCTGGACATCATGAATATTTACAACCGGCACAACATCTGGGAATATCAATACAATGACGACGGCAGCAGGGAAAAAATCCTGCAGTTCGAAGTATTTCCGGTGGCCGGCCTGTCGCTGGAATTTTAGTGAATTAAAAAAGGGGCGAATGAAATTCCGCCCCTTCGATAAACAATATTTTAGTGCTGAAATTATTTCAAAAAGACCGTCAGCGTTATTCTGCCAAAGAAAGTATTTTCCGATACATCATCGATGGTGCTGTTCAGACGGTCGCCGCCAAATAGCTGATCGTTGAACAGGTCCGGCCACTTGTAGGTGACACTGCTGAAAGCGCCTGCCACATCGACTTTCCAGTTTGTGTTGCTGAAGCCGGTTCCGGCACCTAGCACAGTCTGCGTATTGCCGCGCTGTTGATAGGAATTGCGGTACTGCATACCAACCCGGAACGGCACCTTGTTGAAGAAAATATATTCAATTCCGGCTTTCGCCACGAAAACATCGGAGAGCTCCTGGGTGGCGGGGACCACATCGCTGGAAATCTGACTTGTATATTTGGCGGAAGACCAGAATTCATAACCGAAATCCACATTCAGACGTGCCTGCAGCATCTGGCGGGCGCGATATTCAAACCCCGCATTCAGCTTCAGCGGGTATCCGATTTCCTCCCGCAGTTCGGCACCTTGCGCGTCTATCGAGCTGTATTTCACTGTATAGGGCAGATCGACATATACTCCCCCCGTGATTCTCTCGGTGGCGCGGTAAACAGTTGATGTTGTCCAGCGATCCCTGTAATACTCCTGCCTGAACGCCGAGTGAAAATCCGGGAAGAAGATCGACAGGGGCCGCTGCCGCCACACCGTATCTTTGCAGTGCGCCGTTGAATTCTATCCGGTTGTAGGCGACCAGCGAATCGCCGAATATGTTTTGCCGGACTTCTTCCAGATAATTGTAGTTCTGGTCGATTTCGGTAAATGAACCGGCCGCGAAGGTCAGGTTGTTCAGACCGGCGAAGGGTAATCTGAACGCGACGGCTCCCTGGGGACGGAAATACCAGTTATTGTTGATGGCGTATATTCCCTGGGCCACAATTCCGTCGAAGCGGTCATACAGGGGGAATGAGCGGCGTTCATCCAGCTTGCGGATGGACAGAGACAACGCCCCTTCCACCGGATTCTGAATCTGGGTGAGTGCGGCAGGGTTGTAAAGCATGGCCCCCGGAGCATTCAGGGACACGGAGCCGGCCCCGCCCAGCGACAGGGAACGTGCATCCGGGAACTGCCAGTATTGCCCGATGGGAAAAGAGGGATAGTCCTGACCAAATACAAAAATTGCCGAAATCAAGAGTAAAACTAAAATTAAGGGTCTATTTTTCATTACGTGCATCTCCTGCATCAATCTGATTAGACATCTCATGGTTATATTAAAAATGGAAATTGAATTCTAAATAATAAAAGTTCTGCGTCGGCTGCACCAGATTTGCCGCGTAGTATTTTCCCGGCGTAGTTATGGGCACATTGGTGGACTCCCGCGCCTCGATAAAATTAACGGGCTGCTGGTAATCCTTGGTATATTTGAAGCGCATGCTGAGCTGTGAATTGACCCTTGTATAAAGGGAAATCCAGAAACGTGTCGCACCCTTCATGCTGTCCATCACCTGGAACTGGGTGTCTTCAAAATTCCAGAAGAAACCTTTGTAGTAGCCGATGAACCCCCGCAATTTCAGCCATTCGTTAAAATTGTGAGTGAAAATTCCGCCGATGGCCTCTGCCGGTGAACCGATATTTCCCGCCACGTTAACATACTGCAGGGACTCGCCGGTCTGAACGGGAAAGAGGAATCGCGGCCGCGGCCGGAATTTGGTCAGAGAGTTCATATAGAGCATCCCCAGTTCATCGAAACGGGACAAACGCAGGCGGACCAAACCCCTGAATTCATAATTCTCGAAATATTCGGTGGTGGAATTGTTCAGCACCTCCCGTCCCTGAAATTTCTGGCGGAGATTGATGTTAAGGGGAAAGATGGGCCGGAAAGTGACACTGCCCACCAGGCGGTGCTGCGTCGCGTCGTCCGAAACCCGCCGCCAGTTATCATATTCAAGGCTAAGCACCGTCTCGCGGTTAATCTGATAGCGGCTGTTGAGGTAAAATCCCCTTTCCGCCTGGGGCTGGGGGTTGTTGGTGTAGAGCTGCCCATAAAGCGGATCCTGCAGATAGTAGTAGTTCTCATAGATGGTGCGTTTGAATCTTTGATAGTTCGAGAAAGAGCGCTGGTAGGGATTATCGAATCCCAGGCTGTAATCCCGGTAAAGTCCCAGGAGCGAGAAGCTGTTGTATTGAACATAGGCGCTGGCGACCAGGGCGTGGGGATTACCGCTGAGAAATCCTTTCGATTTATCCAGCTCGGCATATTCTCCCTGCAAAGCAACGTTTTGGTAAACTGTCTGAAAGTCGAAACCGTAGACCCGGCGAAAAGATTTGGCGTCTCCCCAAAGCGGATTCTCACCGTCCGACACCGGTCCGCCATAGGAATTATAAATTTCATTGTCCGATAACTTGATAGTATTCAGACTGTTTGGATCGGCAATTTCCGTCAGGTCCGGGCGGATCAGACGGTTGTAGGCGCTTTCATAATAAGTGAAACCCAACTGGGTGGCAGTTTTGAAATCATAGGCAAAGTGAGTGCCGTAGAGCAGTTCCGATACGTTGTTGCGCCAGTCCAGTCCCAGTTTCTGCCGTGCCTCATCGCCGGGAGCATATTGGAAGCGCTGGTCCAGCACTATCAACTGGTTCATCGTATATTGTTCTTTGCCATTGATCAAAACCGGGGTGCGGTTCAAAATGGCGTCCCTTTTGTCGAAAGCCCCAAACAGGAAGACATGCGCGTTCCTGTATTTCAATTCCGCGGCAGCCCCGGTCAGTTTGAATTCCCGGGTGCGGGAGTTGTCACCGGACAGGCCCAGAAAGCGTTTGCGAAACCCGAATCCCGATTTGCGAGGCAGAAAATAGTCGGTGTTTTCCATTACAACACCCTGTCCGAAAGCCAGACTGTAGTTTCCCACATATAATTTCCGCAGTTCAACGGGGCCCAATTGCTGATTTTCAATTCCCAGATATACCTTGCCTTTGGGAATTTCCGCAACGCCGGTGTTGGCATACAAGAAGGGTTCGTCCAGAGAATGGTAATAGGAATATCCAAAATGGATATTGGGTCCCAGGCTTCCCATAAAACGCGTATATACATTGGGATAGTTATTGTTGATTCTCTCCGGCAATATTTCCGCGGTGGGAATTTGAGCGGTGGCTTCCGCCTCAGCGCTCATGAACGGAGAATCGTCCATCTGCATCATGTAGTGGCCGTGAAATTCCATATGTGGTTTTGGCGCTTCAAAGCTAACAAAATCGCTTGCATTACGGAAACCGTAATAGGAAAGATAGGGAGCGCTGCGAAGGTCTCTCTCACTGGAAATTTTGCCCACCTGGTGGCGGTAGTTGATAATGGCGGCCGCGTCGACCGGAGTGACATTCTGCAGATTCAGCAATTGATCATACGTGATCCGGTTAATATTGATCGGCTCCAGTGCCTGCTCTATCCACAAGTCGATCAGCGACTGATTAATTCCCTCATTGCCTTCCCACTGTTCCAGCTTGTAGTAGAGATTTTCAATACGCTCTTCGCGCTCGGTTTTCTGCTGATAGGGTTCGATTTTAATCAGCGGTTTTATTTTAAGAAACAGGGCAGGCGTCATACCGGCAATTTTGTTCAGATCATAAACGCTCTGAAGCGGTCCCTGATAGGTAATCCGATCATAAATTTTCCCAGCGAGACTCTCCGGAACCGGCAGGATGGCAATTTGCTCGAAGCTGGCGTTGTTAATATCCAGCTGATGCTGCGGAGTGTAGACCTGTGTGGAATCCTGCGCCGCTGCGCTGCCAAAAAACAGGAGGAGCGGAAGCACAATCGCGACGAATATGTAAGACATTCTGATAATTGATTTTTTCATATTTTTTCAAACCATTTTTCGATTGACATATTAAAACTCAACAGCCAGGCCCATTTGGTGAGTTTCCCCTAATTCACTATGGGTCAGCAAGGCGTAATCAAGTTTGAACTGGGCGAACTGAATTCCGACACCGGCGGAGAACCGGTTGGGATTGGTCGTTCCGCCGAAACGCAGGAAGAGGTTCCGGAATACGTTGAACTCAGCCCCGCCGAGTAATTGAATATTTCCTACACCCACGGTCTTGTTGAAATCCAGTGAAGTGGTGACGCCGTCATACGGTTGATAGGATATTCCCACCACCACCCGCTGGGGAAGATCATGTTCCTCATAAGCGCCGATGTTGGGGCTGTTAATGTTCAAAAAATAGACACCCAGATGCGTGCGGTTGTATACGGAAGCCAGGAAGCCCACATCAACGCCAAAAGTGGCAGCGCTGCCCAGGTCTCCCAATTCCAGAGACTGGCCAAGCGACCAGTAGTAAGCCTTCAGAGAATATCCGAAAGAGAGGCTGCTGTGGATGTCTTTCAGAAGGTAGAAACCGTGGGAGAGGGCAATGGTATATTCCCCGGAGATATCCGTATCTTTGTAATTAACACCAAAATACTGGAAAGACACCGAGGCAGTTCCGTATTTTCCCGGCAGCGGGTACGCGGCAGCGCCGAAAAAATTCCTCAAAAACGATACATTAAATAAGCGGATGTAGGAACTTCCCACCACCGGCTGTGTGACCTGGGGAAGGCCCGCCGGATTATAATAGGAGGCCCACACGTCGTTGGCGACGGATACCCCTGTTCCTCCCATGGCGGTGGCCCTGGCACTGGGATACCGGTCATCGAACAGCCCGGCCCGGGACCAGCTCACCAAAAGAAAAACAAAAATAATGGTCATCAGAATTAGATTTTTCATCTGTTTCATATGCTGAACCTTTTTAAGTATTTACAATTCTGTTTCACTGTTATTTACCGTTGCTTTTTATCTTCAATTCAAAAATTGCGTAATTGAAATTTATTTTTCCAGCCGTGTCCCAATGACGATGGGCGCCAGTTTGGTACGCTTTTTACCGCTCACCGGCTCCACCACTTCCAGGTGACAGATATAGGTGCCGAGCGGAACGAAATTCAGATAGCGGTCGCGGCCGTCCCAATGGAGGGTATTGACCAGCAGCGTGGATTGTTCATCCAGGAGCGTGGTAATCAGTCTGCCGGCGGTGTCAAAAATCCGTAGAGTCACCTGATTGTTCACAGCCCCTGCGTTATATTTGATGGCAATTTTTTCACCCACGTCCGGGACAAAGGGGTGAGGCGGAATGTCCAGAGAAACGCCGGCCAGGGAGGGCTGGTAGCTCGGATTCAGCACCAGATCTTCCTGATAAGCGGGTAAAATCTGGTAGCTGGGAGTTCCGTCGCTGGTGATGAAAACGCTGCCCACTCCCGAGGCAATCACGGCGCTGTTCACATCGATTGAATCCACATTGACTCCGGTGGTTCCCCACACCCGCAGCGTCAGGGGACCCGAGCCGTCATTAACAACGATATTCCAGTCATAAGGCGCTGCGGACGAGGTGGTATATTTATCCGTTACCACGCCTTTCACACGGACATAGGTTCCGTCCCAAATCGGGCTGTTGGCCTCGCCGGTGGTTACTTCCACCGGTTTGGGGACCGGCACGCCCTCTTCCAGAATCTGCACAGCCCCTGAGGGTGTGATTTGGGTAACGTCCCGATATTCGCTGACGGTACCATTGAACTCAATCAGGTAGCCGCGTTTGAAATCGGTGGTGTCCGGCGCACCCGATTTATTGATATTGATTCCAAAACCCGACGCATCCTGCATGAAGGCAGAGGTCCTGTCTGTTCTGATGACAGCCGCGCCGACAGTCACGATACCACGGATGGTGACCTGATCTTTGAACTGGCCGGAATTGGTCTGCAGGTCTTCAATCTGGTAGATGGGATTGTTGCCCACCTGGATGCGGGGGCTTTCCAGGATGAATGTTGGTGTGCCGCCGGCGACCGCTGTTTTTACCCAGAAATAGGCGTAAATCGAATCATTGGGAGCGGTGAGTCCTTTCAGGGTGACAATTGCGCTGTCATTATCGGTTACAAGTGCATTGGAAAAAACCAGGCGGAAATGTCCGTATTCTGAAGTTATTTTCAGTTTGGCGCCCGTCAGACCGGAACCGCCGGCACTGACATCATCAGCCAGCCCGCTCCACTGCCAGTTGGCAGGAACCAGGAATTCAATGGTCCTCAGGGAATCACCGACGCTGCTCCACATTTTTATGGTGGCGGATATGTTTCCCGTGCCCGGAGCGACATTGGCGGGTGTGATCTCCGCAAAGCCGTTCCCGTCGCCGGAAACAGTTTTACCCGGTTTGAAGATATCATCCTGGTATCCCACCAGCATTTGCTGGGTGACGGCCCCTGTAGAACTGGATGTATAGACGCTGGCAACGCCCCGCGCGACGATAGTGTCACCAACCGCAAAGGCGCTGAGGTTGACGCCGGTAGCATCCCAGATTCTTAACAGATAAGGGCCGGTACCGTCATCGACGGTGACATTGCTTCCGCCGCCGGCTGCATACAGGTCCGTAATCTCTCCTTCAACCTGAACATAAGTCCCCTCCCAGCGGGCATCATTGGCCTCGCCGGTCTGCAGAATAAGGGCCGTAGGCAGCTCACTGCCTTCGCCCAGAACATCCAATGTGTAACCGGTGATTTCGGTAACGCCATTGTATTCATCAACTGTTCCGGTAATGACCACCTGATTACCCCTGGTTAGGCGGCTGTCCACCGTTCCCGGCTGATAAACATTGATGCCGTATCCGGAATTATCCTGTACATAGGCGGAAGTAAAACTGGAAGTGGTCAGTCCGGCGCCAAAAGTCACCACGCCCATGATGGTCACGGTTTGTCCTTTGTACTGGGCGGTATTTAATTGTATGAGTGAGATTGGAGTGGCATTCACGCCCTCGCCAACGGTTACCCGCGGACTGGATTTGATGGTGGTGAGTATGCCGCCCTCGGTGGCGGTTTTCACGGTGAATGTGGAAAATTCATTGTTGTCCGGGGCCGTCAAATTCTGGATCATGATATGACCGGACATGGCGGAACTGAGGGCGGCCTGTGTAACCTGAATGGTCTTCCCCTGTACCGCAAGCTGGGCGCCGGTGAATCCGGGTCCGCTGATCTGAACATCACTTTCCAAGCCGCTCCACTGCCAGGAGGCGGGAATGCTCAGTGAAACATCTTTCACAGTGTAACTGTTCTCGCCGTTCAGGGTGAAATCCAGCATGACCCCGCTTTCGCCTTTATTCACTGCATCCGGTGAAACGGAAGCTGTTCCCGATCCATCGCCGGGATTGGCGGTGATTTCCTGAATATCGTTCTGGTAACCGACCACAATCTGACCCGCGAGCCGGTAGGAAGAAACGATGCCCTTTACATCAATTAGATCCCCGATCTGAAAACCGCTGGTATTCAGTTGGGAGGTATCCCATATTCTTACCGTGACGTCTCCGCTGCCGTCATTGATAACAAGGCTGGTCCCGCCGCCGGCGACATACATATCATTAATAGTGCCGGAGGTTTCGACATAGGTTCCTTCCAGAGACGTATCTGTGGCGCTCTGGGTGCTGAGGATCAGCGGTTGCGGCAGGGCCTGATCGGTAGAGATAAGTTGATAAGTAAAATTGGATATCTCGGTTGTATGGTCCAGGGAAGTCGAATTGACATATTCAATGACTTCTCCGGAAACCCTTAATTTGTTGCCTCGTATTATATCCGGGAAATTGGTCGGCATATCATTGGAAAAAAGGTTGATGCCTCTTCCCGAATTGTCCTGAATGTAGGCGCTGAGTCTTTGGTCGGTAGTAATGCCCTCGCCTATTGTTATCACCCCTTCGATGGTCACATTAGTATAATTGGATGGATTCGCCTGAATCTCCGCAATGGAAGCGATGACCGATGGTGCATAGACTGTTATCACAGGGCTGTTGCTGATGGGAGTCAGGGTTCCGTTTTGGATGGCGGTGTTGATTTGGAATGAAGACTGCTCGGGATTGGATGGAGAAGTCAATGCGGAAATTGCGATGGTTCCGCTATTTTGAAAAGTCAGATCAGTGTTGGTGATTGAAATCGTGCCGTTGCTTGCTGAAACGCTGGCTCCTGTGAAAGCCGCGCCGCCCAGAACCACGTCACTGCTGTTGTTGGTCCAGGTCCAGGAGGAAGGGATTTGCAATGAGATATCTGTTACGGGATTATCATTGTTCCCGTTGAGCGTGAATTTTATGGTGAGGGTTGAATCGGTTCGGATGGAATCTGGGCTGACAGAGGCCGTTCCGCTGCCGTTCCCGTTGGGGACCTGCAAATCCGTGCTGCCGGGGGTGGGCTGTTGCTGCTCCGCAAAATTCTGGTCTATGGGCTCGCTGGTTTCATCATGCCCGGTGATGCCGTTCCCTCCTGAATAGGTCTCGCCATCTTCCGTTACCGATATACGGGCAATCGAATTCCCCAGGAACGGATAAGGTAAAAATGGCTTTTGTTGATCCACGGGGGTATCCGGCAAATAGGTAGAGGGAGTAGAGTCGGGATCGGGCCCGTCGATAGAAATACCAGTCTTGTTAACAAAAGTGGCGGTCGTGGTATTCCACATGACGTAATCCACATCCTTAACAAGATCGGAGTGACCATTCCAGGAAAACATCATCACCATCTCATAATTGGATAAGGAGGCGTTGCTGCCCACATAGAGAGGCGTCATGTCCGGAACAGGAGCGCTGGTGCCTTTAATTTCATAATCGGCATTCTCCACACCGCTGCCATCAAATGCGACCACAATAACGGCGCCCGAGGCGATCGTAGCCCCATCGGGAAACTTCACCAGAAAATCACTTGAGGCGGAACTATAAGTACCTTGCACCATTTCATAGTAGGTATTATAATCCGTTAGATATATGCTGTCCAACGGGAACGAATTGGGCAGCGGATTAAATATCTCGATGAAGGCATTATTTGCGGGCTGTGTCTGAATTTCGGAAATCAATAAATGATTCTGAGAAAAAGCAATTATTGGCAGAAAAAGAGACAAAAGCGTAATCGACCAAAATTTCATAAAATATTTCTCCAAAAATTAGTTTTAAGATTCACAATCTGTGAAATATATGCTCTTGATCATATAGAATCAAGCATATGAAAAATTGCTTATAATAAAATCTAAACAATATTTTGATTTAATCGGTAGTAGTATTTAAATTTGTCCTAAAAATTGATATGGGAAAGCAAAGTAAGATATTGAAGGAACTCGAAAAAATCCTAAATGATAATGATGCCCATATTCCGAGACATGTTGCGATTATTATGGATGGAAACGGGCGCTGGGCAAAAAAACGCGGTCTGCCCCGGGTGGCCGGGCATAACGAGGGAATAAAGTCGGTGCGAGCCAACGTGGAAGCCGCCGGCGAAATTGGAGTAAAAGTCCTTACCCTCTACACCTTTTCCAAGGAGAACTGGTTTCGTCCCCGGCAGGAGGTTTCGGCACTGATGAAATTGCTGGTAAACACCCTGCGGCGGGAGATTGAGGATTTGCTCAATAAAAATGTGCGCCTGCAGGCAATCGGGAACATAGAAGATTTGCCCGAACCGGCGTATGAAGAACTGCTTTATGGTATTGAACGGACACGTCATAACACCGGATTAATTTTGAACCTGGCGTTGAGTTACAGCGGACGCGGAGAAATCCTGGACGCGGTGCGGGATATTGCATTCAAAGTGAAGGCCGGGTTGATTCAGCCGGAGGAAATCAGCGAGCAGGTTATTTCTTCCCATCTTTATACATACGATTTACCCGATCCGGATATGTTGATTCGTACCAGCGGTGAATCGAGGATAAGCAATTTTCTGCTCTGGCAGTTATCCTATACGGAGCTTTATGTGACAAAGACATTGTGGCCCGATTTCAGAAAGCATGAATTTTATGAGGCGATTATTAATTATCTGAACCGCGAACGCCGGTTCGGGAAAGTCAGCGAACAAGTTGTTCAGAATGCTACAGGATAACGATTTTTTAAAAAAAGTCAGCGATATATTTCGCAGAATCTGGGAATTTATCGTTTCCTTCCGGAAAATCTTCCTGATCTGGCTGGCGCTTACCTTTTTTGTCATCATCGGGATTGCGCTGGGCCTCAATAGCAAAGCTATAGCCTTTCTGGCCATCATATTTGGCATAATCAGCCAGGCCTTTATCGGGCTCCTCAATTTGCTGGCCCTAATCCCCGTTGTCGGTCCCTTGGTAGCAAAAGTGCTTGCCCTGCCTTTTTACTGGCTTCTCAATGCGCTGGGTTATTTTGTGTCTATCATTGCCATTAAACGCGGTTTCAAGAAGGATGTGCTCAATTACCGGGTCTTAACGGTGGTGTTTTTAGTCGGAATTGTGGTTGGATTTATAATAGGAAAAATCATCTAAGGAAGGACCGGATTCATTCCCCCCACCCGAAAACATTCTGAATAAAATTTTACTTTCCGGAAACTTTTTGATCAGGAATCTATAATAATGAAGGTCTAAAAATTGCCGGTATTTTAATGGACGAATTCACAAAGACAATAGAGTACCTCTATAGTTTGCAGTATTCAGGAATCAAACTCGGATTGGATAATATAACCGGTTTGCTGGAACACATTGGAAATCCTCAGAAACACTGGCCCGCAATCCATCTTGCCGGAACCAACGGAAAAGGCTCAACCGCCGCCTTTATCTACTCTGTTCTGAAGTCGGCCGGATACCGGACGGGGTTGTACACTTCTCCGCATCTGGTGGATTTCCGGGAGAGGATTCGGGTGAATGACGAACTCATTCCCCGGGAAACGCTCGCCAGGTATACCAGCGAAATGAAATCCGTTATCGAGGAGATAAAGCCGACCTTTTTCGAAGCGACCACGGCCCTTGCCTTTAAATATTTTGCGGAACAGCAGGTGGATATTGCGGTAGTCGAAACCGGGCTGGGCGGGCGTCTGGATGCAACTAATCTGGTGCAGCCCCTGGTAACTGTGATTACCCCAATCGACATTGACCACGAGCAGTATCTGGGGAAAGGCACTCGTAATATTGCCGGTGAAAAAGCCGGTATCATAAAGGAAAATATCCCGTGCGTGATAAACATTGAGGTACCTGAAGTCGCGAAAATTTTTGAAGAAAGATGTTCGCAAAGAAATGCTCCTTTCTACAATGTCAGAACTTTCGCTTCGCTGCAGATTCTGAGGGAATCAGTGTTTGGAACGGTTTTTAATCTTGAGATGGAAAACGATAATTTTAGGAACCTCGGGATTTCGCTCGCCGGAGAGCACCAAGCGTGGAATGCAGCGCTGGCGGCGGCTGCCCTCCGGCGGACAGAAGGATTTAAAATCACGGAACAAAATTTGCAGAGTGGCTTACAACAGGCGGAATGGGCGGGAAGGTTACAGGTTATAAGAAAAGAGCCGCTTACTATTTTGGATGTGGCCCATAATCCCCATGGTTTTTCGAAAGTATTCCGATTCCTGAAGAAACAATTCCCGGATAAAAAAATTTTTGTGATGGTCGGCTTAGCAAAAGATAAAGATTACCATTCCATTGCCGATATTATAAAGTGGAATGCCGATATTGTGGGTGTGATCGATCATTTCTCCGAGAAGGAACTGGAAGCGGATTTCCTGCTGGAGGCACTGAAGGACGGCACCGCAAGCATTCATAGATACGCGAACATAACAGAAGGATACAATGAATTGAACCGTCAGATTGAATCAAAAGATTTGCTGCTGATCATCGGTTCCCATTATCTGGCGGGCGAGTTTTTTCAAAAAATACAAATTTCTTGATTTTAATAATTGAAGACCATAAATTTTGCGTCGGAGTTGGTGTGCTTCAAAGGGTCTTCTTTTTACTCCCCGTTTTAATCACCCTGGTAAAGGTGTTGGGATATTGAATCCATTATAATTATCATAAACAAAATTAATTTAGTTGAGGAAATGTTAAATGTTAGATCTTGACTCGTTAAAATCGTTGAAAATCTCTGAACTGGCTCAGGTTGCCCAGGAATTAGGTATTCAAGGTACTTCGGGTTTGAAGAAACAGGAATTAATATTCAAAATCCTGGAAGAGCAGACGGCGCAGGAAGGTCTGATCTTTTCTGAAGGCGTGCTGGAAGTACTGCCCGACGGCTACGGATTCCTGCGTTCTCCAAATTTTAATTATCTGCCCGGCCCCGATGACATCTATGTTTCTCCCTCCCAGATCAAGCGTTTTGATCTGCGGACCGGAGATACCGTGCAGGGTCAGATTCGCCCCCCCAAGGACAATGAACGCTTTTTTGCGTTGCTACGTAACCCCTATCTATCCGCTGGAAAGACTGGACCTTGAAACCAATCCAAAAGAATCGACCATGCGGATAATGAATCTTTTGACGCCGATCGGAAAAGGACAGCGTGGTCTGATCGTTTCTCCGCCGCGGGCCGGGAAAACGGTGATCCTGCAGAAAATTGCCAATTCCATAACGGCAAACCATCCCGAGGTAGTGCTGATTGTGCTGTTGATCGATGAGCGCCCCGAGGAAGTAACCGATATGGAAAGGAATGTCAAAGCAGAAGTAGTGTCTTCCACATTTGATGAACCGGCCGAGCGTCACGTGCAGGTTGCGGATATGGTGATGGAAAAAGCCAAACGCCTGGTGGAATACAAAAAAGACGTTGTCATCCTGCTGGATAGTATTACCCGTCTGGCCCGTGCGCACAACACCGTGGTGCCCCACAGCGGCAAGATTCTTTCCGGTGGTGTGGATTCGAACGCATTGCAGCGTCCGAAAAGGTTTTTCGGCGCCGCCCGTGATATTGAAGAAGGGGGAAGCCTTACTATTCTGGCCACCGCCCTGGTGGAAACCGGGTCGCGTATGGACGAGGTGATTTTTGAAGAATTTAAGGGAACCGGTAATATGGAAATTGTGCTGGATCGCCGTCTGGCGGACCGCCGTATTTTCCCGGCAATCGATATCAACCGTTCAGGCACCAGAAGAGAAGAGCTGCTGCTGTCCAAGAAGGAGCTGTCCAGAGTCTGGGTGCTGCGTAAACTGCTGAATGAAATGAATCCCATAGAAGCCATGGAATTTCTGCTGGATAAGATGCGCGGAACGCGCAACAACAACGAATTCCTGGATTCCATGAGTTCCTGACAGCTTCCCCAGGCGGAAGTTGCCCGGGATTTAATAATCCGGGAACTCCGCATAGCCTTCACCATATAAGGACTGTTTATTACGGAAATTTGATATGAAAATATCGATAAATTTGTGTGATAAATTTATTTGGAGGCTTGCATTTATTAATAAAGTCATTTAAATTTTACGGCTTTATTATATAGAATAATATCAGGAGGTTTATTTTGAAACAGGGCATACATCCGGAATACAAAAAAGCAAAAGTGATTTGCGCGTGTGGCAATACATTTGAAACCCGCTCAACGGTCAGCGAATTACATGTGGAAATTTGCTCCAACTGCCATCCGTTCTTTACGGGTAAACAGAAACTGGTGGACACCGCCGGACGCGTGGAAAAATTCCTGAAAAAATACGGCGAACGCCGTTAGCTACATATTTTGTATATTTTCAAAAACGGAATACCCTGGAAGTAGCGGGTGTTCCGTTTTTGTTGTTATATAATGTGAGAAAATGCAGGCATTTTGAAGAATCCCGAAAATTCCAGAAATGTCTGTCACATTAACATAAAATCAGGTGGATAAAAGAATGGCGGAAAATAAAGTGAAGGCCGAACCGGAAGAGAAAATAATGCCAATCGGCGGACAGGCGGTGATTGAAGGCGTTATGATGCGTTCTCCGGAGAGGGTCGCCACTGCAGTCCGGCGGGCAAACGGCGAAGTGGTTCTGAAAGTTCAGGAGTATCAGTCATTGGCTCAGCGAAAAAAATGGCTGGATATCCCCATTATTCGCGGAGCCATTACCCTGGTAGAAGTGATGTTCCTGGGAATAAAGCATCTGAATTTTTCGGCCGATGTGGCCATGAAAGATGCTGAAGAAGTTGAAAAACAGCAGAAGGAGAAGGAAGGCAAAAAGCAAAAACAGAAAAAGAATAAAAAAGAAAAATCCGGGGGAATGAGCACGCTTTCCGCCATTACCACGGTAAGTTTTGCGCTTATCCTCGGCGTTGCCCTGTTTTTTGCTTTCCCGTTATTTGTGACCACCAAATTATTTAATATCGAAAAGGATGCTTTTGCTTTTAACCTGGTTGCCGGCTCCATCCGGATTCTGCTTTTCCTCGGATATATTTATCTCATCTCACTGCTGAAGGATGTGAAACGGTTGTTCCGGTACCACGGGGCGGAACATAAAACGATTTACGCTTTTGAATCGGGGGAAAATCTGACCGTGAGTGCTGCACGGCCTTTTACCACACTGCATCCGCGCTGCGGAACAAGTTTTTTGGTGATGGTGATGCTGATCAGCCTCATCTTTTTCAGCTTTCTGGATTCTCTGATCCTGCTTTTTAATGGAAACATCACGCTGCTCATTCGTCTGGCCACCCATTTGCCACTGGTGCCGCTGGTTGGCGGAATTTCCTACGAGGCGATAAAAGCATCGGCCAAGCGGCCTGATCTAGGCATCGTAAAAGCCCTGATTTCTCCCGGATTATGGCTGCAGAAAATTACTACCCAGGAACCGGATGATACCATGCTGGAGGTCGCCATCATTGCACTGAAAGCAGCCCGCGGGGAAGAATACGCCCATTTGATCAAAAAAACAGAGACAACCGAGGCTGTCGGGCAGCCTGCTTAAGTATTAACAATTTAAGTTCAGTATAAATATGCTAGAGAAATTAAAACAATTTTTGAGTCGCTTTGAGGAAGTAAGCGAAGAGATGGGGAAGCCCGAAGTGGTTTCCGACCATGAACAATATGCCAGGCTGGCAAAGGAATATTCGGACCTGGAGCCTATTGTCAAAAAGGGCAGGAAATACGAACAGGTGCTGTCGCAGATAGATCAGACCCAAAGACTGCTGCAGGATGAGAGCGACGAGGAGATGCGGGAACTGGCAAAAGAAGAGCTGAGCGATCTCGAAGAACAGGCGGAAAAGCTGGATAAAGAACTGCGCCTGCTGGTTGTCCCGCCCGATCCCAATGATGAAAAGAATGTGGTACTGGAAATCCGAGCCGGTACGGGTGGTGATGAAGCGGGAATCTTCGCCGGCGATCTGTACCGCATGTATCAGAAATACTGCGAAAATCAGGGCTGGAAGACGGAAATCCTGGAAGCCAATTACGCGGAGCGCGGCGGCTTTAAAGAGGTCATCGTTTCCATTACCGGCAAAAATGTGTACGCACGAATGAAATACGAAAGCGGCGTTCACCGGGTGCAGCGCGTGCCCGATACGGAAACCCAGGGACGAATCCATACTTCGGCTGCTTCGGTGGCGGTGCTTCCGGAAGTTGAGGCGGTGGAAATTGATATCGATCCCGGTGATCTGCGCATCGACTACTACCGGGCGTCCGGGCATGGCGGGCAGCATGTGAATACCACCGATTCCGCCGTGCGCATCGTGCACGTGCCCACCGGTATCATGGCCACCTGCCAGGATGAGAAATCCCAGCATAAAAACAAGGCCAAGGCTATGAAAGTCTTGATGGCCCGCTTGTATGACGCTGAACTTCAGAAACACCAGGAACAGATCAGCAGCCAGCGGCGCTCCATGATCCGGACCGGCGACCGCAGTGAGAAAATCCGGACTTACAACTACCCCCAGGGAAGAGTGACCGACCACCGGATCAACCTCACCCTTTACCGGTTGAATGAGGTTCTGGAAGGGAATCTGGACCTGCTCATTGATGAACTGCAACTGGCCGATCAGGAAGAAAAGCTTAAGGTGGAAGCCGAAGGAGTTTAAAGAAGCAGGGACAGGAAGTGTCTCCGTATTTGCTCTGAAGGCATGCTGATCTTTCCGGATGGCCGCTCAGGTTTTTTCAAATTGATAAAAAGAATTTACGATTTTCTGGAACCGAATAAATCAGGACACCATCCTGCCCCATGCAAGAACCCTGGACGATACAAAAGGTGCTGCAGTGGACCATTACGCGTTTCACGGAAAAGAATATTCCGGATCCCCGCCTGAGTGCGGAAATGCTGCTGGCCCATGCCCTGCACTGCAAGCGTATTGATTTGTATCTTCAATTCGAGCGTATTCTCACCTCCGCTGAACTGACCCGTTACCGGAATTTTATCAAACGCCGCCTGAAAAACGAACCGGTCCAGTACATTATCGGTGAACAGGACTTTATGGGACTCACCTTCAAGGTAACGCCTGATGTGCTGATACCGCGCCCGGAAACGGAATTGCTGGTGGAAAAAGTTCTGGAAGAGGCGGGATCCCGGGGCGCGGAAAATCCTGCGGTTCTGGACGTAGGAACGGGGAGCGGAGCCATCGCGATCAGCATCGCCCATCATTGCGGTCACTGCCGGGTCACGGCCATTGATGACAGCGAGGCAGCCCTGCGGGTTGCCAGGGAGAACGCCGACCTGCTAAATGTCCAGGTGGAATTCATTCTGCAGGATGCGCTGCTGATAAATCCGGAAGAATGGAGGAAGTTCGCACTGATCGCCGTCAATCCGCCCTACATCGCAGAGGAAGACCGGCCCGGCCTGCATCCGCAGGTGAGGGACTTTGAGCCTGCCCGCGCGCTGTTTGCCGGTCCCAGCGGACTGGATTTCTACCGCAGATTTATCCCGCTGCTCCCGCAACTTCTGGAAGAGAACGGAGTTGCATTTATGGAAATCGGATATGATCAGCGGAATAAAATAAATGAATTATTAAAAAAAGAAAATTTTAAACAGGTTCAGTTTATCCGGGATTACCGGCAGATTGAACGAATTGTGAAAGTCCAAAAATGACCGGTAAGGATATGGATCAGATTAAAGAGGCAATCGAGCGTCTGCTCAGGAAAAAACCGGGAAAGGGATTTACACGAAAAGAAATTTCCCATGCCCTTAACATCCATAAAGATACCTTTCACCTTTTTCGGGAGGCACTGCAATCCATGATGAAGAAAGGGCAGATCATTCGCCTCAAAGGCCGGCGGTATGCTTCGCCTTCGGTGCTGCACCGTACCCAGGGCCCCATTCAGCTTACCCGAAAGGGATTCGGATTCGTCACCGATGAAAGGACCGGGGAGGAGATCTTCATCCCCGCCCAGCACCTCAATACCGCCTTTGACGGCGATCTGGTGGAAGTCCAGATTTTTGCCCACTCCAGGGGCAAAAGCAAGGAAGGACAGGTCCTTTCGATCGTCGAACGGGCCAACACCTCTTTTGTGGGCACGTATCACCGCAGCGAGTATTACGGATTTGTGGTGCCGGACAGTCCGCGGATGTACCGGGATTTTTATGTTCAGCCCCAGAATGAGCAGGATGCCCGCGACGGCCAAAAGGTGGTTGTGGAATTCCTGAAATGGGACAAAGCCACTCTAAATCCTGAGGGCCGTATTGTGGAAATTCTGGGATTCCCCGACGAGCCGGGGGTGGACGTGGTGAGTGTTGTGAAAGGATTCGGTCTGCCGATCCAGTTCCCGCAGCCTGTTGAAAAAGAGGCCCGGCAGATTCAACTAAATATTACCCCGCAAGTACTAGCTGGCCGTCTGGATCTGCGGGATCAAATGATCTTCACCATCGATCCGGTGGATGCAAAGGATTTTGATGACGCTGTATCGCTCGCGGCGCTGGAAAACGGCAATTTCCGGCTGGGGGTTCATATCGCCGATGTGAGCCATTTCGTGCCGGAAGGTTCAGGAATTGACAAGGAGGCTTTAAAGCGTGGGACCAGCGTCTACCTGGTAGACCGGGTGATTCCCATGCTTCCGGAGCATCTGTCCAATGAATTATGCAGTCTGCAGCCCCAAACACCCCGTCTTACCTATAGCTGTGTAATGGATATAGATAATAATGGGAATGTGGTCGATTACCAGCTGAGTCCCTCGATCATTGAAAGCAAACGGCGCTTCAATTATGAAGAAGTGCAGGGTATTCTGGATGACGAGAACTCCCAAGACCCCTATGCTCCTGTCTTGCGGGAAATGCGTGATTTCAGCCGGAAGCTGCGGGATATTCGCATCAGTCACGGCAGTATCGATTTTGAGACGCCGGAAGTCCGCTTTATTCTTGACGAACAGGGAAAGCCGAAAGAAATCATTCCGGTAGAGCGGCTGCAGAGCCATGAGCTCATCGAGGAATTCATGCTGATGGCCAATAAAACGGTTGCGCGGCACATTAAAAAGATTGCCGGACAGAGAAAACCTTATCCCTTCATCTACCGGGTGCACGAGCGGCCGGATGCGGAGAAAATAGAGAAATTCGAGCGGTTTTTGAACGCCCTGGGTTTCCGGGTCAAGGTTCCTAAAAATGTAACGCCTTCTCAATTTCAGGAAATTGTGGACCGGGTCACCGGCAGCAAGGATGATGTGCTGATTAAGGAAGTGGCCCTGCGCACCATGATGAAAGCCAATTATTCCACCAAAAACATCGGGCATTTCGGGCTTGCGTTTCCCGATTACACACATTTTACGTCACCCATCCGCCGCTATCCGGATTTGGGCGTCCACCGACTGTTGAAGGAATACAGCAATTCTGTCACGCAAAAGCGCCTCCGAGAGCTGAAACCGTATCTGAAAAAAGTGGCGGACACCAGTTCAAACCGGGAGCGGGTGGCGCTGGATGCGGAGCGGGAAAGCGTTAAAATCAAGCAGGTGGAGTGGATTGCGGATTATGTGGGAAAAGAATTCAATGGTTTGATTTCCGGCACAACTGCCTACGGCATTTTTGTTGAAATTATTCCGTATCTTATTGAAGGTTTTGTCCGGCTGGAAAATATGGAAGATGATTATTACATTTTTAATGAGAAGACCTATTCCCTGGTTGGCAAGGAATTCGGGAAAACCTACCGGCTCGGCGATGAGGTCAGAATACGGGTTCAGCAGGTAAACCGCGAGACCAACCAGGTGGACTTTCTGATATTGAACGATGAGTAGCCGGATGGCTGCTGAAATAAGCTTCTGAAATAAATTTTCATTTATCAGGAAAAATCTTTATATTAATATGGATTTTGATTTGTTCTGTTTTTCGGAATCCCTGTTCACGCAGGTACTGAAAATTAAGATGCGGTAATCGATTCCTCTGTAAATAAAGTAATAATTAAATAATAGATCACCCGAGTTAACTTGAACAGCCATTTTATTCAAGAAAAACCATTATGGCCGGTCAGCCCACTCTCTTAAGAATCGGATTCCAGAATTTTTATGATTCAATTATCGAATCATTCAATTTTAATGAATTTATTCTGGATGAAGAAGAAGTTTTCCATAATATCATCGCCCATTCCGAGTTCGATGAAGATACCCAGCTTTACCTGAGGATTATGATTTCTTCATGGAATGAATTCCTTGGGACGCTTTATTACAGCCGAAAATCTGAAGGATTGCTGAACCATTTGAATAACCATGTAAATTTTTTAAAAAGAATAAATATTCCGGAAAGAATCTACCATAAACAAATCTTTAAACAGATCTGTGACCGTCTGTTCAATTTTATAACGGCAAATCATATATATATAGATTATTACGATGAAAATGATGAGCCATTTTTCCTCTATGAACTGAATCTGGGCCTGATCAGTGAGAAAGCCGATCTGACCGATCTGGTGCTTTACACTCTGGCAGCAAATTCACGGGAAATGAATGAAACCACCATCCACCATATCAAGATGATGCTGCAGGAACTGCAGAAAAATGATCACAGCCAGGTTGGCCTGCACCTGAAGGAACTCAAGGCGATTCAGGAAACCTGCCTGACCCTGCTGCAGATGGACGGCAGAAAACGCTCCGATTCACTGGTCAAGAAATTCCACCGGGAATTCGAAAATATCAATGCCTTCTATAATATTTTTTTAAACCTGCTGGAAGACAGCCGCTACCGCTCCTTTGAGAAAGATCATATTGAAATTGGTTTTTCATACCAGTATCTCTTCCTCAGTATTTTGCAGAGTCTCCGGCAATGGTATCAAACAGATGATGAACAGTATCTGATCCGTGCGGCTGAATTAATACACCAGATAAAGACTCAAAATCCATTTAAACCCGATGATATCACCATGCTTAACTCGGTGGAGATTCTCTATCGGGTGTCCGCAGTATTTTGGTTTGTGAAAACGGACCGTCTTCACGAAATGATGAGAGTTTTTGGGGAAGATTTAAATGACAACCGCAGTCCCTGGTGGTATAAAAAAATAATTTTGCGGCTCATCGAGAGCTGGCTGGAAAATATCAGGCATCTCACTAAGCAGGTCGAAGATGCGCTCAATTTTGCATTTTTATTGATGGTAGAAACCCATACCACCATCTATAAGAAGAAATTGTTTATCAATCTTTCCGCTATCACAAAATCTATGGCAATGGCCCAACTGATTTCGCCGTTCCTGGTCGTACGCTATTTGTCCGATCTCCGCCAGATCTGGGAAAAAC
>JARRQT010000021.1:0-13581 GCA_037381445.1 Calditrichia bacterium
ATTCAGTGATTTTCCAGTTCGTCCGGTACATATACTCAACGACGGTAATGTTGACATTTTCTTTTTCTTTATTGTTACGCAGCTCAATTCCGATGGTCTGCTGTTCGGAGCGCTCCGATAATTTCTTGCGGTCAACCACGGTGCGCTCGCCCACCAGATCGAATGCGTTGCCCACGGTTGCCTTTACTTCTTCGTTCCGGGGCGTATGGTCAATCCGGTCCTCACCGATAAATTCCAGACCTTCTTTGTCTTTCTGGTAAATCCGGAAGATGCCGGCCGGCAGCGCCATTCCCAATCCTGCAGCTTTATCGTTCCTGAATACGATCCGTACTTCCACCTTGGTGGGATCCTGGCTGGCATCATAAAAATATTTCTTGTCAAATTTCACAGTCGCCGGCTGAAAGAGGGAAATCTGCTTCGTCTGGTTATTTTTGAGAGTCGTCGGCCTGCCCAGATCATAAATATGATATTCGAAAAGTCCTCGTTCTTCAAATTGAGGAGGAGCCGCCGCCGATTCCAGAGCCATCCTGCCGAATTTGGGCTGGGGCTGGGCGGAAGGCGCCCGGTGAACTTCTCCCGCAACCAGTTTCAGATGGGCGTCATTAAAAGTAGCGCCGCACTTGTTATCAACGGAGACCCAGGAATCCAGATTGATGGTGCCGGAATTTTCATTCAGCACACCCACGTACTCCGCACTCCAGCTCATGCCGTTGGTGAGATAACTCACCTCCAGGTCTTCCTTGCCTTCCGCCACGCCTGTTACATCCCAGATCAGCGTGGGGCGTGTAATCAGACCTTCCGGCAGTTCCTTCACATCCACAGAAGTTTTATCATTCCATGGGATCAGCTTTATCCCTTCACTTGTTTTCAGAACCAGAGTGCTGGCGGATTTGCTCAGCAGCGTACCATTGACCAGTTCGCCGTTCTCACGGATCAAAGACACGGGATGATCGACATATTTTTCCAATATTTTATCGGCACTTACCAAATCATATTCAAAATTCTGCTCGAGAACCTGGAAATTTTTGTCGCCATTCGCCGCCCGCAAATGAACAGAGGATGGAATAAGCTGTGCCGCAACATCGGTGAATTTCAGAGGTGTTCCCTTTTTGATTTCCAGACTCCTGACCTGCTTAACCAGGGCAAGATTTTCATTATACACCGTCACATAATTATCATCCGCATAAAGCGAAGCAGTCAAAAGAACAAGCGAAACGATAAATAAGGCAACTACGGATTTCATTTTATGCTCCTTAGTTTAATTGATTTAGGTTCGCTTTCAGTTTTTCCATCTTTTCCCGGAAGTTATCCAATTTTTCCTTCTCCTGCTTCACAACTTCCTGAGGGGCACGGGTGAGAAATTGCTCATTGGACAATTTCTTTGTCAATCCTGCTATCTGTCCCTCTAGGCGCTGAATTTCTTTTCCCAGACGGTTTTTCTCCACTTCCAGATCGATCAGTCCCGCCAGGGGAATAAAAATTTCTGCATTTTCCACTACTGCCACGGCGGCTGCACGGACCTTTTCCCCGGCCGGAATCTGTTCGATGGTTTCGACCCTGGCCAGTTGTTTCACATAATGTGAATTTTCCATGATCAGGCGGGTTTTTGCTTCATCCTCCAGCTTGAACTTGAGTTCTGCCTTGCTGGACGGCGGCACATTCATTTCCGAGCGGATATTTCGCACCGCGCTGATGATATTCTGCGTGAGGGTCATTTCCGCTTCGGCTTTGTCGGAAATCAATTCTTTTTTGGCATCCGGCCAGGCGGAAACCACAATACTCTTGGATTCCCCGGAGCAGAGCCGCTGGTAAATTTCCTCGCTGATAAACGGAATATAAGGATGCAGCAAATCCATCGCGGTCTTCATGATATGAACCGCAATGGACCTGGCGGTCTGCCGCTCAACCGCATCGGCGTCCTGCACCAGACGGGGTTTGATCAATTCCAGATACCAGTCACAGAATTCATGCCAGAAGAAATGATAAACCGCAGAGAGGGAATCGTTGAGGCGGAAATTATCCAGATTGGCTCCCACCGCCTCAATTGTTTTCTGCAGCCGGCTCAAAATCCAGCGGTCCGCCAATTGATAATGGTCCTCATAATCCAGATAATTATCCTCCGGCTCATCAAGATTCATGGCCAGGAACCGGTACGCATTCCAGATTTTGTTGGAGAAATTTCTTCCCATTTCGAAATGGGATTCAGCCAGGTTTATATCCTGTCCCTCGGAACTCAGCATGATCAGCGTGAACCGCATGGCATCGGCGCTGAATTTATCAATAATTTCCACCGGATCGATGCCGTTGCCCAGCGACTTGCTCATCTTGCGGCCTTTTTGATCGCGGACGATACCATTCAAATAGACATCCCGAAACGGGATTTCCTGCATGAATTCGAGCCCGGACATCACCATGCGCGCCACCCAGAAAAAGATAATATCGGGACCGGTGACCAGCAGATCCGTGGGATAGAAGTAGCGCAGGTCGGGCGTTTCCTCCGGCCAGCCCAGCGTGGAAAACGGCCACAGCCAGGAACTGAACCAGGTATCCAGCACATCTTCATCCTGTTTCCAGTTGTGGCCGCCGCATTTTTCGCAGGTTTCCGGCGGCTCCTGCGACGCAACCATCTGGTCGCATTCCTGGCAGTAATAGACCGGAATGCGGTGCCCCCACCACAACTGCCGGCTGATGCACCAGTCGCGGATGTTCTCCAGCCAGTTGATGTAGGTTTTCAGCCAGCGCTCCGCCGGATGTATTTTCAGACGTCCGTCGTTCACCACTTCGATGGCCGGTTTGGCCAGCTCCTTCATTTTGACAAACCATTGTTCGGAAAGCAGCGGTTCGATCACCGTATCGCAGCGATGGCAATGCCCCACGCTGTGATGATGTTCTTCAATTTTAAGCAAAAGCCCCTGCGCTTCCAGATCGGCCACCACCTTTTTGCGAGCCGCAAAACGGTCCATGCCGGCATAGGCACCGGCCCGCTCATTGAGCGTGGCATCGTTATTCAAAATATTGATGGAGCGCAAGTTGTGCCGTTTTCCGATCTCAAAATCGTTGGGATCGTGGGCCGGGGTTACCTTCACGGCGCCGGTCCCAAACTCGGGATCCACCTGCCGGTCAGGCACGATGGGTATCTCCCTGTTCATCAGCGGGAGAATGGCGGTTTTCCCGATCAATTTTTTGTAGCGGCCGTCCTCCGGGTGCACCGCAATCGCCGTATCGCCCAGCATGGTTTCGGGACGGGTGGTGGCAACAATCAGGAACTCATCACTGTCCTTCACCGGATATTTGATATACCACAGGTGGCCGGTTACTTCTTTATATTCCACTTCCTCGTCCGAAATAGCCGTTCCGCAGCGCGGACACCAGTTGATAATATATTTCCCCTTATATATAAGCCCTTTGTTGTACAGGCGGATGAACACTTCGCGGACGGCCCGGGATAGCCCTTCGTCCATGGTAAATCGCTCCCGCCGCCAGTCGCAGGAACATCCCATCTTCTTGAGCTGGAAGATGATGCGGTTGCCGTACTGCTCTTTCCACTCCCACACTTTTTCCACAAATGCCTCGCGGCCCAGATCGAACCGGGATTGATTCGTTTTGCGAAGTTCCTTTTCCACCACATTTTGGGTGGCGATGCCGGCGTGGTCCGTCCCCGGCAGCCACAGCGCTTCAAATCCCTGTTTCCTCCTGTAGCGAATATAAATGTCCTGAATGGTGTTGTTGTATGCATGTCCCATGTGCAGCGCTGCCGTCACATTGGGAGGCGGAATCACGATGGTGAAAGGCTTTTTGTCAGAATTCACATCGGCGTTGAACAGCCCCTTGTCAACCCACTCCTGATACCAGTGTTCTTCCACGTCTTCGGGATCGTATACCTTTGGAATATCGGCAGACTGCCTGTACTTAGATTCTGATCCTTCCATCAAAATGATTCCTTATTCTCGTTTTATAATTCATTGATTTAAATCTTTTCGGTTTAACTTCTTAATAAACTTTCAAATATAACATAATGCACATGGATATGCAAAATGTACAAATTAAAATGATTGCGTCCGAAATAACAGATTTTTCGGGATGATTACAGGGAATAGATTTATACACCACACATTCATAAACCGCCGGAAAGGGGGAATTTAAAAAAGTTAAACAGCAGTGGGGTCAGCCGGTTCCCTGCCATGTGATGGCTTCCGGCATTCAATCCGGGAAATTTTCAAACTTTCAGTTTCCGGGTAATCATCTTCCTGACCATTTGCGGATCAGCCTGCCCCTTTGATTTTTTCATCACCTGTCCCATTAAAAAATCAACGGGTTTGAGGGAACCCTGCCGGATGATCTCCGCAATCTCGGAATTTTCCGCAATAACATCATCAACCAGCTTCTCGAGAATCCCGGCATCCTGTATGGATTGCAGTCCCTTTTGTTTGATAAGTTCTTCCGGTTCCCCGCCCTTTTCCAGCATCTCCGCCAGAACGGATTTCCCGATATTATCGGATCTCTTTCCCACCGAAAGCAGATTAACCAGCGCCGCCAACTGCCGAGGCCGCACCGCGCATTCCGCCAGGGACAGGGAAGCCGCATTCAGAAGTCCGAAAAGCTCCACCGTCAGCCATCTCACCAGGCGTCTGGCATCCGAAGTGTAGTTCAGGCATTCTTCAAAATAATCTGCTGCGTCCCTGTCTTTTGTGAGCACAATTGCATCATTTAGACCAATGCCATACTTCCCGACCAGGGATTTAATACGCTGGTCCGGTAATTCGGGTATCCCCTGCCGGATGTCCTCCAGCAATTTTTCCGGAATGCTCACCGCTAGCAGATCGGGATCGGGAAAATAGCGGTAGTCCGGCGCATCTTCCTTGCTGCGCATGGGACGGGTGATTTTCTTCGCCTCATCGAACAGCCGGGTTTCCTGAGCGATGGTTTTGCCCGCATCCAGAATTTTCGACTGCCTTTTGATTTCATATTCCAGCGCTTCGCTGATGAATTTGAAGGAAGTCATATTTTTCAGCTCCACCCGGTTCCCGAATTCCGGGGAATTCCTGCGGCGCAGCGAAATATTCACATCGCAGCGAAACTGTCCTTTCTCAATGCCGGCATCGCTGACCTCGATGTAACGCAGAATCTGCTGAATCTTCTGCAGATAATCCTTTGCCTGTTCCACGGAATGCAGCGGATTACGTTCATGATCGGCCACTATTTCAATCAGCGGCACGCCGGCACGGTTATAATCCGCCAGGCTGTAATCAGCCGTTTCAAGGGAATCCGAAGAATGCACCAGTTTGCCGGCATCTTCCTCCAAATGAATGCGTTTGATGCCCACCGGATAAGGATTGTCGTCTTCTCCGGCCACACTCAGATAACCTTCCTCGCAAAGGGGAAGCTCATACTGCGAAATCTGATATCCCTTGGGAAGATCCGGGTAAAAATAATTCTTCCGCGCAAAACGCGAATTTGGATTGATACGGCAATGCAAGGCCAGCCCGGCTTTGATGCAAAATTCTACCGCGCTGCGGTTCAGGACCGGCAGCGCACCCGGCTGACCGGTACAAACGGGACAGATATGCGTGTTGGGTTCCGCATCGGTCGTGACCGCGCAATTGCAGAATAATTTCGTGCGGATCTTCAGTTCCGCATGAGTTTCAAAACAGATAATCGCTTCATATTTCATGCATCACATACCTTCGGGATCTTTGCTTCTGATTAATTACCGGCACCTTTCGCAATTTCATAGCCATGCCCGATTCTCAGAATCGTGGCCTCGTCAAATGCTTTGCCGATGAGCTGAAAAGCAACCGGAAGCCCTTCAACAGACCCGCAGTTGACGCTCAGGCCCGGCAAGCCGGCCAGGTTAATAGATACCGTGTAAATATCTTCCAGATACATCTGCAGGGGATCGCCGCTTTTTTCTCCAAGTTTGAATGGCAGTGAGGGCGTTACCGGTGCCAGGATGCAGTCCACTTTTTGGAAGGCCTCATCGAAATCCTTTTTGATGAGCTGGCGGACCTTTTGCGCTTTCAAATAATAGGCATCGTAATATCCGGTGGAGAGCACGAATGAGCCCAGCATGATGCGCCGCTTTACCTCATTGCCGAACCCGTAACTGCGGGTCTCCTCATACATGGTTTGGATATCACTGATATTTTTCCTTTCCCTGAAGCCGTATCGCACGCCATCATAACGGGCCAGGTTGCTGCTGGCTTCCGCCGTCGCGATCAGGTAATAGGTGCACACCGCATATTTTGTGTGCGGCAGTGAAACGTCAACCAGCGAAGCGCCCTGGTCGCGCAGCAGCCCGGCGGCCTGCATGATGCGTTCATTCACCCGGGCGTCGAGCCCTTCCACAAAATATTCCCGCGGCAAACCAATCCTCATTCCTTTCAATCCCTCGCTGAGTACGGTCAGATAATCAGGGACCGGGATGTCGGCGGAGGTTGAATCCCGGTTGTCATGCCCGCTGATGACGTTTAGAAGCAGCGCGCAGTCTTCCACAGTCCGCCCCAGCGCCCCGATTTGGTCCAGCGAGCTCGCATAGGAAATCAGCCCGAAACGGGGCACCCGGCCGTAGGTGGGTTTGATGCCAGCCACGCCGCAATAGGCAGCCGGCATTCTCACCGATCCGCCGGTATCGGTTCCCAGGGCCAGGATGGTTTCGCCGGCAGCCACCGCGGCAGCCGATCCGCCGCTGGATCCGCCCGCTACGTATTCCGGATTCACCGGATTCCGGGTAGCGCCGAAGGCACTTTTTTCAGTCGATGAACCCATCCCGAATTCATCCAGATTGGTTTTCCCGACTATCACGGCGCCGGCATCCAGTATCCTATGGACAGCGGTGGCATGATAAGGGGGAACATAACCGCGCAGCATATCGGAGGCGCAGGTGGTGGGGATTCCTTTCGTGCACAGGTTATCCTTGAGTGCAATGGGTATCCCGTCGATGCCGGAGAGCGCTTTTCCTCTGCTGATGCGCCTGTCCGCTTCCGCTGCCTGCTCCCGTGCGCTGTCCCGAGTTTGGGTGATATAGGCGTTGATCGTGGGCTCCCGCTCATCTATCCTCCGGAACACCGATTGGGCAACCTCCGTGGAAGTGGTTTTACCTTCTCTCAGCAGAGCGGCCAGTTGCGTAGCGCTGTAGTCACATAATTCCATTTTTTATCCCTGCAAAATTTTCGGCACTTTGATATACTTCCCATCCGTTTCGGGCGCGTTTTTTAAAATGTCTTGAGAAATTCCGGGATCGCTCGGCTCATCCTCCCGCCACACATTATTCTTCTCCAGCACATGATGCATGGGCGGGATTTCATCCGTATTCAGTTCATTCAGCATTTCTACATACTGCAGAATGCGGTTGAGGTCCTTTTTATAGGCATCCCTTTCTTTCTTATTCAGTTGCAGCCGCGATAATTTCGCCACATGCTCAACCTGTTGACTGCTTATTTTTTCAATCATTTTCTCTTTGCCTCCAGTCGCGGAACTGCCCAAGTCGGGCTCCTTCCAAATGCTCTCGAGAACGGGCGTGCTTTTGAGACCCAGTTCCTCGAGCTGACCGGCCTCCACCATAGAGGGCGCCCCGGTCAGCGGACAGACCGCGCTTCGGTTCTTGGGAAATGCAATCACATCGCGAATGGACGGTAAATTCAGGATCATGGCCACGACCCGGTCCAGGCCCAGGGCGAGTCCCCCGTGTGGCGGCGCACCATACTGAAGCGCCCTGAGGAAAAAACCGAATTTTTCTTCGATTTCCTTTTTACCCATCCCCAGCACTTGAAAGATTTTCCGCTGAAGCTCGGGCTGATGAATTCGAATACTGCCGCCTCCCAGTTCTTCGCCGTTCATCACCAGATCATAGGCTCTCGACTGAAGCCCAAGCAGTTGCTTCCTGTTACGCGGATCGAAGTAGGCGGATTTTGGCATGGTAAAGGGATGATGCATGGGACTGAGACCATTATCGGTCCATTCAAAAAGCGGAAAATCCGTAATCCACACCGGCGAAAACAGATTTTGAGGAATCAGGTCCAATCGAATGGCCAGATGACCGCGCAGTTTGTTGAGCACCTTATTTATCTTGTCCGGCGAGCGGTCCGCAACCATGATGATCACATCCCCTTCCTCTGCTCCGAACCGCAGGCGGAGGTCATCCAATTCCTGCCCGCTGAAGAACTGAACAATATTGGATTCCAGCTTCCCGTTGACGACCTTCATCCAGCTCATGCCGCCGGCGCCGAAAGAAGGCGCAATCTTCAGCGCGTATTCATTCTGGAGCAGGTTTTTGCTCAACATCCGGGCCCGGCCTTTTATACAGAATCCTTTCACCTGCCCATTCTGGCGGATAATGCGCTGAAAGATTGAATATTTGGTGTTTTGAAAGATATCCTGAAGGGATTCGAATGCCATTGCAAAGCGCAAATCGGGACGATCGGAGCCGTAGCGGTCCAGGGCTTCCCGGTAGGTCATGCGCGGGAACGGTGCGGAGAGATCGATACCGCCAACGGCAAAAATTTTAACCATGAGGCCTTCCAGCAGTCCGAAGATAAATTCCTCATCGATAAAAGAAGCCTCCAGATCCAGTTGGGTAAATTCCGGCTGCCGGTTAGGCCGCAAATCTTCATCCCGGAAGCACTTGACAATCTGATAATAGCGGTCCATGCCGCCGACCATAAACAGTTGCTTAAAAAGCTGGGGTGACTGCGGGAGGGCGTAAAATTTTCCGGACTGGATTCGGCTGGGGATCAGGTAATCGCGGGCGCCTTCCGGCGTGCTTTTTGTCAGCACCGGTGTTTCCAGTTCCACAAACCCGGATGCGTCCATATGATCCCGGATCGCCTTAACGATGCGGTGCCGCATTAAAAAATGATGCTGCACGGTAGGACGGCGCATATCCAGATAGCGAAACTGCAGGCGCAGCTCCTCATCCACATTCTCGGGATTGGATTTTAGTTTCTCTCCGTATACCATGGCTTTTTCCGAAATCTGAAAAGGAAGCTTATCGGATTTTGACACGATTGCCAGATCGGAGGCAAACACTTCCAGACCGCCTGTTTCCAGGGCCGGATTTTCCGTCCCGCTGGCGCGTGCAGCCACCCTTCCCGTTACGCTGACCACATATTCTTCCTTCAGAGTGGCAGCCAGATCATAACACGCCCCGGGGCATTTCGAATCAAATATGACCTGCACGATGCCGCTGATATCGCGCAGGTGGATAAAAATGATCTGGCTGTGGTCGCGAATGGCATCCACCCAGCCCATCAGCAGCACTTCCTTCCCGATGTCAGTTTCGGTCAGGCGTCCGCAATGGCTGCGCCGGTTTTGCATCGATTGTTTTGACATGAGTAGAAAATATTATAGTTCATGGTTAAAAATAAACACTAAATATACTTTTGTTTTATCCGCTTTTTATCTTAAAAGATATAACATATGGATTAAGCCACCGAGAAATTCCCGCCCCCGGTTCTCCATTCTTATTCAATTCTGCAAAAATCTATTTAGAATTCAGTTTTCTACTTCTGGAAGGAGACCGGAATCAAATGATTATTAAGATGAGGCATATTTTCCATTTCAGTTCAGGGCCAATTTTCATTTTTTTCATATTAAAACAGCTTAAAACAGCGGTCAAGATATACGCTAAAGCCGTTTTCAAATCTAACAACAATTTGCTGCCATGCAAAGGATAAATTGGCTGTTAATAAATTTGACAGGGCAGCCTGAACGCCATAATTCCGGTGCATCTAATGGGGCAAAAATTCAGTTTGATAGAAAATAATTTTTTCCTCAAATATGCAAATAGAAAACATATAAAGAACCCCGGTTCCAGGACCGGGGCAAAAATGCTCTTAAAAATTTTATAAGAGCAATCAAGCTTGCAACCCCTCAATTGTCAGCATGACCGTCTTTTTTACCTGATCGAGTATTTGTGACGCCTCCTGCTCCAGGCTTGCGCAGCGGGATTTCATTTCATCCTTGAAGACCTGATCTTTGATTTGCGGCAGGTTGATGAGCACATTGTATATGCCGCCCGCCACCCCGGTGAATGCGATCTGTGCGCCCACTCCGGCATCGGTCACTGAATTTTTATTTCCGATTTCTGCAACGCGGGCAGCGATTTTCAACGCTTCAAAGCTCAGCGTCGCGGTGTTCAAGGGCACCCGAACCGCCTGTTTCAGTCCATCCTGTACGGCCTGCCTGCGCAGCTCTTTCTCCTCTGCCGTATTTTGCGGCAGCCGCCTGGCTTCCATATAGGCGTTAAAGGCATTGGTATCCTCATCCACCGCCCGCAGCAGATCGTCTTTAATTCCCTGGGCCTCTTCCGCCAGATTGATCAGCTCGGACCAGGCGTTTTCATATCCTTTTTTTCCCACCGTCAGGTTGCTCACCATGCTTGCCAGGGCCGCCCCCAGCGATCCCGCCAAAGCAGCGATTGATCCGCCTCCCGGCGCCGGGGTCTCGCGGCTCACCTCATGGACCAGCGCGGCCGTTTTCATGGAAACCAGAATGCCGTCATCATCAGTGGAAAGTCCCAATATTTTTTCTTTGGGATGAAACGCGGCCACATCATTCAATCCCATGGAGTAGATGGCGGTATCGATGATATCTTTCACCGGCACCCCGGTCGAGCGCCCCTGTTTCCGGAGATAATACTTCCCCGCCTGGTTCATCGCCTGAAATGGAACCAATCCCACAATTTCACTGCCCGTCACCACCAGTCCCCTTTCACGGGCAAGCTCGCGGGCTTTTTCCAGCACCAGATGGGGAGGCGTTATTTTATAATTGGTCAGATTGATTGAAATCTGTGCCCGGCCGTATTCTTCCACAAACCAGCCGATGGCCTTGCAATGTTTGAAAATGCCGGGGATTTTCACCGATTTACCGTTCAGCTCTTTCGGATCGTAGTCATGCATTTCCAGCAGCTCTATCAGGTTGTAATCATGAACATCCTGACAATGCTTTGCGGTCTCTTCAACGGTTTTTCCGACAAAATCGCAGTTACCGCAGGGGAAATGGTTCTCACCATATTTCATCAGATCGCCGCGCATGTAGATGGAATCATCCGTTTCCTGACGCGCGCTGCGGCCCTTCTCCCGCAGCTCGAAAGCGATATCCGTGGCATACTGTTTTTCACGGGTATTCAGGGTGACATTATAGGCGATCAGGAATTCTCGGGCCCCTATCACGGTTGCGCCGGCCCCGGCATTGAATTTTGCCGGACCAAAATCCGGTTTCCAGTTCGGGTTTTCCAGCTTTTTGGACAGTCCTTCATATTCTCCCCGGCGTATATTCGCCAGATTCCTGCGCTCCGGCACCTGTGCGCTTTCCTCGTAAAGATAAACCGGAATGCCAAGCTCTTTCCCGACCCTTTCCCCCAGTTCTTTGGACAACTGCACGCAGTCTTCCATGGTAACGCCTTCCACCGGGACGAATGGGCAGACGTCGGTTGCGCCCATTCTGGGATGAGCACCTTTATGTTTTCGCATATCGATCACTTCCGAAGCTTTCTTTATCGCCTGGAACGCTGCTTCTTTGGCGGCCTCCGGCGTTCCGATAAAGGTGACTACTGTCCGGTTCACATCAGCTCCCATTTCCACGCTCAACAACTGTGCGTCGCTCACGCTTTTTATCGCTCCCGTTATCTGATCCAGGATCCCATTATCCCTGCCTTCGGAGAAATTTGGCACGCATTCCACAATTTTAACCGCCATAAGAAACTCCTTAATGTTTATTATCAAATCATCAATTCTGAAAAGAAATCATGCACAAAAATATAATTTATAAAACACAATAAAGGCGAAAAAGGACTAATTAATTTAATGGAAGGAAAAAAGTTAAACTGCCGGATATTTCTCAAATTTGTCTGGAGGAATTCAGAAATGAATTACCCGGGAGAGCCGCCCCAAAGGCATCTTTCACGGGTCAAGACCTGGACGGTCATTTGACCTTATTACCCGTACTCATTGGTAATAAATTTCTCCTCTAAGACCCTTATACATCGATGGATTTAATGAACTTGTCCAGGTCACGGGCAACCTTTTCCAGTTCCTCCGAAAAATCCCCGCCTCCGTGTTTCAGGGTGAACATCAAACGCTTTTTCTTTTCATCAATATTACTCCCCCAATTGATTAAGTAAGGTATCACACCCGCCTCCTGAACCAAACGCAGGGCCTCATCCGGTGAAATATGTTTAAGCGTGTACACCCTGATCATAGAGATTCTCCTTTTTATCTCTGCCTCGAAGTTTTAAGCAGCTTTATTCTCGGGGCGAATCAATATATCACCCTGATTGTCTTTAGTTCGATCCTTATACTGGTGAGTAATAACCGGCAATCCATTCCACCTTCGCTTGTCATTACTGTAATCCTTATGTAAAAGATAAATGATTTTGAATGAAAAAAGAATAAAAATCACAGAAATTTTATTTTCTGCCTTTTAAAAGTCTAAAAAGGTACTACTAATGTTCAAATTTTTCCCAATGCTGTCCTCTTCTTGGTGGGAAAAAATGCTGCATTTATTGGCTGACAATTTTGTCCAGTTGCTTCTTATCCACTTTTATTAAGCCCACGGGAACCAGCCGTTTGGTCAGTATTCGCCAGTTGCCATCCTTTTCAAATATCTCTTTGAACATGGGGAGCGCCTGATCAAGCTTGCCAATGTTGACCAGAGAAACAGCATGCCAATACTTCATTTCCAGATTATCCGGCTCCATCGATTCGGCGGTGCTGTATTCCTTCCGCGCCAGATTCTCATCGCCTTTCTCAATGGCCAGATCACCGGCGTTCATATGCTCATAGGCGCGATGCACCTGGAGCAGCCGTTTTAATTCCTCTACTGGTCGGGGATTGTCTTCAACCCGAAGATCCATGAGCCGGTCTTCCCAGATTTTGCCGGTAGATTTGCCGCGCACCACAAGCAGCGCCGCCGACTGCCGTCCCCGGATATCCCCTCCCTGGGCCTGAGCGGCCTCCAATGCAGCAACAAGCCGTTCTGCAAGCGGCGCCCTGGTTTGTTTGAAGGCCTTTTCCATAGCCGGCCAGACGGTATTCTTTAACATCATATTTGCCTGAACCGAATAATAAGGAGCATGGACGTCACCGGCTTCAGCGATGCACTTCTTCCCGGTATACGAAACGCTATTTCCCCGGGCATCGATCAGCGCAACCTGCCGGAAGTCCCGCCCTTCGTCCTCAGCAAGCAGTGTGTCGAGCGCTTCCCGGGGCGTTTTGCCTTCTTTCATCAATTGAAGTCCGCGCGGACCGAAAGAAACATTTACAAAGCTCTGAGTGGCGACCGCCCCGACGCCGGCCTCTGCCCAGATAAAGGAGGTCCCCACTGAGAACCAGTGCGACTGAACCGCAGCCCCGATTTCACCCGTAACAGAATCAACTGCCACAATTGAATATGTATGGGCCAGCGGGTCTGCATATACTGTCTGGGAAAATCCTGCATAGTTGAGAGTCAAAAGAAGAATCAATCCCAAAATGCTGCGCATAACAGTCCTCCTCTGATATGTATTTCAGAAATAAATTTAGTTCGAATCCGGAAAATAGACAACCCGGCAGTATGAAAATACTGGAATTATATGGATAAAATTTT
>JARRQT010000021.1:13629-60426 GCA_037381445.1 Calditrichia bacterium
AAGAGAAATGAACATCTGTTCAGAACCTTTTAAGGGAATTAATTACGAGCAGGATGCTCAAAGTGGAGTATAAATTGGTAAGGAGGTTAGCCATGTGGGCAAGTTGGATGAGTTTCATAATAGGTATTTGGCTGTTTGTTTCTGGTTGGATTCCTGGTCTTGAAGGTGAAGTGAATATGATTATAGCCGGTGCGCTTGCTTTTATGTTTGGCTTTATAGCTTATAAAACATGGCAAGGCGTCATAAATGGCTTACTGGGAGCATGGATATTCGTCAGCGGAATCTGGTTTGGATTAGATAATCCTGCGAACTATCTGATTATTGGTGTGGCAATGGCAATTCTGGGTCTTTGGGGTGCTTTACCCCACGAGCACGAACACCATGTTGAACATACAACGGCCTAAAGCCTTTCCAAACTGAGCTCCCCCTTCTTAAAAGGGGGAGTTTTTTTATGTACATGAATCAAATCAAACATTTCACGACATTATAATTCACACAATCAGTCAAATTCATCCTGTTTTCAAATGAAGGAACTTCATAATTTCATGACATGGGGATGTCTCCAAATGCTTTCCATTATCAGACGTAACCGAACAGCATGCTATAGATGATCAACAGAATCAGCAGGATACCCAACGTCAAAAAACTATAGCCAAATATCCGTACCAGCAGCATCCTTCGGGGTGAAACTTCTTTAAGAAATACACTTTTCTTTAGTTTTCCGCTTTCTTTGAGCTCCCGGTATTCTTCCGGGCGGTCATGTTTATATTCATCCACCGGGACCAGGCCGGTAAAAATAACTGGATCGAGAGGAAAGGATTCCGGCCTCAAATGGGTGTTAAAAAAGTGAACCGTAAAAATAAATCCAACCGCCAGCAGGGCTTCATCGCTGTGAATGATGGTAGCAACATTAATAAACCAGCCCGGGAAGAATTTGGTGAAGAATTCCGGGAACCAGAGGATCAATCCAGAGAATCCGATAATTGCCACTCCCCAGAACACCGCCAGATAATCGAACTTTTCCCAATAGGTCCAGCGTCCGTAGGCGGGCCGCGGCCCAAGACGCAGGAACCACTTCACCGTACCAACAAAATCTTTTAAATCCTTCCTATTAAACCACATGGAATTTTTGCCGAAAATCAGTTCCCGCCAGGAGGTCTTATTCTTTATTTTCGTCCGGACCACGGTAAAGAGATGGGTAAAGAAATACCCAAACGTAATAACAGCGGAAATGCGGTGTATTTTGCCCGCCACACCCACGCCTCCCAGCAGATTTGCAAGGGTCTGAGCCCAGGGCATGGCCGCGAATTTCAGCATCATTCCTGTGAGGGCCAAACCCATAAAGCTCAGTATGACAAACAAATGGGTCAGCCGCTGTGTGGAAGTAAACCTTTGGATATAATACCTCTTGTGCAGGGTCTTGACCATTCTCTTTTCTTTCAGATGGGCAAATGAGCGGGGCAGCCACAGCAGCGTATGGGCACCGAAAGTGGTGAACACACCCAGCAGAAGAGTGGTCATGGCCCAGAAAGTGAAGTGAAGAATAGGATATTTCTTTTTGTCATGGTGGGTGGCATGGGTCAAATATCCCGTAAAGCGGCGATTTGCATCCGGATGGCATTTCTGACAGGTCTGGACCACGTTATTATACCCCACATGCGAATTCGCATTGTCCACATCCAGAATATCATGAGCGCCGTGGCAATCGGAACACTTTGCCGCTTTCAGATAACCCAGTGTATAGGCTTTCCCGTGGATAGTCTGTCCATAGGTTTCCGCCAGATCATTATGACAGCTTCCGCACTGGTGGGTAACCTCTGTCAGGAATTGATCCTGCTGAATCTCCTTGATCTTATGGGCGGAGTGACAATCCTCGCAGGTCGGCAGTTTCTTATCCGTTTTGCTGACATTGGGACTGTGGATACTGGTAACGAACTCCTTGTAGATGCCCCGGTGGCAAGTTGCGCAGGTGGCCGGCACATTTTTGTAATAAACCGTCGAACGCTCGTCGGTGGTTTTCAGAATATAATGGGAAGTATGACAGTCAGTACACACTGCGCTGGGAAGCAATCCTTTCTTAATAAGTCCCAAACCGTGCACACTGGTGGAATAATCTACAAGTTCATGTCCGGTAAGCACACTGGTGCTATCGGAAGCATTCTCCAGCTTTTTGTGGCAGTCGCCGCACAACTGGGGAATATTGGTCCGGTAGGTTCTGTCCTCTTCATTCAGATGCGACAATATCTGATGCTTGCCATGGCAGTCCGTGCAATAGGGGGAATTCGGAACCTTCTCGAAAAATCCCTTTCCGTGATCGCTTTCGAAATAATTCTCCGCTACCTGGGCGTGGCATTTCGAGCAATCCACTCTTCCGGCGGTATCGCAGGGACGGGTGTGCTGGGGTTCAATATCCGAATGGCATTTAACACAGGGAATGTTTTTGTGAACCGAATTTTGAATATCTTCCCGGTTAACATGCATCGAAATAGTTTTTCCGTCCATTACCTTACGAATATCTTCCTTGGCGTGGCACTTGAGGCATTCCTTATCCCCTGTCCGCAGAACCAGGTTGGCCTTTTTCACTTTATGGGGCTGATGGCAATCCGTGCAGGCCGGAATGGCGCCGGGCTGCTTTTCCCATAATTCACCCCGAATGACTTTCACATGCACTTCTTCAATCCGGGCATGGCACTGGGTACAGGTTTTCGCAATATTCTGCACCGAAATGGACGATTTGGGATTGGTATGGGGAAGAATAAGGTGGTCGCCATGGCAATTGTTGCAGGTAGCGGTAACAATCAGTCCCTGCTTGAAGAGACCGGTTCCGTGGATACTCTGGGAGTAGTTGCTTAAAATGTCTTTCTCAGGAATGTTGTATACCCTGGCGACCGGCGCACCCTCGCGATGACATTTACCGCACAGAACGGGAATATTCATTTTGTAGGTTTTGGACTCGGGATTGGCGGGCGGAAGGATATCATGTACGCCGTGACATTCTTTGCAGGTCGGTGCATAGGGAGCGCCTCGTTTCAGGGCGATCCCGTGTATGCCCTGGTAGAATTCTTCGCCCTCATCGGAATGGCAATTGGCGCAGTCGACTTCGGCCAATTTCTCGGGATGGGGAAAATCTTCCACATCTGCATCGTAGTGACAGTCCACACAATCCAGGTTCTTATGAACAGATTTCGAGAAAACACCAAAATTTACAAAAGCGGAGACAGTCCGTCCCTGGCGCTCCATTGTGAGGTCCGGATCGGAATGGCACATCTGGCAGTCTTCATTCGTGGCCGAGAAAGAGTGGTTAATCAGAAAACTGCATAACAGGATGATTGCAGCGTAAAGCGTCGTTTGTTTCATCCATGAGCCCTTTGATTTGAGGGAACTTTTATTTATTTAAGATATTCACAAATTATCGCGAAGCGGTCTCAACAAAACATGTCTGCAGGAGCTTTTGTTAAAAATAATTCTTTCACTATACTGAAATGAATATATTATTTTAAACAAATATAGTCAATAAATTTTTAATTTTTACAGGAATATAGTATTTTAAATTCTTTCCGGCCAAATATAACTTTCTAAAACTTTTTTTGCGCAATTTCCGTATTTGGCCTTAAATTACGGTTCACAGAGCAGAGGAGACTAACCTTGCCGGAAATTAAATTCCGTGTCGGAGACAGGTTTTCGGATTTTTTATCCAGAGTTCAGCAGGAAAAATATTTTAATATTACTTTTTTCATTCATATTTTCGGCTGGTTCATCAGTTTATATGCCTCCCTGGCGACTTTAAAGTACGGTTTCCCTTCGCTCATTCCTTTCATTATCCTGCTCTATTATTTTTGGTACAAAGTCCTTAACCACTTCTACAGACGAGTGAAACCGCCCACCGAATTTCTGCTGGCCGCCTTTCTGCTTTTCTACCTGTTGGAAATGCTCTGGATGGATGTCTTTCCTTCCCTGGCACTGCTTCAACAGCTTCCCGATCAGTTTCCGGGCATACCGGCAAGCGCAATTCAAATCCTGTTGCTGGGATTTCTTATTCTGATTTTCAGCATCATTCTGGTCATGAACAATGAGGGAAAAAAAGGATTTCTTTACAGCTATGTTATCCTCGCATTTATTGGCATTCGCGTTTTGCCCACCGGGGCTAATTTTCAATGGTATATCTTCGAATTCATTCTGGTTCTGGTTCTGTTTCGTAAAACAAACTGGACCGAACAGCTTACCCGCGTCGAGTGCTGGGTATATCTTCTCATTTTTATCGGGCTTTATTTCAGCTTCTCCGATGCGGGTAAGTTATATCACCCCTCCCATTTTACGACCGGTTTTTATATCTGGCATTCTCTGCCACGGTTCATTCTGTTACTGTTCAAACTTTATCTGCTGGCGATTCTGATTAAGCTCCCTTTTGTGCTCATCTATCACCATGCAGGGCTTTCCCGAAAACTTCGTATCGCGGGCTGGTTTCAGTCCGGTTTTCCCCAACTGTTTCAGTTAATCATTCTCCTGTTAATGTTCTATTTCTTCATTGCGGGCTGGCAGGCAGAGAACGTTTTAAACTCGCTTGATGATCAGCTTGATAAAATTGAAGCAGGCAACCGGAGCTATCCGGAACAGTATTACACTTTTTCACTGGACAGCCTCGGGTCGCAGATTACAATTCCCGGTTACCAGTCGGTCCCGCTAGAAAATTCAGTCCCTTCGAGCGGTATCCTGCAGCTCGACAGAACTGAAACGGATACAGCAGGCCAGCAACTTTTCAGTTACTTCATGTTTTTCAAGGGGACTCCCAATCTGTATTTCGTGAAACTGGATACCACATTCCTGCAGGGAATGACGGAGCACCTGCCTCTCATCGCCGCTTCCCGGCTTATTTCCTACCCATTCAAATTTAGCGACTGGGACTCCCTGCTTTATCAAATCAGGGGATTTGACATTTCATCATACAACAACGATTTTCGTGTATTTCCTTTTGCCTTTGTTCCCTACCGGGCATCACACATCATTTCGGTCCCGCTGGCCCCGCGCGGGGAAAAGAGCGAATCCTCCGGGGAACACCGCATACTTATTTTCCATCGGGACACATTTGTGCTGGGCAGAATATTCGGCCCTTTCTATAAAAACAGCTTTGTTCAAAACGGATACTGGGCTTTCGATATTGCCATCCTTCCCACCACTTCCTTTCTGACCTCTCCGCTGATGCGGCAGGTTTATTTCTGGTTGGTCATTTACCTGCTGATCAATTTCCTTATCATTCGCCGGGTCATCAAATTTGGAAATCAGATCAATCAAATGATCGTCCAGAAATTCAATCAGCTGAAAAGCGGGATTCGCCAGATATCGGAGGGAAAACTCGATTACAAGATTCATCTGGAAGGGGAAGATGAATTCGTGGAACTGGCGGAGCGTTTTAACCAGATGGGCGAAGATCTCCAGAAAACCATCAATGAAGTTCGCGAAAAGGACCGCTTCGAATATGAACTCAAAATCGCCCGGGAGGTGCAGCTCAGTCTCCTGCCCGCTTCCCTCCCCGATGTTCCGGGATATAATATTACGGCGGGCCTCCGCACGGCCAATGAGGTTGGCGGCGACTTTTACGATGTCAGCCAACTGGACGAGCATCGTCTGCTTTTTGTTATTGGTGATGTCTCAGGGAAAGGCACTTCGGCGGCCTTCTATATGGCGCAATGCATCAGCCTTTTCCGTTTTGCCCGGCAGTTTTCCGATCAGCCCAAGGAAATCCTGGTCCGTCTGAATAAATATTTTTCCGATCCAATGGTGGACCGCCAGGTCTTCGTGACTGCGCTGATCGGAATTCTGGATACCAAAAATCACTCCCTGCAGATTATCCGGGCGGGACATACCCGGCCCATCTTTGTTCCGGGAGACTACCTTCAGGATGTTCAGGAACTGGAGTCGGCCGGTCTCGGGATAGGCCTGGAGCGGAGCGGCGAAATTTTCCAGACTATGCTGGATGAGCGCTCATTCAGCATGGATCCCGGTGATACGTTTATATTTTATACCGATGGTGTGGTGGAAGCCGCCCGAAAATCTCATACCGCAGCATCCGGGGACGAAATGGAGTTTTTTGGTGAGGATGAACTCAAATCCACACTTTATCGTTCCCGCGGCAAGAATGCGCAGGATATTTTGCGGAATATTTCCGCCGAGCTGGAAAATTTTTACGGGGGCAGTTCTCCCGTCGACGATTATACGCTGCTGATCATCCAGAGAAAGGCCGGAACAAAGGACAATCCAGCAACCACGTGATGGAAATGAAATTCGAGGATTAATTTGTCAGTACCGGAAATTATCGGACTTGCGCTGGGCCTCGCCATGGATGCCTTTGCGGTTGCCATATCTACCGGATTTATTTTGCCGGAAATCTCTCCCCGCCACTATTTTCGCCTGAGTTTTCATTTCGGGCTCTTCCAGGCCCTGATGCCGATCGTGGGCTGGCTGGCCGGCCGAACAGTGGCGGAGGTTATCGTGCAATGGAATCACTGGATCGCGTTTGCTTTGCTGGCCTATGTGGGCGGAAGAATGATCTATGAATCCTTCACGAACCGGGAAGAGAAGAATCCAAGCGATCCTACCCGCGGGGTACGACTGGTGGTCCTTTCGGTGGCGACCAGTCTGGATGCGCTGGCCATTGGATTAAGCCTGGCTATTCTGGGAGTAGACATCATCCTGCCGGCCATTTACATCGGGATCATTACCATGGTGCTGACCTTCCTCGGCATGCGACTGGGGCGCCGGTTGGGAAGGCTTTTCGGAAGCTGGGTGGAGAAAATCGGCGGAGTCATTTTAATTGGCATCGGCATCAAAATTCTGATCGACCATTTGGTTTGATAAACTTCCTCCAGCAGTCCAAAAAAAGGGGGGAAGTATCGGATACCTGTTCCCCTTATAAATTGCTTTTTCACGCTTCAGCGGGAGAATAGAAACAGCGTTTGGGCGAAATGACCTTGCCCTCCTTTTTCAGGTCCGCAATAATTTTGGAAACTTCCTTGCTGTCCAGTCCGGTTTCTTTGGCAACATCACCCGGGCGAACCGGTTTGCCGGCTGTTTTCATCGCATTTAAAACCACGCTCTTTGCATCAGCCATTTTTCCTCCTCTGTAATTTTGGATCGAAATTTTTTGATTCTGTCAAATGAAAAATTATGAACTCCAAAAATAGATTTAAATTTATTTGAGTACGATTTTCAGGCTTGCCCAATCTTCAGGTTTTACCAATATGCGGCATTACTCTCAAAATAATCCTGAAATCATTTCGCAGATTTTTTCCAGATATCTGCGGTCATCGTCATTGAACGGAGAAAGTTTGTGTGAATCGATATCCAGTTCGCCAATCACCCGTCCTTCCTTAAAAATGGGAACCACAATTTCCGATTTCACATTAATGCTGCAGGACAGGTAATTGGATTCCTTCGAGACATCCTGAATCACAAAAGTCTCCTCGCGGTCCGCTGCCTGTCCGCAAATGCCCTGCCCGAATCCGATCCGGGTATGATCGGTAGGATCTCCCACGTAAGGGCCCAAAACCAGTTCCCGATCATTCTGCGCATCCACCAAATAAAAACCCACCCAGTTGTAATAGGGAATTCTTTCCGCCAGCAGTTGGCACACAGCCAGCAGGGTCTTATCACGCCTGCCTGCCCTGGCGATAATCTTTTCTGTTTCGCTCACGACATCTTCAAACAGTGCCGATTTGTTTTCGATCTTCGTCTCCATGAATCAGTTATCACTCCCTAATAATTATCAAAAATTCAGTCCAAAATTTAATCATTTCCGTTTAAAAGCAGTAAACAAATTTTTGTTCTGTCAATTTATTTTTCAATTTGTACACAAAACAAAGAATCTTTCAACTTAATTCAATTTTATTTGTCAAAAATATATTATCAAAACATTTTTTGGCATGAATTCTCATTGCATCACATTTCTTTTCCTTTATATTTAAAATTATTTTGAATATGCAGCATTTGAAACAAACAACCTTTTTCTATACTTTGATTCGGAAATTAGCGGATTTTCCAATTATACTGTGTGTTCTGACTGAGATAGCGTTGACTCCTCCGAGCCATTTATTTATAGATTACTGAGCTGACATATTATTTGATCACCGATTTTCATTCATTCTGGTATATTCCGCCGTTTCCTGTCCGGGCCAAACAGCAGTGGGGGCATTTATTTGAATAATCTAAATGTTGTAATACTCATATTAACATTCAAAAATATTATACAGGAGGTTATGTCATGGCTAAAAGCAAGAATTCCAATGGGAATGGTGAACTATACTACCCGGCGCCAGAGGTCGTCGAGAGCGCTTATATAAAGGATTATGACTCCCTGTACCAAAAGTCTATCCAAAACCGGGAAAAATTCTGGGCCGAGCAGGCCGAAAATCTGGAATGGTATAAAAAGTGGGAAAAGGTGCTGGATGATAGCAATCCCCCATTCTACAAATGGTTTGTAGGCGCAAAGACCAATATTATCCACAATGCTATCGATCGGCATTTGAAAAACTGGCATCGCAATAAACTGGCTTTGATTTGGGAAGGCGAGCCCGGAGATTTGCGCACCTTTTCCTATCATGCACTGAACCGGGAAGTGTCAAAATTTGCCAATGTATTGAAAAGCATGGGGGTGAAACGGGGAGACATTGTCACCATTTATCTGCCCCAGATTCCCGAACTGGCCATCGCCATGCTGGCCTGCGCCAAAATCGGTGCTGCCCACAGTGTGGTTTATGGCGGATTCAGCGTGGAGGCGCTGGCGGAACGAATTGAAGACGCCAACAGCCGGATACTGATCACCGCAGACGGCGGCTGGCGGCGCGGCAAGATAACCGACCTGAAGAACATTGCCAATGAAGCAATGAAACGATCGCCCACCATCGAGGTTTGCATAACCGTCAAGAGAACAGGGCATGAGGTATTCATGGAAAATGACCGCGATTTCTACTACAATGAACTGATGACCCTGCCGATAGCCAGCGCCAAATGCGACACCGAGGAGATGGACGCCGAAGATATGCTCTTTATTCTTTATACCTCCGGAACTACCGGACGGCCTAAGGGTGTGGTCCATACCCATGGCGGCTACAGCGTTTATACCGCCACCACCCATAAATATGTCTTCGATATCAAAGATGAGGATCGCTGGTGGTGCGCCGCTGATCCGGGCTGGATTACCGGCCACAGCTACATCGTTTATGGGCCGCTCATCAACGGGTCCACTATTTTAATGTACGAAGGTGCCCCCAATCACCCCTATCCCAATCGCTGGTGGCAGATGATTGAAAAATATGGTATTACCATTCTTTATACCTCCCCGACCGCCATCCGCGGACTGATGCGTTTTGGCGAGGCCTGGCCCAACCGGCACGATATCTCCTGTCTGCGCCTGCTGGGTTCAGTAGGTGAACCGATCAATCCGGAAGCCTGGCGCTGGTACTACCGCGTTATCGGAAAAGAAAAATGTCCTATTATGGATACCTGGTGGCAGACGGAAACCGGCGGTTTCATGATTACGCCCTTGCCCACAATGCCCCTGAAACCGGGATCGGCCGCCAAACCGTTTTTTGGCAATGAAGTGGCAGTGGTTGACGATGCGGGTAAAGAAGTCCCGCCGGGGGAAGAGGGGAAACTGGTCATCAAAGCGCCCTGGCCGGGAATGGCGCGCACCATCTACAAAGATCCCGACCGTTACCAGGAGACCTATTGGAAGGATTATGAGCAGCAGGGATGGTATAAGGCCGGAGATGCCGCCCGCATGGATGAGGACGGCTATATCTGGGTTATCGGCCGTATCGATGATGTGATAAAAGTAAGCGGGTACCGCCTTGGGACTGCCGAGATCGAGAGCGCATTGGTCAGCCATCCGGCAGTGGCGGAAGCGGCGGCAATTGCCCTGCCTCATGAACTGAAAGGAAATGCCATTCACGCCTTTGTCATTTTGCGCGCCGGACTCACGGGAAACAAAAAGCTGGCGGAAGAACTGAAAGACCATGTTGCCCATGAAATGGGCCGGATTGCCCGGCCGGAAGAAATAAAATTTGTGGATTCCCTTCCCAAGACGCGCAGCGGAAAGATCATGCGTCGCGTGCTTAAAGCGCGGGCGCTGGGCCTGGATGAAGGAGATTTGACGACGCTGGAACAATAAGTGGCGATCTGCCAAGTCCGGGGCGCCTGTTCGGCGGCAGGTCTGCAATAGATGGTCGTAATTGGTTTTTGTAGCTTATTTCTCTTAGATAAAAGAGGAGCTCTATCCACAGAGCTCCTCTTTTATTCAGAGTCCCAATTATATTTTTTATCCCGCCATAGCAGTCTGCAAATCTTCCGCTGCGAGAACCCTGTTTTCCCGCAAACGGCGCAGTGAATCGGGATCATGGGTCGGCAAATAAACAGTGGGACGGGTGCGCGCAAAATCGAGGATTTTGCGAATGGTCATCAGTGCTGTGCTTTCATCCGGGCTGACACCATCCACCTGTTCATCGAGAAGGATCTGTTCGGTATATGTGGTATCTCCCGCCAGAAAATAATAAACACCGTTTTCCTCTGCAACAACCGACATATGCCCTGGCGTATGGCCGGGAGTCGGCACAATTATGACATCCCCTCTTTCAGTCACCCGGAAGTTCTTTTCAAACGATCCTGCAGAATTTGATTCAAAGGAAACCGGAGTTGGCCGAAACCATTTCGGCCAGCGGTGCGGCAAATAACCCTGCAATTTTCCCCAAAACCCCTGTGCGGATTTATAATCCGTCCCGTTTGCGAGGATTTTGGAATCCGGAAAATGATGAAGCCCGCCGGCATGATCTGTATGGAAATGAGTCAGAATCAGGGTTTTCACGTCCGAGGGCGATATGCCCAGTTTGCGAAGCTGCGGGCCGATTTCCTGCTCCGGCAATATATCCATTCGCAGGCCCAGACGATAATAGGGATTCCAGAATGGAAAATAGCCCGGTTCGGACGTTCGGGCAGTATCTCCGGTGTCCACCACAATGATTCCCTCGTCATGGTCGATGACCCAGGCAAATATGGGCAGCGGCTCTGTCCAGTCACTGTCAAACATCATATTCAGTTTGCGAGCCAAACCGCGCCCCTTGCCCTGCCGCTGTCTGGTTTTTATTTGAACGGTCCCGGTTTGTATCGGATAAATCTTCATAAAAATCCCCCTTTTTCCGGGGCTGTTCCGACTTTGTCTGCGATTGTACCGCAATTGGATAAATATGCTTCTGAAATATACCCGCCATGATTAAAAAGCGAACCGTCCCGAAATCATTCGCAGGTCCCGGGACAGTTTTGAAATAAGAACAGCATAAAAATCCGGGGGACACCCCCTGTTAGCTAATAAATATTATTTTATTCTATCGCGCATACTTTTTGTAGCGCTCATTAATGCGGCCCCAATGCAAATCGCCCAGAAAATTGTCAATATATGCCGCCCGCCCCGGACCGTCTTTGTGGTAATAGGCATGCTCAAAAACATCGCAGGCAATCAGCGGAATGCCGCCCCAAATTGCACCGTATTGATGCTCATCTACCAGCACATTCAGCAGGCGTCCACTATAAAGGGTATCCAGTACCAGCAGCCCCCAGCCGCTTAATTTTGCTGATACCGCCGAGGCCTTGAAATCCGCTTTCCATTTGTCCAAGGAACCGAATTCTTTTTCAATTGCCGCCACAACCTCGGGTCCCTTGGAAGGATCGCCATCGCCGCCCATGTTAGCCCAGTAGATATCGTGCAGCAAAGCGCCGGAATGGTTCCAGGTGAGGCGGCGCTTCAGTTCACCAATATGACTGTAATTCCCGTTGGCTTTGGAACGATCGGCGGTCTGCAGCTCATTTTCGATGGTGTTCAGCGCCGTGACATATCCCTTGTGATGCTTATTGTAATGCCAATCCGTGGTTTCGGGCGAGACCACATTTTTGAGAAGCGATTTTGCTTCTTCATCCCCATAGGGCCGTTTATTGAACTTCCACTCATACGCCATGGCAAAACTCCTTTCTGAATTTATTTAATTTTATTAGAATAAACGACTTATTACATAAATCAAGTGCATATTGCTCGTAAAACCTTGAATTGAGACGCATTCTCAATTAATTTTTAAAAATTTTTATTCGTTTTTCTTAATCAGTATTACATCATATCACAAAGCAATTGGAATCAATTGGGTAAGCGGGATTACGAATTACAAAAAAAGCTACACGATGGGTGCACCTTCATCGATCTGCTGCGTCCGTTCATAGGAGCAACAATATATATCGAAATCCCGGAAATTGCGCACCGGGTCAAAATCCTCTTCATAACGGGTCCGGCATTCATGGGCCTTTTCTTGCCCCTGCGGGCAGAGCATATTCATAACGGGACAAAACCTGGGATCTTCATTTATTGTCATTTTTACCTCAGCTTTTTAAATCAAAGTATAATTTATGTCAAAATCCCGATCAAATTAACATCACACTATAAACATAATAAATCCAAGAGCCATGTCAAGCCCCTTTTTCACTGAGTAGGTTAAATGTTCGAAAAAACTTAATGTTTCAATCATCCGGCGTCAGTAACATCGGTTTTAATAATTGCAGACTGGCATGCCCCGAAGTTGTATTCGTCCCATATTCTGACCTTCGACCATCAATATGGCCGGAGGAGGGCGAAATAAAAATCAGAATAAAATCACTGTCCCAATTTATTCTCCGCTATTTCCATCAGTCTGGGAATAAATTTGTGATTGGCCATGGGAAACGGGTACCGCTCAATTTCCTCGAGACTGATCCAGCGGTAGTCCTGCGGACCGTTCAGTTTCACTTCGCCTGTTAAATACTGGCAGCGGTATACATCCATCACGATTTTGAAATGAGTATAGGCATGTTTGACCTCTATCAAATAATCAATGATATCCACGGACAAACCGACCTCCTCTCTGATCTCACGCAAACATGCTTCCCTGGCGGTTTCACCCGGCCGGACCTTCCCGCCCGGAAATTCCCAAAGGCCGCCCAGCAGCCCCTCATTCTTCCTGCGGGTAATTAAAATCTGCCCGTTTTTATGAACCACTCCCACAGAGATGTGGTATTCCGGAATCTTACGGGCCGGCTTTCGCAGCGGAAAATCCTGCTGCCTGCTTTCCCGGTTGGCAGCACAATAATTTGACACCGGACATTGGTCGCACAGTGGGTTTTGCGGCTTGCAGATCGTGGCACCCAGTTCCATCATCGCCTGGTTAAACATGCCGGGATGCTCTTTATCCAATAGAAAATCGGCACGCTCCCGGTAAATTTTCCCTGAGCCTGATCCATTAACAGGCGCCTCCATCAAAAAAATACGGGACAGCACCCGTTTCACGTTTCCGTCTACGACAGCATAGGATTTGTTGAAGGCAATGCTCATCACCGCAGCGGCAATGTACTCCCCCACTCCGGGCAATTTCCGGAACCGTTCGAATTCGGAAGGAATTTCGCCGTCCAGTTCTTCGACAATCATGCGGGCTGCCTTGTGCAAGTTGCGGGCGCGGGCGTAATATCCCATTTTTTCCCACACCTTCAACACATCCTGCAGGTCGGCTGCCGCCAGCCGCCGGATGTCCGGAAATGTTTTGATGAATTTCCGGTAATATTCAAGAACCTTGACCACCTGGGTCTGCTGCAGCATGACCTCGGAAACCCAGATAAAATAGGGATTGCTTGTTTCCCGCCAGGGAAGCCTGCGTTGGTTTTCAGAATGCCAATTCAGAAGGCGCTTCCGGAAATCCGGTAAATTCACCCTCGTCAAATCTATCGATTTCATAAAGTATTATCTAATCTCTCACAATCACTGAAGCAGTCTATGCTGCTCCATAAAATCGAGAATCCGAATGGCGTGCTCGCGGGAATTCTCGATAAAAAGCTTCGCGGTTTTCATTCCCCCGCATACCACTCCGGCCAAAAATAGTCCGGGTTTATTGGTCTGAAAAGTATCGGGATCGCACACCGGGCTCGACCACTCATCATTCCTGATTTCAATGCCAATCTTTTTAATGAATTCATAATCGGGATGATATCCGGTCATCGCCAGCACGAAATTATTTTCAAGGGTCACCAGCCCATTTGGCGTCCGAACATCAATCTCATTCTGCCGAATCTCTTTGACCGCTGAATCAAAATATGCTTTTATGGAACCTTCCTTAATACGGTTTTCAATATCCGGCTTCACCCAGTATTTGATTCGATCGCTCAGGGAAGGTTCGCGCACAATCATCATAACCTCAGCGCCTACCCGGTAGGTTTCCAGAGCCACATCTACTGCGGAATTGGCCCCGCCAATTACCGCCACTTTCTGATAGGCATATGGATGCGGCTCATCATAATAATGCCTCACTTTGGAGAGTTCCTCTCCCGGGACATTCATCAGATTTGCATTGTCGTAGTAGCCTGTCGCCACGATCACGGTCTTCGCGCGGCAGGTATTTTTGTCAGAAGAGATTATGAAGTCACCCGCCTGCCCTTCAATATTGAGGACTCTTTCGTAAATCCGGATATTTAATTTCCACGCACCCGCCACGCGCCGGTAGTATTCCAGTGCTTCGCGGCGGGTCGGTTTATTGCCGTGAGAGATGAAAGGCACCTCACCAATCTCCAGCCGGTCCGAGGTGGAAAAGAAGGTCATATTTGTCGGATAATGAAAAATTGAGTTGACGATAGCCCCTTTTTCGATGATAATGTGAGATAAATCCCTTTTCCGGGCTTCGATGCCGCAGGCAAGACCAATGGGCCCCGCACCGACAATCAAAACATCATATTTTTCAATTGTATCTTTCATTCAACACTTTTCCCTGAGTTCATTACTGAAATTGGTATTCTTTTCGCGGCGGCAGAATTCTACTGGTTACCTCTCCGAAGCCGATGCGGTATTCTTCGCCCTCACACCAGCCCGTTATGGTTAAGCGGTCACCATCCTGAATAAAACGACGCTCTTGCCCATTGGGAAATTTGATGGAATTTTCGCCCGCCCGGGTCAGTTCCAGCAGGCTGCCGTAAGAGCCCGGATCCGGGCCGCTGATAGTGCCCGACGCCAGCAAATCCCCGGGGCGAAGATTACAGCCATTAATGGTATGATGGGCCAGCTGCTGGCACACATTCCAATACATGTATTTGAAATTTGAACGACAAAGCCGCTGCGGGTGGTCCATCTTTTCGCCCTGCAGAGAGACTTCCAGCACAATATCGTAGGCCCAATCTCCTTTACTCTGCAAATATGGCAGTGGCTGGGGCTCCTGCTCGGGTCCGGCAGTGCGAAATGGTTCCAGCGCCTCCATGGTGACTACCCAGGGTGAGATGGAAGTTCCGAAATTTTTGGCCAGAAACGGTCCCAACGGCCGATATTCCCATTTCTGGATATCCCGGGCGCTCCAGTCGTTTACCAGCACCATGCCAAAAATATGCTGCGGAGCTTCATCGATGGGAACAGGTTCTCCCAGCTTATTTCCGGGTCCGGTAAAAAAACCCGTCTCCAGCTCAAAATCCACCCGCCGGCTGGGTCCAAAAACCGGCCTTTCGGAGTCATCCGGTTTGAGCTGTCCCAAGGGGCGGTGCAGGTCAGTCCCGCTGATGACCACCGAACTGGCACGCCCGTGATAGGCCACCGGCAAATGCAGCCAGTTGGGCATCAGCGCATTTTCTTTTCCGCGAAACATGCTGCCGACATTGGTGGCGTGTTCCTTTGAAGAATAGAAATCCGTGTAATCACCAATTTCCACCGGAAGCAGCAATTCAACCGCTTCCATGGGAGTCAGTGCGAGATCCCGGAGCGCTTTGCTGTCGCGCAGTGTGGGATTGTCCTCGCGCAGCAGGTAACTGATGACCGCGCGCACTGCTTTCCAGGAAGGCCGCCCCAAAGCCATAAATTCGTTCAGGGACGGCCTGGAAAAAATGCCGTCGCCTCCAACCGGCGTTTTCTCAAAAAGGCCCTGCTTTTCCAAAACAGACAGATCCAGCACCATTTCGCCGATTGCCACTCCAACCCGGGGGGTTCCGCCGTTTTTGTGCCGAAAAACGCCATAGGGAAGGTTTTGTATGGGAAAATGAGAATCCGGTTTTACCGGCACAAATGATTTTAATTTTGGATCATTGGTGATATTCACTCCGGTGTCTCCGTTTATGAAGAACAAAACAACAGCGCCTTATAATAAGTTCATCGATTTTAAATCCGCGCGGGGCTCATCGAAACTGCAACTGCCGAAGGAGAGGAAAAACGAGTGGCGGGCATCTTCTATTTCGCCTGTTTGGGCAGTCAAATCACCCCATTTCAATTCATTTTCAGCAAACTGAAAATGGGAAGGATCTTCGTCCTGCAAAATTTCCTGCACCTTCGCATGCGGAAGATCGTGTTGCCGGGAAAGCACTGCAGCCCCGAACAGGTTAATAAAACCGTGCATTTTTGTCCCGATATTGTCATCTAGATGACGGAAGGGATGGTGAAGCCCGGCGGTTGCTTTCAATGGAACTGCGGCTTTCCGGCATTCTGTTACGGCAAAACCAATCTTATCCGGTGAAGGGAAATCAGCTTGGTTCAGGCCGCCGCATCGCAGCTTCAACCCCGCCGGACGGCAGCGGCGATCCCCGGCGGAATCCGCCAAATCTTTATTCAGAGCGGAAAGTGCCTCAATGATGATTGGAATAGTCTGTTCCCAATCCTCATCCCACACCGCTTCAAAAAAAGGGGTCATCTCCGGGGGACCCGCCTGATCAATCAGTTCGGCAGTCTCATTTAAAATCCGAAGCACCCGGTGAAGCGTTATCTGGTCATAAATATCTCCTGAAAACTTGGTTTCCAGCATGTCGACCCTCACCTGCTTATGGAATTTTTCCCGGAATTCGGCTGCATCCTGCAGATCTTTTCTTAGATTTTCCGTATATTCTGCGCCTGATCCGCCGCTGCGCGCCAGGACGGAAAATACATATGGCGGATTCTTCGCGAACAGATTCTCTCCAAACGGCGCCAGTTCTTTCAGGCGGGAAGCCGGGCAGATGAAGCGGGACAACATCCACGCCTCTGAATCATCACGATAACGGACAAAATTGTGAATGGCCTCCTTCATGGATAATTCCGCAGGCGGAAACAGACCTGCGTAATCAATACCCCGATTCATTAATGCCCGAAAACTGGAATACATGATTTCAGCACCTTCTTTTTTTGAAAATCATCAGATTTTGCAATACGTATTTGGATGAATGCGGTACGAGAAATTGCGCGCCGCTGGTGCGTTCTGCCCGAATGATGACCGCTCTAATCAATCCAATCCGCATAAAAAATATTGGTGTCTCCCTTTTTGGCATTAAATCTGTTGGAAGCAAAAACCAGATGTTTGCCATCACGCGTAAACATGGGAAACCCGTCAAAGGTATCATTATATGTAATGCGCTCCAATCCGGTTCCATCAATGCCGATCAGATAGAGATCAAAGTTGCGCCCATCTTTGCTGTCAATATTGGATGAAAAAACAATTCGTTTCCCGTCCGGATGGAAAAAAGGGGCAAAAGAAGCTTTCCCGAAATGGGTCACCTGCTGGATATTACTCCCATCGGAATCCATCACATAGAGTTCCAGTGTCGTTGGCCGTACCAGTCCGTTGTTTACCAGATCATTATAATCGGCAAGCTCATGTTCTGTCTTGGGGCGACTGGCGCGAAAGACTATTTTGGAGCCATCCCAGGAAAAAAAGGGTCCGCCGTCGTATCCTTTTTCATGGGTCAGCCGCTTCTGGTTACTGCCGTCAAGATCCATCACATAAATTTCGGGGTCCCCGTCACGCATGGAAGTGAAGACGATTTTGTTCTTCATGGGAGAAACGGTGGCCTCGGCATCATATCCGGGGGAATCGGTCAACTGCCTGCGAATCGTGCCGTCCAGTCCCGCCAGAAAGATATCATAGGAATCGTAGAGTTTCCAGACATAACCGTGGGATAAATCCGGAGGCGGCGGACAATTTTCTCCCGCCGGAAAAGTTGATGCATAGAGCACAGTGGTATCTCCCGGCAAAAAATAGCCGCAGGTAGTCCGTCCCTTCCCATCAGATATCATTTTTTTGCCAGTCCCGTCCACATTCATCAGAAATTCCTGATCGCATTCCAGCTCGCCGGATGTCGACTGAAAGATCAGTCGCTTTTCATCGAACGACAGGTAAGCTTCGGCATTTTCTCCGCCGGTTGTCAGCATCCGCAGATTTTTCAAATGTTTTTCACCAGGCAGAACATACGTTTTTTTAGCGCTGTCCCCGCCTGTAGAAGTGCAGCGCTGCATGAGTGAAACCGCAAAAATCGAAACCAAAATGACGGCCATATATTTTAATCGCATAAAGGACTCTCTTTTTTTAAATAAGGTCACACGCAAATATCAATTGGCCTGAAAATAGTGAAATAAAGTTTTTTATGATGAAATGTTACAATCGCCGGTCTTGACTTTCTTTTTCTTTGCAGATCCCAATTCTGGGCATATTACAATAATCTGTTCAGAGCCATTACGCCCTATTATGCATTCGGGAAATTGCGAGTCATTGTCAGTAGTACTTTGCCAGAAGCTGATCTGCGCTGAAAAGCGATTTTACGGAGATATCTGAAGTTAGGGGAACGAAAAGAGCCATAAAAAAACGGGAGCAGGGTGGGGAACCCTGACTCCCGGGTGTGCGTTAGGCGAGGGGCAACGGTTTCCTTCCTAACAGCTTTGTGGTGTGAAACCTCCCGAAAAACATTTATTTACTGAATAACCCAGACGGCTTCCTGGGTAAATTCCTTTCTGGAATAATAATCCAGACCGGTAATCGCAAGATTGCTTGACGCCTTGTAGGCATAAAATTCCATGCGAAGGGCTAAAGGTAATCTGATCTCAAGACTTCTTCCCGGCGGGATGATGTCATGAAGATCACCCACCGTATTCTTGGCAAGCCAAATAACATGTTTAGACCTGTTGACAATTCGAATGCGGTAAAAGCCGGCCAGGCTTTTCTTGCGCATCCCTTTTTCCTCCAATTTTTGTAGCGGCTTCTTTAACAAATCAAACATTCTAAAACTTCTCCCTGACTTCCCCTATTTTATTACAATCCGCGTGCCAGAAAATGGATAATGTTATTAAGTGCCATATTAACAGTTTGTTAAGCCTTATTATTTGCACCCCGGAATTTCGCGAATGTTTCAATGATGAAACATTTTGAAAAATCGACCGGGAAAAATTCCCCTTTTTTCCATGATAAAAAAAGCAGTCCTATGCCTCTCCCGTCCCCGCCAATGCAGAGGGCCTAAGATGAATAATATACTTTTCCTTCTGCATTTCAGCCGGTATTGCAGAATAGCGGGTAAGAATGATACGGATTAATGTGAAATGAGGAGAATGCAAAAGATGATTCCCAAAAGGAGCCATATTTTTCAAAATGAATGGAGCATTCAGCCCGGCGGGATGGATTTGCATTTCTCCAGTGAGCGCCCCCCCAGGGTGCCTCTTTCTATCGAACCTTTAATAGGAAATAAATTATGCGGGATTTCTGATTACAAAAAAGCCCCCGATTTTGATCGGGGGCTTTCCGTTTCACATAATCATTACATGACAAACTGTTTGGCAAAGTATTTCGCGGTTAACTTCTCCCCGGTGGCCTTCTCAATCATATCATTCCAGTAATAAATTTTCCCGGGCTTGAACACATTGTTAATCAGGTACTGGCCCACCGCCTTCTGATTTGCAAAGCTCTCCTGACGAATGTCAGCAGAATGCAGCACATTTTCACTGATATAATAATAAAGCTGCGAAGCAAGCAGTTCGCCCATCAGATAGTTGTGATAATATGCAGGATACAGCGCCACATGAATTTTGGCCGCCCAATCCGGGAAATCGCGATTTTCCGGACGTTTGATCATCTGATATTTTTCCACCAGATCCCACCACAGTTTATTCAGATCCTGATCGGGATTCTCATACATATTTTTTTCGAACCGGTACATCACCTGCGCCCAGCGGCTGAAAACAAGCTGTTCCAGGCGTAGTGACTTTTCACATTCGCCGGCGATTTTTTGGGTCTCCTGTTCCGGAACACCAACCATATCGTGCAGCCAAGCAGGATTGGACGCAAAACGTCCGAATAGCATGGCGACCGCTTCAGTCGTAAAAGTATGCGCAGGTTCGCGAAGTAGCCAGGGGAGATTTTTATCACTGAATTTATCATAAACCGCATGCCCGTATTCGTGAAGCATGGTGTTCATCCATCCGGCGTTCGGTTTTACATTTCCGACCACCCGGACATCGCCCTCCTTGTCAATGTCGGTGCAGTAGGCATGCTGATATTTCCCTTCCCGTTCATACAAATCACTGGCTTTTACCAGATCATCAATGGGCAGCCTGATGCCCGCATAGAACTGCTTGACAAGAGAAATAATGTCTTTATCCTGATAATATTTGTCGAGATCCACATTATAGATTTTCGGCGCTTCCTGGAAAAAGCGGTTTTGGTAGTGCCAGGGCATTAATTGTTCTTTTTTAATGTGATATCGTTTTGCCAGGATCACATCCATCTCATCTTTCAACTTGGCAAAGGCATCCCGAGTCAGGTCATCAAGTTCATTAAACAGGGCTTCTATGGTATCGGGGTCCTGTTCATTTAATTTCAGTTTCATAGCATGAAAATTGGAAAAACCCAATTCCCGGGCGGCAGCATTTCTCATCTCCACAAGTTCTTTGATATCATCCGCGACTTCCTGTCCCACCTGCTTGCTGGCCACCCAGGTATTTTCTAATTTCTGTGAATCCGTTTCGTTTTTCAGGATTTCTTCAATCTCGTTATCGGTGACTTTCTTCCCATTCAATTCCGCGCGGAAAGTGGAGAACTTTTTCTCGATCTCCGCCTGTTTATTAATCATTTTCTCCAACTGGGCCGGATCGATCTGGTTATCCAGGTAGGCATTATACAAAACCTCCAGTTCCCGTTTTAATTGGAGATCAATTATGGAATTGGACGCTTTAAATTTTTTGAGCTTCGCAAAATCTTCCCTGTTCGAATTAATCTTACTCAGCTCAACCTGCAGGTCCGCGTATTTCTGATAAAGTTCTTCTTTCCCGCTGGTGGTCGCCTCAAAATAGGCCAGATTGAGTTCTTTCGACAGCGGGACAACTTTTTTCTCATAATTGCTCACAAAATCTTTAAAATCGCTGGTCATGTCCTGCCCTCCTGATTTCCCGCAGCTCATTTGAAATGCAAAGGTTGAGATCACAAAAAACAAAGAAATCTTCAATGCCTTTCTTTTAACAAAGTTCATTTTCCATTCCTCCTCTAAAATGTTTCAAGTATTGGCTTCCATGAAGTCCGGCCTAATTGGTATTCCATCGCTCTTTAGAAACGGAAGATAATTTACCAAAAATATTTTCCAAATAATATCCTCTAAAAAATTATGTCAAAATCATTAAATATTGCCAAAAATTTTATTTATTTTTGTAGAGGAAATTTTCATATTTCAAATGGCTGGCGATTATTTGCTGATATAAGCGGTAAACTTTCTTTCCGGCAACTGGTATCAAATGAGTAATTCATCTGAATTTCTAAAAATCTTATTTAACAACGGAGCGGATCAATGGGCGACAAAGACCTTTATAAGCAGCAGGCGGCAGAAAAGGCCGTGGAATATGTTGAAGACGGCATGGTCATCGGTTTGGGGACGGGAAGTACCACACAGTTTGCCCTGGAACAGATCGGCGGATTGATAAAAGACGGAAGACTTAAGAATGTCGTCGGCATTCCCAGCTCCATCCACACTGCCCGCGAAGCGAGACGTCTGGGAATCCCTTTGACCAGCCTGCAGGAAAAACCTGTCATTGATTTGACCATCGACGGCGCGGACGAAGTGGATGAAAACCTCAATCTCATAAAAGGGGGAGGCGGCGCCCTGCTCCGCGAAAAGATCGTCGCCCAGGCCAGCCAGCGGGTTATTATTATTGTGGATGACAGCAAACTTTCACCCATACTGGGCACCAAACACCGCCTGCCGGTAGAAGTGCTGCCTTTCGCCTGGGTGCCGGAAATGAATTACCTGAAGTCCCTAAAAGCGCATGTTCTGCTGCGCACCCACGCTGACGGCAGCACTTTTGAGACCGACCAGTATAATTTTATCCTGGATTGCCAGTTCCGCGAAATTAAGGAAGTGAAGGCCCTGGCACAAAGGCTTGACAAGCGGGCGGGCATCATGTCCCACGGTCTGTTTGTGGGACTTGCATCCGATGTCATTTGCGCAGGTGAAAAGAGAATTCAGCACTTCAAAAGATAGTCGCGGTTAAAGGAATGTTCTATTTTATCTTTCAGAAATGTGCAATAAGAAATACTAACATCTTTCTATTTTTCTCACTGATTTAAAGGATTTTACGATTTATTAAAAATACCTGAAACCTGATAGCTTTATGCCAGTAGAATTCTTGGCTTACAATTGAGACCATTTCTCATTAAGGATTTGTAAAGGGAGATGTTAAATATTTTGAAAGAATTGAAAAATGAATTTTTGGATCATGTAGAAAATGACAACCATGATTCGGAATCAAAAATAATAGTTGTAAAAAATGTGTATTGGCATACGGATGAAATCTTTGAATTGCAGCTTTACCGGGAGGGATTGGAATTCAATCCGGGTGATTGTATCTCAATCTATGGGGAAGACGATGCCACCCTGCGCCCTTACAGTATTGCCTCGGGAACCCATGAATCCGTTCTGCGGCTTTTGATCCGGAAGATGGATGACAGTGAAATGACCACATATCTTTCGAATCTGAAAAAGGGGGATAGAATCAGAGTCAGTCAGCCGTTCGGCTGGCTGCACCCGGGAATTCACAGAAATGAGGAAAAATTTGTCTTTGTTGCCACAGGGACCGGCATTTCGCCGTTCCTTTCATACATTAGAAGTCATCCCGAAAAACCGCCGCTTCAGTGTTTGTACGGCGTTCGCAGAACTGAGGATGCGGTTGGTTACGATGTATTAAGGGAGAACTGTCCGACCCTTCTGGCTGTATCCAAACATTCGGATCACGATTATCATTATGGCAGGATAACTCAATTGCTGCCGTCACTTCCGCTGGAGAAGGACATCCACTATTACCTTTGCGGCCTCGATGCCATGGTCTATGATGTCACTGAATGGCTGGAATCGCACGGCATCTCTCCGGAGAAGATACATCGGGAAGTGTTTTTTTATTCTTCTCAATCATAATTTCGCTTTCTTTTCTTTTAATCAGGTTGGGGTGGAAAAAATTATTCCGGTAAAACAAATTCAATTAATACGCTTCAGGAGGTATTAATGGAACAATCGATTTTGCCTGCTTTTCAGATCCTGAATCTGAACACCCACCTTTTTCTGAATGCACTGGATAAGGTCACGGATGAGATCCTGAAAATCCGGATCAGCGCGGGCATGAATAATATGGGATTTATCGCCTGCCACGTGCTGGACGGCCGGTTTTATCTGGCCGATTATACCGGAATCTCGTATACTCACCCGCTCAAAGGACTGTTTTCACAGATAAATAGTATTGATGAATTTGAAATCTTTCCGGCCTTAAAGGAACTCATCGGGTCCTGGAATGAGGTCTCTGCGAAACTCTCCAATGGTTTCGCTGCGCTGCCCGCTCAACTGCTGATTTCCAAATCTGATACAAAATTCCCCTCGGTTGACAACACCGTTTTAGGCGGAATTTCATTTCTCCTGCAGCACGAATCTTATCATATCGGTCAGCTTGCTCTGCTGCGGAAATATTTCGGTTTGCCAGCCATGAAGTATTGATAAATACGGTTTACCTCCCAAAAAGAAAACCCGGTCATTGCCGGGTCCTCCTTTGCTCCGCAGAAGCATAAGGTTCTGCGCTGCGGACATCATTTCGATTCCGATGCATCGATTCAAAAATTAATTTTCCGCCACTTCCCGCTGGCCACTGCGATTGACATTTTTTGCCACAAAATAATAGACCAGAAAACCGATTCCCGCAAACAGGAACATTCCGCCCACGGTTACACCTTCGTTGATATCTTGTGGGAACATCTCCCCGATAAAAAGCGCCAGTCCAAGGCCGATCAGGACCAGTCCCCATTTTAAAGATGAAAGCTGAGCATGGCCGGTTCCGACCACCAGTTGCTTAATATTCTCATCAATTTCTCCCTTTTCGATCAGTCGTTGCCGCAACCGATTATCGGACAGCACTTTAATTATCCAGCCAATAACCAGGAATAAAGTCACCGGAATTATGAAATCAAAACTCATCTAAAGTCTCCTTTCTAAATATTCTCTGCTATATCTGACAGACTTTTTCCTAAAATGTTGCAGCAGCAATTTATTTCTGTGCAACATTTTTCCGCATTCACCTGTCTATTCAAATGAGACTGGTTAGAGAATTATGGATGAAGAAAAACGCCGGATCCGGCAAATTTTGGCGGGGGACACCCGTGAATTTCAACATTTGGTGGAAAACTACCAGAAGCTGGTGGCGCATATTGTTTTCCGCATGATCCCGAACGCTTCGGAAAGGGAAGATATATGCCAGGACATTTTTCTGAAGGTCTATCAGAACCTTTCCCATTTCCGTTTCGAATCCAAATTATCCACCTGGATCGGAAGAATCGCGTATAATACCTGCATCAATGTCCTGGAGAAGAAAAAAGCAGTTCTTTTCGACGATTTTGCAGCCGACAACCAGAGCATTCTGGATTATTCGATGCCGGAGAACTCTCCACTAAAATTGGCGGAAAAGGATGATCTCTCAGTCAGAATCCAGAAAGAAATCGAAAAAATACCGGTCCATTATAAGACGATTTTAACACTTTATCATCTGGAAGAAATGAGCTATGCAGAGATCGGAGAAATTATGAACTTGCCTGAAGGTACTGTGAAAAGTTATCTTTTCCGGGCACGAAAACATTTAAGGGAAAGACTTTTGGCAAAATACCAGCCGGAGGAACTGTAATGAAATTTCATTTGCGGGAAAATGACATACAGCGCTATCTCGACGGCGAGACAGATCATTCCGAGAAACAAGGCATCGAAAAGCATTTACAGGAATGTACAGATTGCCGACAGCAGGTTGCAGAGTACCGGCTGATCTTCGGAGCGCTCAGGGAAGATCCCGGTTATGGGCTGACGCCCCAATTCTCTGAAAATCTGATGTCCCGCATCGAGCAGGAAAAGCAATCCGTCAGACTCTCCAAAGTGTGGCAGAACCTGGGTGCGCTGGGGGGAGTGATTCTTGGGATCATCGTCAGCCTGTATTACACCGGCCTGAAACCTTATGCTGCCTTCTGGGATAAATTAAATTCAATATTCTTCGCCGAGAATCCTTCGTTCAGGGAACTATATAATTTATTAGACACCGGCTTTCAATCCCATCCGGAGATTTTTGGTGGGGCCACCCTGGTCATACTGTTCATCATCTTGCTGGACCGTCTGTTTACGCCCGGGAACGGCGGTGTCTGAACAAAAACGGTAGTATAAGCCTCATCCCAAAAACTTTCACTTCTCAGTATCAAATTATTTCGATATTTCATTAAAAAAGTGGCAGAAAGAAGCTATCTGCCACTTTTATCTAAGTTGCTTTAATAAACACCCAATTCCGTCATTACATGATAATTTTGCCGAACGGTTTCACCTGTTTGGTGATCTTCTTTCTATCACCCACAATTACAATAGTCATCTCATTATCGACAAAATATGTCTGCGCAATACGCTGCACATCTTCCGGCTTCACCTGATAGAGATTATTGACATAGTCATTCAGATAATTGGTATCCAGTCCATGCAGATCTATGAATGACAATTGTCCGATAATCCCGGTGGGCGCCGAGTTCCTGAGCACAAATGTGCCCGCCATATAATTTTGAATTCCGGTGAGTTCCTTCTGCGAAGGCGCTTCATTCTGCAGACCGTGAATTTCCTTGAATATTTCCTTGAGGGACGCGCCGGTGACATCGGTTCCCACATCTGCCACTTCCGCCCAGTAGGCGTTCCGGTAATGGGTAGAAATCGAACTGCGGGGAGAATAGGTATATCCCTTCTCCTCCCGTATATTGGCGGTGATACGTGAGGAGAACGCCCCGCCCAGAAGTGTGTTTGTGACCTGCAGGGGAATATAATCCGGGCTGGAGGGGTCGACAACCGGCACGCCCATGTAAATGGTCGATTGCGGCGCATCGGGCCGGTCGATGATATAGACCGCCCGTTTCGACTGCGGTTTGGGAATATCAATCAAGGGTTCGGGTCCTTTTTTCCAATTGTCGAAATTATCATGAATGGCATTCCCCATCGCCTCTTCATCAAACTTGCCCACTACGTAGATATGGGTTCGCTGGGCACCAATATTTTGATCGTAGAAAGACTTTACCTGTTCAATCGTATATCCCTGAAGCATCTCTGCAGTTGGAAAAACATGGCCATAGGGATGATTTCCATACAGCACCTGGTTAAATTTCTCCATTGCCAGACTTTGCGGCCTGGTTTTGGCGATACTCAGATTGCGCAAAAAGTCTTTCCGCAGGCGTTCGAAGGCGGTTTCGGGAAATGAGGGATTCTGAATGACATCGGCCAGCAGCGCAATATACTTCGGCCCGAATTCATTGAGCACCTCTCCCCCAACCCAGCTTTGATCCGAACCTGTCGATACGTCCACGGCACCGCCCATATTGGCGGCCTCCCGTGCAATATCCTCTGCGCTGCGCGAGGTGGTGCCTTCCTTCAATAAATCATCCGTCAGATCTGCGACCCATACCTCGTCGGCGGGCTCATTCAGATTCCCTGCGCGCAGGATGCAGCGAACGGTGACCATTGGCAGCGTTCCGTAAGGGACCATTGTTACCTGCAGTCCATTATTAAGCGTAAAGGTTTTCTGGGCGGGCAGGACGAAATTTTTTGGCTGGCTGCCTTCGGGGGGCGTCTCTTTCTGTGAAAACAAAAGGCTGCTGAAGAAAATCAATGATAAAAATATGTGGAATACTTTGACGTTTTTCATTGTATGGCTTCCTCCTTATGATTGAGATGCCGGTTTGGGTTCAATAACAAGCACCGTTTGGTTGGTGGAACGCAGGTATTCCCTGGCAGTTTTCAGAATCAACTCGGGTGTAACGGCCCTGAATTGCTTTTCCAGATTATTGATCTCGCCGGGATTATTATCAAACAGGGCAAAACACGCCATAAGATCTGCGCGGCCGAATCCGTATAATTCGCCAAGCGTTTGATAGAGACTTGCTCTCATCTTCACTTTTGCCCGCTCCAGCGTCGCCTTATCAATTTTCTGAGTACGAAGCTGCTCGATCACCTGATCAACATCATGCATAATGGTATCCGGTGAAACATTGTTGTCGAAAAACAGGTAACCGGTCCAGAGCATGGGGCCATTGTAGTCAAACATATTTCCAAGCATGTTGATGCCGCCGTTCACCGACCCGGTCAGCCCCTTGTTCTGCACCAGTTCCTGATACAGCCGGCTGTCATTGCCCTGCAGCAGAATCTGGTCCAGCAGCCCCATGGCATAATACTCAGGCGTATTCTTGGGCGGCACATGATAGGAAAAAGCCAGCGCCGGACGGTTGGCCAGCGGATCATCCTTGGTGAACCGCTTTGCTTCTTCCTGCCGGGGTTCACTGATGTCCGGTTTCTGCGGCTGAGGCACGGAAGGAATATCCCCAAAATACTTGGTGACCATCTGCAGCGCCGTTTCGGGTTCAATATCTCCCACGATGGTGACTACGGCATTATTGGGCGCATAGTAGGTATGGAAGAAATCCTTCACATCCTGCAGGGTGGCCGCTTCAATATCTTTCAGATCGCCGTAAAAATTATGGGAATTATACCAGTTTTGATTGGCATACTGGGGCATGTCCAGCCAGGGGAATCCGCCGTAGGGCTGATTCAGCACATTGACTTTCACTTCATTGATCACCACGCCCTGCTGATTCTTCAGGTTCTCCTCGGTGATGTTAAGTCCGCGCATACGGTCCGCTTCGGCCCAGAGCGCTGTTTCAAGTTTATTTTCAGGAAGAATTTCGAAATAGTTTGTAAAATCGAAGCGGGTGGAACCGTTTAGAACTCCACCATTGCTTTGCACCAGTCGGATGAACTCCATTTTTCCCAGGTTGGTGGAACCCTGAAACATCATATGCTCAAACAGGTGAGCGAAACCAGTGCGGTCTTTCGGTTCAATACGAAATCCGATATTGTAATAAACCGCGACTGTCACGATGGGTGCAGTATGATCCGGTGACAGCACAACTTTCAATCCGTTATTCAGTGTATGATATTCAACCGGAATCTGAAAAGCTGATGTTTTCTGCTTACCGCAGGAAAGCCACAGAACAGCAAAAACCATTAATAAGAAAAGCCCGGAAACAAGACGTCTCATGGTACCTCCTCAAATAAGTAAGTAATTAGAATAAATATATGACTTATGACTCGCAAAATAATGAACTGATAAGGTATTACAATATTTTAAAAAAGTCAAGCCTGCCGGGGGTGAAGTCCCAAAAAGTTTTCCTTAATTGGGAGGATGCTGGCGTTCTCTTTTGCTCAACTCAAGGTTTTGAGAAGGAGGGTAATTGCAGGATTTTTGCAGTAAATTTAATTCAATTGTCGAAATTGCCGGAATCCGGCGATTTGAAATCCAGGATCTCCCGGTATCCGATCCCCAATTTTTCCAGCCGGTACCTCAGTTTGCCCCGCTGAATTTTCAATAATCTGGCAGCCTGGCTCAGGTTCCCCCGGGACTTTTCCAGCGCACTCAGAATTAAATCCCGTTCAACTTCTTCCAGAGATAATCCTTGCGGAGGAATTTCAAAACGATTAAACCCTGGTCGTCTTTTTTGGCTTTCTGCCTCTCTTCGGCTGGTCCTCCGGGTCCGCAGGCGAGCCAGGTCAAGTGAAAGGTGTTCCGCTTCAATCCAGTCGCCGCATTCCATCAACACCGCCCGTTCGATGGCATTTTTTAACTGCCGCACATTTCCCGCCCAGGGATATGTTTTTATGATATGGACCGCCGAAGGCGCCAGTCCTTTCACACGACGCCCATACTGCTGATTAAGCGAATCAATGAAATGGCGGGCAATGAGAATCACATCCTCCTCCCGCTCCCGCAGCGGCGGCATTCTTATTTCATATATGTTCAGGCGGTAGTATAGATCTGCACGGAATTTTCCCATCCTCACTGCCTCGTAAAGGTCAATGTTGGTGGCGGCGATGATCCGCGTCGATACAGTTACTTCATCCACTCCGCCAATGCGGCGGAATTTTTTGTTTTCAGTGACTTTCAATAATTTTGCCTGAAAATTTGAAGTCGTATTTCCGATTTCATCCAAAAAAATAGTGCCGCCATTGGCCAGTTCGAACAAACCCGGTTTGCTCGCATATGCCCCGGTGAAAGCCCCTTTTTCATAACCGAACAGCTCGGATTCAAGCAATGATTCCGGAATGGCAGCGCAATTGATGTCAATAAACGGTTGATGCGAAAAATTGCTGAGGTTGTGAATGAGGCGGGCAATCAGTTCCTTGCCGGTACCACTTTCGCCCGTGATCAGCGTGGTGAGGGAACTGCTTCTGGCCGATTTGCGGGCCTGCTCAACCACCTCCCTGATTTTGGGAGATTTACCGATAATGGTTGCTTCAAATTTATTGACTTCCCCGCCCACAGTCTGTCTCTCTTGTTAATTGCCTGACACTATGTTTGAGACATTTTCATCTTTCCTGGCAGCCCTTTCCGGCCATTACAGCAGTCAAGCGGACAAATACTTTCAATTTCCCTGTATCTGCATTTCAGGCGTCCGCCTTCACTTCCAGGGCCACCATTGTTATGTCATCTTCATACTGCTTTTTGCCGCACCAAACGGAAAGATCATCCATTATTCCGTGAAGGGTGGAAGATAATTGCTGATCTTTTTTATGATGCAAGGCTTGAATCAGGCGATCTTTGCCGTACATTTCTCCGCCTCTCCTCCGTGCCTCAACGACGCCATCGGAATACAGAATAATCCGATCTCCACCTTGCAAACCGATCACTTTTTCTTCATATCCCGGCTCTTCATTGAAGCCGATGGGAAAAGAAGGAAATTCGATAATTTTTGGTTCCCTGCGGAATGGCAGGTACAGCAGATCCGGTTGGCCCGCCGATACGTAACGGAATTCCAGATTTTTAAGATTCAAGACACCATAAAGCATGGTAAAGAACTGCCCGGTCTCGGGATTCACGGGAAACAACCGGTTTAGCTTTCCCGCAACCGCCGCAGGGGGAACAATCTGCAGATCGCCTGTTTTGTGGTCCTTTTTCAACAGCAGGCCGGATTGCTGAAAATTTGGAGAGAGCATTCGGCTCAGCATCACCGACCAGAGAGATGCGGCCACACCGTGTCCGCTGACATCGATGACGTAAATGCCGAGATGATCTTCATCCAATTTGAAAACATTAAAAATGTCACCGGCCAACTGATCGCAAGGCTGAAAATACCAGGCAGAACGCACACCATTGGCCTCCGGCGGAATAGCTGGCAGCAGAGATTTCTGAATTTTTGCAGCCGCATCCAGGTCCCGGTGCATTCTCAGATTTGCCTCTTCCAGCGCAATATTCCTGAGTTCGAGGTCCTTTTCGAGTTCCACAATTCTTTCGCCGGCCCGCAGGCGCACCCGGAATTCGTCAGGATCGAACGGCTTGGTAATAAAATCATCCGCGCCCGCATCCATCCCCTGAATCAGGTCCGCTTTGGCCAGTTTCGCGGTCAGTAGTATAATGTAGGTATATCCGGTGTTCTGGAGCCCGCGAATTCTGCGGGTCAGTTCCAGACCATCCATTCCCGGCATCATCCAATCGCTGATCACAATCGGATAATTTCCTTTCTGAAACTCCTGCCAGGCCACCAGGCCATCCGGCGCTGCAGTTACTTCATGATCCCATTTCTCCAGGCGTCTTTGCAGCAGCTTGCGGGAAATGGCATCATCTTCAACAATCAGGATTCGCATGAAGCCCCTTCGGTGACAATTCTCTGCAGCTCGGCATTGACTTCATCAACCTGCGCTTTCAGCCTCTCAAAAACCGAAGCGGCATTTTCAGCTTCTTTCTTCCGGCCCATCAATTCCAGTTCATGGGCCGTTTCGAATGCCTGTTTTCCCGAAAAATTGCCCATGGCCCCTTTTAAGCTGTGTGCGGAACGCTCCAGCAGCTCAATATCCCCCTCACGAATCGCTTTTCCAATGTCATCGATCATTTGCTGGTAAGAATCATTGAACATCTCCACCAGTTCGCCCAGTAGTTCCCAGTCACCTTCCATGCGGTCAATCAACTCCTGTTTGTCAACCACAAGAACTTTTTCCAATTTTTCCTCTTTCTGCTGTTGGTTGTCCTCTGTTTTGGTTTCTTTCAAGACAAGGCTCTCCAGAACCTTGCGTAATTCATCGGCTTTTATCGGTTTGGAGAGGTAATCATCCATGCCGGCATTCAGACATCTCTGCTGGTCTTCTTTCATGGCGTGGGCAGTCAATGCCACAATGTTCAAATGGCTGCCATCCTCTTTTTCTTTTTCGCGAATACGGCTGGTTGCCTCAAATCCGTCCATTTCAGGCATCTGAATATCCATTAAAATCAGATCGAAAGGTTTCTTATTTTTCGGTTCATCCAACTGCGCGAGCACTTCCCTGCCATTATTTGCCACTTTCACCTCATGCCCCATTTTTTGCAGCATGCGCATGGAGACAACCTGGTTCACCGGATTATCTTCCGCCAAAAGGATATTAAGTTTATGTTTACCTTCCCGCAGGGTGTGTTTGGTAATCAGACGTCTTTGCCTTTCCGCGTTCTCGGCATCACCCATAACCGTCAGAATCGTATCGAAAAGTCCGCTCTGCTTGACCGGTTTGGTCAGGTAGGCGGCCAGACCCAGTTCCCTGCTTTTTGCCGCATCGCCGCGAAGGCCGGCCGAGGTGAGCATGACAACCGGAATATGAGCAAGTGCGGGCTGGCTCTTTATCCTCTCCGCCAGCATGAATCCATCCATATTGGGCATCTGCATGTCCAGAATAATCAGACTGACCGGATTCCCATCCGGCTGTCCCTTAGCCAGAATCTCCAATGCCTCTTCCCCGCCTTCCGCAAGAATCGGCTTCATTCCCCAGTTGATCAGTATTTCTTTCAGGATTCTCCGGTTGGTATTATTGTCGTCCACCACCAGCACGGGCATACCGGTCAACAGCTCGGAATCATAGACAGGCTTCTCAACCACCGGATTTTCCTGCACGTCAAACCAGGCGGTGAAATGGAATATGCTGCCCGGGGTTCCATACTGGCTCAGCTTTCCGTTTGTGGGACTCTCCACCCAGATCTTCCCGCCCATCATGTTGACAAGCTGGGATGCAATGGCCAGTCCAAGGCCAGTACCGCCAAACTGCCGGGTAGTTGAGCTGTCGGCCTGGGTGAAGGCATCAAAAATGCGTTTCTGCTTTTCCGGCGGTATCCCGATGCCGGAATCCTGAATGGAGAAATGCAGGCAGACTTTGCTTTCTTCTTCCGCTTCTTTTTTAACCCAGACAACAACTTCGCCCGCCTCGGTGAATTTAATGGCATTGCCCACCAGGTTGACAATGATCTGCCGCACCCTGCCCACATCACCGACCAGATAGTTGGGAGCGTCCGGCAGCACATAATAGGCAAGTTCCAGTTTTTTCTGATGTGCACGGAAAGCCAGCGTATTGAGAATTTCGCCGATACTGTCCCGCAAATTAAAATCAATGGGATCCAATTCCAGGCGTCCCGCCTCGATCTTTGAGAAATCCAGAATATCATTGATGATGGAAAGCAATGCATCCGCGGAGCTGGTAATCATCTCCATATACTCGCGCTGTTCGGGAAGCAGCTTTGTATCCATGAGCAATTCCGCCATGCCGATAATTCCATTCATAGGCGTGCGGATTTCATGGCTCATATTGGCCAGGAATTCGCTTTTCGCAGCACTGGCCATTTCCGCCTGCAGGGCCATCTCCTTGGCAAAAATAGTGGTCTTTTCAAGATGCTGATTCATGTCAGTCAGTTCACGATTGATTCTCTCAGCTTCTTCCTTGGCTTTGCGGAGCTCCTCCTCCGCCTGCTTGCGCTCGGTAATGTCCCGATAAATTCCATAAACGGCAAGCTGCCCGCTTCCAAATTTGATGGGCGCCCCTAAAATTGAAACATGGACGATACCGCCGTCTTTCCGCTGGCGGCAGGCATCAGTCATAACAGTCTCGCCCTTGGTTACCGCTTTGGTCAGCGATAGCCCTTCGTCCCGCATGTCTTTCGGAACAATCAGTTCATTTATCGGGTGGGAAAGCGCCTCTTCAGCGGTGTAGCCGAACATTTTGGTAAATTCACTGTTTACCCTGAGAACGCGGTCATCATTATCCAGCAAGACAATCGCCTCCGGCGCATTTTCAAAAAGCTGATCAAGGTAAGCGGTCTGTATTTTCAGCTCTTCTTCAATATTTTTTTGCTCCGTGATATCTTCGAAGCTCTCAATTCCTCCGACAATTTCTCCTTTTGCGTTCGAGATGGTATCGGCATTTTTTATGATGATCCGCATTTCACCATCTTTTCTGCGAACCTGGCATTCCTTCTTGCGCAGCAGTTTTTCCGTGCTGTCAGAAAACAGACCGCAGGTATCAAGGCAGGAGCCGAGGGCAAATTTTGTGCACGGTTCACCAATCAGTTCATCGGCATCATAGCCAAGTATCTCGGCGGCCCTCTGGTTAATGCTGGTTACTATTCTTTGCGTATCGACGGTAAAGATTGCACTGGGGACAACACGATACAGCAACTCCGCTTCCTCTTTTGCCTGAACCAGCGCCTGTTCGGCGTGCTTTTGCTCCGTAACATCCGTGAGGGCCACTTCGCTGCGGATCAGGTCTCCCTGTTCATCAAGCTCCACGTAGGCGGAAACCAGCACATCCATTAACTCGCCATTTTTCCTGACGACTTGCAGGGCCGCGTTACTGATATAGCCGTTTTCCCGGAATTTCGGGAGCACATATTTTGCTGCATATTCTTTTGACGATTCCGAAAACAGGATGAGCGGACTTTTTCCAAGAAGTTCATCCCGGGCATACCCCAGACTGTTGACCAGGAAATCATTCACATCCATTATTTTTTCATTGCCATCAATGGAGAAAAGCAGCGAAGGGGTTTTATTATACAGGGAGGTATAGCGGTGTTCACTTTTTTCGAGCGCTTCTTCTGCCTTCCTGCGCGATTCGCGGGTTTTATAATACAGATAAACGCCCAATCCAAGCCCGGCCACAACCAGGAAATAGGCGAACACTGCCCAGCCGGCCAGATACCACGGTTTTAGGATAGTAAAAGAATAGGAGGCAGGTTCGCTCCACACATGGTTGTTTTGGAGGGCGCGCACCTGGAATGTATAGTCGCCGGCTTTCAAGTTAGAGATGACCTGCTTGTTTTGCGCGGAAGGCGATGACCATTCCGGATGAACGCCCACTACCCTGGTTTGATAAATCAGCTTTTCAACCGGAAAGGAAAGCGACTGAAATGAAAATTCCAATACGGAACCGGACGGATAGAATGTTTCTCCTTCTGCCATAAATGATTCGTATTCACCATTATGCTTTAGGGAAGTCAGCCGCGGCGTTCGCGAGGGCCCGGTCCCGGATGAATTATCATCCCGATATGCCAGGCCCTGAGCGGTCCCCGCCCAGATGCCCTCACCGGCATCCACGGCCACATTCCGGAAGGTAACCGTGAGATTCTGCAGACCATCGGTTTTATCGTAATGGAATATCCTGTCGCCGGAAAACATATACAACCCCACATCCGTACCGACCCAGATCTGATTCAGGGAATCAATGGCAACCGATTTAACGATGACGCCCTTCAGGGATTCAACCTCTTTTGGAATGGAGACCACCTCGTTCTGGTAGTAAAGCAGCCCCAGATTGGAAGCCAGCCATAAATTCCCGGAATCTGCAATTTCAAGGTCGTATATTTCAACGGCAGAGGATACTTCCAAAGGAAGCGGAACACTGCAATTGACGAAAGAATCCGCATCCGCCGAATACCGGTAAAGATAGTCCTGGTTTCCGGTCCCGCCTACCCATATCTGACGATTCTTGCCTTCCTTTACCACGAAGAGACGGGTGGTAATTCCCTGCCCGGCAGCATAAGATTTTACCTGATATCCCGCATCGACCCGGTAAAGCCCCTGCCGCCCGTCCTGGATCGCCCACAGTTGGCTTTTATGGTCCAGCATTACATAGGTAATCAGATTGGTTGATGTCGGGGGCAGGAAGACCCTGTTGAGCAGCCTGCTTCCTTGGTAATGTTCGATATATCCATCCTGGTAACCGATCCAGATTTCGCCGTTATTCCCTGCCAGCGACAGTTTCAGGCTGCCGGATTTTTTGATGATTTCACGGGCAAAGTATTTGTCCCGGTTCTTTCTGATTTTGTAGACAGAATATCCGTCCGAAGCGCACAACGTCCCGTCAGCCAGCGGCAGAATAGATTGAATGTAAGTTTCATCATTCCCCAGCCGGAGTGAGCGGAAAGACGGAGCCTGAATAAACCCGAAACCCTCATCGGAACTGAACCACAGGGTGCCGTCGGAATTCCGCGACAGGTGCTTTATGGAATGGAACGGTATTTCGGATAATTTCTTTAGCTGGTTCGCCTTCTGACCGCTGGGAAGGATAAATAGTCCGCCAACCAGGGTGCCGATGAAAACATCTTCTTTTTCATCCTCCCAAAAACTGGCAACCGATTTCAAAGGTGCTATTCGCCCTAATGTTGCTTTTTCCCAGTCGGAATTTGGCTGCAGCCGGACGATGCCGTATTCGCCGCCGAACCAGATCTCGCCGTTCCTGCGCTGCAGCACCGCGTCGATACTGAATCCCGCGGGTTTCCCCTGCAGTTTGACCGGGGAAAATTGGTCGGATGCTTCATCATATTTGAACAAATAACCGCCCTGCGAAGCGGCAAAGAAAACGCCCTGGTTATTCTGAAAAAATTGGAATGAGCGGTCATAGCGGTTTGAATCATATTTTTTCTCAAAGGGGTAACGTTTTAAATGGCCTTCCCGGAATTTCACGACTGCATTCGGTTCGCTGAACCAATAATTCCCTGCTTTATCGAAGAACAGGCTTTTGGGATAAAACAAGGTGCTGTCGGTGGGAATCGTGCTGCCGTTGAGCAGAGGGATTATGCGATATTCACTCTGCAGTCGGGTAATCCGGTAAGCTCCCATGTCTGTCACAGCCACTATTTTCCCGTCGGGTGCTTCCACCAGATCCTTTACATAGCGACTGGCCAGTTGATCGGTAAAAGGGCAGAATTGGCGGCCGTCAAAACCGTATAAACCCGCATCCGTTCCAACCCAGACATATCCCGAGGAATCCTGGAAGACAGCTTTTGTCATATTGGTGGGCAGCCCGTCCTGGGTACCATAGGTCCTGACGAGCATATTTGAAGCAGCCGATCGACCAAAAATCACAAAAATTAAGAGTAGGACAAAACAAATAGCATGTAAAACTTTCTTTGAGAAAGAGGTTGATAAGGTATGCTGCATTTAAAGGATTCCTTTCCTTTTAAACCTTATATTTTTTTGTTCTGCAATACAATTGACCAGCAACAAAGTGAAAATACACAGGTCCGGACCGGCATGTCACAAATAAGACAACAGCCGGACAAAGAAAACCCGGCAAATATTACCATCGACATTTCACTCCAATCCTTTACCATAAAGTCAAAAATAATAAACAGTCATCGCGGTTTTGATAAAATGAATGTCGGCGTCTTCAGAAACAGGCAGCATATTATTCTGTTCTTATTACACATGGATAGGGGACCTGATTTTTATCAGGTTTGCGGAGGGAGCGATGATTGTCGCCGGTCAGCTCCAGCCCGGACTCAAATAAAAATAAAATTGTTGAAAACCTTTGCCCTGCAACGGAGTAGATAGAAGTCCCTAAAACGAAAGGAAAACAGAAACACAGTCAATTCAAGGCTTTAAAACTTCACTTGAGCTGTTTCGTGAAGTTCCTTATATTTTTGTTTTATTAAGACTGAAAACGTATGTTTTTATTGGCAAGATACATTATTAAGGAACATTTAGGCCCCTTCTTCTTTTCGCTGGCGGTCATCATGTTCGTTTTTGTCACCAAATTCATTGTCCAGTATATAGGAAAGATATTCGGGAAAGGTCTGTCGCTCGGCACCATCCTGGAGTTCATTTATCTGAATCTGGCCTGGATGCTGGCCCTGGCGGTGCCGATGGCGGTATTGGTGGCCGCATTGATGGCCTTCGGACGTTTGTCCGCCGACAATGAAATCACTATCCTGAAGACTTCCGGCATCAGCCTCTATAAAATAATCCGGCCAGTCCTGGTTTCCTCAATCATTCTCACGCTGGTCATGTTCTGGTTCAATGACCGGGTTCTGCCGGAGTATAATCATCGCGCCCGCATGCTGTTTTCCAGCATATCCCGGAAGAAACCCACCCTGCAGCTGGAAGCGGGGATTTACGTAACAGTGGGCAAATTCAGCATTCTGGTTCAGGACATCGACCGCTCCCTTGGCCAGCAGGTCATTGACAAATCAGATAACATGGGGCCCAGTTATGCGGAAGATAATTCCGATCGGTTAAAGGATATCACCATTTTTGACCGCAGCAACTCCGATATTCAGCGGACAATTATCGCCAAACGGGGCACCCTCATTTTCGACAAGGAAAAGGAAAAGCTCGTTTTTACCCTGTTCGACGGCGAAATCCATGAAATCAATACCAAAGATTATTCGGAATACCGGAGGCTGCAATTCTCCCGCAACGTTTTCTACATACAAGTTCAGGGAATCCGTTCAGGGTGAAAAAGAGAAGATGAGAAAGGCGCTGCAGGGATTTTATCCCAATCCTGATTCCCTGCAGGCGGCCATGGCAAGCGTTCTGCCGCTGGTCAATTCGGATAACGGAAACCCGAGTTTCAGCCAGGAACAGGTGGTCCGTTCCCGCGCCATGCGCAAGACCCAATCGGTGATCCAGCAGCTGAAGGGCTATGAAAAGAATATTCAGTACTATGAAAAACAGATCTACAAATTCGAGGTGGAAATACAGAAAAAATTTTCCATACCTTTCGCCAGCATCGTCTTTATTTTGATCGGGGCGCCGCTGGGGATCAAAGCAAGAAAAGGGAGTCTGGGAGTAGGCATCACCTTCAGCATCGGATTTTTTCTGCTCTACTGGGTATTTCTCATCGGCGGTGAAGAACTCGCTGACCGGCAGCTGCTCTCGCCGTTCCTGGCAATGTGGCTGGCAAACATCATTGTAGGGGCCTTCGGGATTTACCTGACTTATCGCACGGTGAAGGAAACCACCTTCATCCACTGGGAAAAATTGCCCAAATTTTTGCAGTTCTTTTTTAAAGGAGACGAAAACGCACAGTGATAAAATTACTTGACATATATATAACAAAGAAATTCTTTTCAATCCTGTTTTTTACAGTTTTGTCATTTATCATCATTTTCGTCATTATCGATCTGATAGAAAATCTGGATAAATTTCTTTCCTACGATGCCAGCTTCGGGCAGGTGGCATTATACTACATCTGCTACATACCGTACATTATCATCCTGACCCTGCCGGTGTCAATGCTGCTGGGGAGTCTATTTTCCCTGGGCTCCATGGCGCAGTACAATGAGCTTATTGCCATTCAGACTTCCGGAGCCAGCTTATACCGCATCCTGGCGCCGGTGCTGACGCTGGCATTCCTGATCAGCATCATTTCCGGCCTGGCGGGAGAGACATTTGTCCCCAAGACAAACAAGGCCCGGCTGGACATCTACCGCTACCAGATCAAAAAGGAATCGAGGGAGATCAAAACTGCACGCAATCAGATTGCCATTCAGGACGGCAAAAGCCGGCAGATTTATATTCAATTTTATGAAACGGCAAAAAAACGGGCGCATAAAGTCAATATTATAAAGGTACAGGATAACAAAATTGTGAAGCGCATGGATGCCCGCTATATGCAGTGGAACAGCAAAAAAAGCGAGTGGCTCCTGCTGGATGTTACGGAACGCCTTTTTACGGACAGTTCGGAGAAGTTCTCCCAATATGATTCACTGACCTACGCCAAAAGTTCGATCACGCCGGAAGACCTGGTGGATTTGGAAGTGCAGCCGGAAGAGATGAATTACGTCCAGCTTAACCACTTTGTGGATAAAATGCTGAACCTGGGAGCGGACGCCCGCCGCTGGCTGGTGGACCTCTACATGAAAATATCCTATCCGTTCGCCAATTTTATCATCGTGCTGTTTGGTGCGCCGCTGGCCGCCCGGAAGAGACGCAGCGGTCCGGCGCTGGGCTTCGCGCTGGCCCTGCTGATCAGCTTCGTCTATTTCCTGTTTATCCGGACGGGCCAGGTCCTTGGCCATAAGGGCGATTTGACTCCCTGGGTGGCGGCCTGGATCGGAAATATCGTCTTCGGGGTGGGCGCCATATTTATGATGATCCGGGTGAAAAAATAAAAGATGATTTGCAGTGCAGGAAGGCGGGAGAGTCCGGCGGTGCGGAAAGAAAGTCCGTCAGCGGATGACCGCCAGTTTGCCGGATTTGATTTTTTTGTTCCCCTCCCCTTTTATCACATAAATATATAATCCGCTGGCAAGTTTCTGGTTGCGGTCATTGACCACCGGCCATTCCCAGCGGTGCGTCTGGCTGCCGTTTACCGGCTTGTCGTAAAGCAGTTCGCCGGAAACGCTGTAAATCTGGATTTCCGAGGCGGCGGCAGGAAGGTTCTCAAAATAGACCATTTCGTGTCCCCGCGAAGGCCGGAAAGGATTGGGAGCAACGATCAATTCCTGTGCGCTTTCTTCTGGGACGATCTCCGTATCAGTAAAGATAAAATTAATGTATTGCCGGTCCCAGAAGCTGTCCGGGTCGGTGACCGTTAGTTCAAAACCCGCCGCGCCGGTATAATCGATCGGAACCGGCGTGATCTCCAGATAATCTCCCATCCACCTGACCGTACATGCTTTTTCCTCACCGGGCAGAACAAACAGGGAATCGAGAGGATCGTCCGGATCATACACATAGCCCGTCATATTGACCCTCGAGGTGACGCCAGTGGGAAGGCTGTCAATTCCCAGGTCCACCCCCGGCGCGATTGCCGGCAGTCCCTGAGAAGCAATTGCCGAATTCGGGGAAACATTATTGTCAAGATCCCTAGCCACCAGGTAATAAAAATATTCATTCCCTGGAGTAATATCCACCATATCCACATAATGGGTATTTGGATGGGGAATTATACTCCATTCTTCAAAATTCGACAGCTCGCCACTATTTACGGAACGGTATAGGATATAATCCTTCATATCCGGTTCCGTATTGGCATTCCAGGAAATATTCAGAGAGTCCGTCTGGCCGAAGGCGGCTAATTGAAGCATGAATATGAACAGAAAGCAGACCGGGATAATTATTTTCAAGTCAGGCTCCGGAAATATTGGCGGAAAATGAAATACCGTCAGATTTGGTGATGCCGAATTTATCTAAAAATTCAATCTTATTTTCCATCGAAATTATGACTGCAAATTGAAGCAGCCTTGGGAATTTATCATAACCAGCTAAAATCTCTTTAGTTGTTATTATACAAAAATTAAAAATAAAAATCTAATGGTTTTCGGAAGATTTCAGGAAAGAGAAAAAAGAGGAGCACATCCCCGGACATGCTCCTCTTACAAATTCATTGAAAATTAGCTGCTTACGGCTGCAGCGCAGTGCTACTTGAGCAGAACCATCTTCTTCCGGTCCAGGTAATTGCCCGATTTCACAATATAAATATAGGTACCGCTGGAAACCTTCTGGCCGAAATTATTGGTGCCGTCCCACGTGACATTGTGCTGCCCGGCACTCTGATACTGTGAAACCAGGGTTTTCACTTGCTGACCCAGGGAGTTATAAATCCGCACTTCAACCACATTGTCTTTGGGAATGGAATAGCGGATTTCGGTGGTGGGATTGAATGGATTCGGGAAGTTCTGGTCCACTTCAAAAGTGACGGGCTGCTGGGAACCGGGTCCCATATCCGTAACATTGCTGATATTGACCTGAATCAATTTCTCATCCCAGAATCCTGTGGGATCCTCCACCCGCATCCGGAAAGAAGCCGGCCCGGAATAGTCCGCCGGGATGGGGGTAATTTTCATGACATCGCCGGACGCCACAATCTGAATATGAGATTCGCTGTTGAACGTCACGGTGAGATCGGCAACGTCGTTATCGGGGTCCGTGACCGTCTCGGCAGTCTGCAGGGTGGTGGTCACACCCGGGGGAATCACAGTCTGCGGCCACTGCACTGCGGGAATACCCACCTTTACCACATCGGAAAAAGGCGAGGTGTTGCCGGCAGAATCAACGGCCACCAGCGCGTAGGACAGCAGGGCGCCGGGAACAACATTGTCTTTATCAACGGCATGGATTTGGGGGTAGCGAATGGTCTGGATCAACTGCAGATTATTGGAATTATCCTCGGCACGGTAAAGGCGATAGGAATACATATCCGATTCAGGATTTTGGTCCCAGTAAATATTTAAGGAATCGGTTTGCGCGAAACCTAAAACAACTGCAGAGAGCGTTATTAGCATGATGAGTGGCAAATATCTTTTCAAAATCTCCTCCAAATTTTTCAATTCACATGGCTCTTTTGCAACGGGTATGCCAATACCTAAATGACGCCTGTACATGCATATCAGCGCAGGCGGCCGCGAAAATTTGTAAAAGATATTTACACTCACGCACGGCAGGGAGAAGGGAGCTGCGTGCCTGAAACCGGGAGGGTCGATCTTGAAAAAAAGGGGGCAAAAGAAGAAGCGGTGAATTTTAATAAATTATTCCTAAAGAAGAGGCCGGCAGGGGCGAAAATATATTCCAAAAATAATTTGATATGTCATTTAAATTTTTCTATTTTCATTACACTAAAGTATAAAAATTATATATGAATAAAGATATAAAGAGAATAGATCAAAAACCTGAAATTGCTGTCAAAGGAATACCCGCGTCTCCGGGTATTGCAATCGGCCCGGTTTTTATCTATTCCGATCCCGCGCTCGCCCCGGAGCTGCGGACCATTCCCCGGGACAAAGTCAGCGAAGAGGTCAGGCGTTTCAGGAAGGCCATCGGGGCCAGCCGGGACTATCTGGCTAAAATCCACGACGAAACGCTTCGCAATTACGGAAAAGATTTTGCCGAGATCATCGAGACTCAGATTTCCATCCTGGACGACAAGATTTTTCTGAAGGAAGTGGAAGAGCTGATCCAGGACAAGAAACTGGATGCCGCCTATGCCACCTACCGGATATTCCAGAACAAAAAGGAGCATTTCCTCAACCTTTCCGATGAATACTTCCGCGACCGGGCGTTTGACGTGCAGAATCTGAAACGCCTCATCCTAAAGCATATGCTCGGCAAAAAGCAGGATGTAAAACTGCAGCAAAGGTCTATAGTGGTGGCGGACAACCTGAGCCCGGCGGACACCATCCGGCTGCATCACAAGCACATCCTGGGTTTCTGCACCAATGTGGGCGGGAAAAATTCACACACCGCCATCGTGGCCCGCTCCCTGGGAGTGCCGGCCATTGTGGGGACGGAATTTATCACCAATATCGCCAAAAAAGATGACCAGATGCTGCTGGACGGAAATGACGGCATCATAATCCTCAATCCCGGCCCGGAAACCATCCGGGAGTACGAAAAAAAGCGCAAGGATTTTATCGTGCTGGGGAAGGATTTCCTCAAAAAGGCGGATAAACCCGCCGTTACCAGCGACGGCCACCAGATAGAAGTGTTCGCCAATATTGAATTTGTGGAGGAGTTGGGCCAGATTGCCAAATCCGGGGCGGAAGGCATCGGGCTCTACCGCACCGAGGGACTTTTCCTGAGCGGGAACGGACTTCCCACCGAGGAAGAGCAGACCGCGAATTATCTGAAAATTGCGGAAAGCATGGCCCCCAAATCCGTCATCATACGGACCCTGGATGTGGGCGGCGACAAACTGCTGCCCGAGTTCGTCACCCTGCCGGAGCGGAACCCGTTTCTGGGCTGGCGCGCCATCCGGTTCTGCCTGGACCATGAAGAGATTTTCATCACCCAGCTACAGGCCGTCCTGCGGGCCAATATTCACGGCAATATCCAGATTCTGCTGCCCATGGTCAGCTCCCTCAACGAAATCCGGCAGTTCAAGAAAGTTCTCGGGAAGACGGAAGATATCCTCTCCTCCGAGAAAACAGAATTCAACCCGGATGTTAAAATCGGCATGATGGTGGAAATCCCCTCCGCCGCGATCCTGGCCGAGCATTTTGCCGGCGAGGTGGATTTTTTCAGCATCGGCACCAACGATTTGATCCAATATACACTGGCGGTGGACCGCGCCAACGAAAAAATCGCCCATCTCTATAACCATTTTCATCCTGCGGTGCTGCAGCTCATCAAGAAGGTGATCGATGTGGGCAGGGCCTCGCGGATCCCGGTGAGCATGTGCGGCGAGATGGCCGGTACCCCTGTGGCGGTGCCCCTGCTGCTGGGCATGGGACTGGAGCATTTCAGCGCCGCACATCTGAGGATCCCGGAAATCAAGGATGTGATACGAAATCTTTCCATCTCCCAGTGCCGGCAGCTCTACCAGGACGTGCAGACCCTTGACACCGCCCGCGAAATTCAAAAGCTCTGCGAAGATTTTTACAGCGAAATTTTCACTGAACCCCTTGAATCTCAACTTCTTTTTTGTCAACCCCCGCAATTAAAATTCAGTACCATTTTTACATATTTAACCTTCAAACCCCAATAACCGGATAGGAGATACTATGCAGAATACCGAGTTTGCCCAGTTCGTTGAATTCCTTCGTTCTTTGCCGAAACAAATTACTGAATCACCTTCTTTCCTGCAGAACACTTCGCTGACGGGACTGCCATCTTCCTTCGATAACATTATTTTGACCGGAATGGGCGGGTCTGCAATTGCCGGAGATCTGATGACCGCATATCTCCGGGACAAGATCGCAACACCTTTCGCGGTAAACCGCAATTACAGTCTTCCCCATTTCGTCAACGAACGCTCCCTGGTGCTGGCCTGCAGCTATTCGGGCGACACCGAAGAGACGCTGGCCGCCGCCCGCATGGCATTCGACAGAAATGCAGCCGTCATCGCTTTGACCAGCGGCGGGCAACTGGCAGAACTGGCCCGGGAAAAAGGCGCTCCGGTCATCCGGATACCAGCCGGTTTTCCGCCCCGCCAAGCCCTGGGTTTTATGTTTTTCCCGCTGCTCCACCTGCTGGAAACACTGGGAATCATTAAATCCGAGCAGCCGGACATCGACGAAACCGTGCATATCCTGCACGATATCAGCCATCACAACGATCCCAAAAAGACGCACGGCCACAACCTGTGTAATCATATTGCACAAAAATTATACAAGAAGATTCCCATCATGTACACCGCTTCCGAAATCCTCTACCCGGTAGTGGTACGCTGGAGAAACCAGTTCAACGAAAACTCCAAAACCCTGGCGTTCAGCAATGTCTTCCCGGAACTGAATCATAACGAGATCATGGGCTGCGAGACACCCAAAGAACTCCTGGCCCAGTTCAATGTTGTACTGCTGAGGGATTCGGTGGAATCGTCCCGCAACAAAGCCCGGCTGGAAATCACCCGTGAGCTGCTGCGCAAATGCGGCGTGCCCATTTTCGAGGTTTTCGGGGAAGGCAAAAGCTCCCTGGCGCGGATGTTCTCCCACATCTACATCGGGGACTGGGTAAGCTATTACCTGGCGGTTCTCTACGGCAAGGATCCCATGGCGATTGAAAGCATTCATAAGCTGAAAAACGCATTGCTTCAAATACAATAAAATAGGGAGGTAAAGTTCATGAAAGCGATTATTCCGGTTGCCGGATTCGGAACCCGTATGCGACCCCATACCCTCACCCATCCCAAGGTGCTGCTGCCCGTGGCTGACAAACCCATGATCGGGCACATTGTGGAAAAGCTGATTGAAGACGGCGTCTCGGAACTGGTCTTCGTGGTGGGCCATCTGGGAGATGCGGTTGAAAAATACATCCGCGAAACCTTCCAGGTGGAATCCCATTTCCTGGAACAGACCGCGTTCCTGGGGCTGGGACATGCCATCTATACCGCCAAAGATTTTCTGGATGACGATCCCATGATTATCGTGCTGGGCGACACCATTTATGACGTTCAACTGAAACCGGTGCTGAAGGGCAACCAGAGTTCCCTGGGTGTGAAAAAGGTGAGCGATCCCCGCCGCTTCGGAGTGGCGGTGACCGACAAGCAAGGCAGCATTACCCGCCTGGTGGAGAAGCCCAAAGAGTTCGTGTCCGATCTGGCGCTGGTGGGCCTCTATTATTTCCGGAAAGGAAGCAGTCTGCGGGATGCGCTGGGCGAAATGATCGACAGGAACATCCGCACCCGGGATGAATTTCAGTTGACCGATGCCCTTCAGATCATGCTGGATAACGGCGAAAAAATCGGTTATTTCAATGTGGAGGGCTGGTACGACTGCGGCAAACCGGAGACCCTGCTGGAAACCAATGCCATCATCCTCAAGCGCGACTTTTCCAAAAAGCGCTACGAATACGAAAACACTGTCATCATTCCGCCGGTCTATATTCACCCCGAAGCGGAAATCTACAACTCGGTGATCGGGCCGAACGTAACGGTGGGCAAAGAGGCGCGCATCGAGGACACCATCATCCGGGACTCCATCGTGGGGCCCGGCTCCCGCATCGAACGGCTGAACCTGAGCCATTCCATCATCGGGGACAACGCTTCGGTCCGGGGCAAGGCCCGCAACCTGAATATCGGGGATTATTCCAAATTTAATTATGAATAACAGCCTTAATCAGCAAGGAGAATTTTTATGAGCACATTTTCGTTTTCATCCGAATCGGTTACGGAAGGCCATCCTGACAAGATTGCCGATCAGATTTCCGATGCCATTCTGGATTCCATTCTGGAAAAGGATTCTTTCGGCCGCGTGGCCTGCGAGACATTCGTCAGCAACGGCCTGGTGTTTGTGGGAGGCGAGATCTCCTGCGAATGCTATGTGGACATTCCCAATATCGTGCGCCAGACGGTGCGGGAAATCGGCTATACCGATCCCCGCTACGGTTTTGAGGCGGAAAGCTGCGCGGTGCTGACCAACATCAACCAGCAGTCGCCCGACATCGCCATCGGGGTGGACCGCGCCGGCGCCGGCGACCAGGGCATGATGTTCGGTTACGCCTCCAACGAAACCGAGGAACTGATGCCCATGCCCATCATGCTGGCCCACAAGCTGGCCATGCGGCTCAGCGAGGCGCGCCGGAAGGAGATCCTGCCCTACCTGCGCCCGGACGGCAAATCACAGGTGACGGTGCGCTACCAGGACAACAAGCCGGTGGCGGTGGAGAAGGTGGTCGTCGCCGCCAATCACGATCCCGATGTGAATATGGAGACCCTGAAGCATGACATCATCGAGCAGGTGATCAAAGAGGTGATTCCCGCCGAAATGCTCAATTCCCATATTCAGTTTTACATTAATCCCACCGGCCGCTTCGTGACCGGCGGACCCAAGGGCGATACCGGTCTGACCGGGCGCAAGATTGTAGTGGACGCCTACGGCGGCGCCTATTATGTGGGCGGCGGCTGCTTCAGCGGGAAAGACCCCACCAAGGTGGACCGCTCGGCTTCCTATTATGCCCGCTATGCGGCAAAGAACATCGTGAAGGCGGGACTGGCGGAGCGCTGCGGCATCCAGGTGGCCTA
>JARRQT010000022.1:0-21174 GCA_037381445.1 Calditrichia bacterium
TATCTGCCGGAAAAAGGTGCGACCTCCGGCCGGGACCATTTCTGATTGGTCCGCTGCACCTGCATGATAGAAGGATGGGCGGCGCCCCTGAGTGTATAAAAAAATTCATTCCCGTCCGGTGAATAGGCGGCGTCCCGTTCCGTGAATTGGGTTGAAATAATTCCCGGCGCAAATATTTCGGGGGTGGTGCCCGGCGCAGGCTGCCCCAGGTAATCGCCGCTGAGTTCTGTGGTTTGGGACCTATTGCCTGCCTTGTTATCCATGGAACAGGCTAAAAAAAGCAAAGCAATAAATATCATCAGCGAAAAAAGTATACGATAAGCATTATTCAGGTTCATAAATTTCTCCACATGTTAAAGGGTTGGAAAAGAATCTTTTGATATGTCTGTACCTATAATTTAATCTTCAATATTTTGACCGGATTTAATTTTTCCGCAGGAAAAATATGTCCGTCCCGGTCAAAGCTCCGCAACTGGCTGTTGGCGATCAGGTAAAAATATCCATTCGCGATCGCGCCGGTGGTGGGAATGTCAAATTCCGGGTTCTGGGATTCAAGGATCTGAAATTCTTCAACCCTGTCCATCCCGGGATTAAGGAAAAACCGGGCGATCCTTTTATAATTGGTATTCTGAACGGCGATCAGGCTGTTTTTGTAAAAATACAGTCCGTCGCCGGAGAGTATCAGATCTTTCGGGTGATCCAGCGCTCTCACTTTCCGGGAATCGATATCGATGGCCAGAATGCCGTTAACCGCCACAAACAACTTTTTTCCATCGTCAGAGACAGCAATCCCATTGGGATATCTGTATTGTCCCAAATCCACGAATTTCTCAATGGTATCTTTATGGGCGGATATTTTGTAGACTGCCGGCTGATTGCTGTCAGTGACATAGACATCACCCTCAGCGGTAAAGGCGAGGTCGTTCAGGAAATGCCATTCCTGCTGAGGAAGCATATACTTTTTTAGCAGTTTTCCCGTGGACAAATCGAATTTGAATACGCCGGAGATCCCCAGCAGGTTTTCCGGTATATTATCGTTGCGGGTGCCGTAGCTGCTAACCGCCCAGAGTAGGCGGCGACGGGGGTCTACTTTCATCCCGATAACAGGGACTAGTCCGTCCTGCTTTTCCGCGGTGAAATCGCTGACCTTCCCATCCGCATTAATTCTGATAATTTTAGCTTTGTAAATGCTTCCCATGTAAAAACAGTTTTCGACCGGATCATAGGTAATGCCCTCCGGAATCAGATCTTTTTCCGGGATTATGAAGGCCATCTCGCTATTGATGAGCGGTTTTTTTAATTTTTGAATTTTCGACATGACCCCGCCGAATTCGGGCATTTTTCTGATAACCTCAAGATCAGCATCAGTTTCCGCATTAATAGCGATTTCAATTCCTTTATCGAGCAGGCCATTTAGAATTTGCAGGGATTCACCTGCATGCCCGGTGAGAGCATAGGCGCAGGCCAAATTGTACTGCAGCGTAAAGTTGTCCGGGGCAAATTTCAGGGCTTGCAAGGTATGATTTAGAAATTCGTTGTAATCCTCGGACTGATAAGCCCGGGTGCTTAGCTGGTAATGGAAATTCAGGCTGTCAGCATTCTGGGCCGGGGAAAAGGAAACATAAATTAGTAAAATGATGGAACAGAAAATAAGCTTTTTGTGCGGCATGGTTTACTCCCGGTTTGTTTTATTTTCCTGAAGAATCTGTGAATATAAAGGGCATATTATATTTTAGTCAGAAAGCAATCAAATAATTCATGTTTCTGGAGGAACGTCAGGCCTCTCGTTTTCCTCCTGAAAACGATTCCACCAGGTGGGATTGACGTAAAATGATTCACAAAGTTTCATTCATTATAAATTAGGTCAGCAATGATGCATCCAAATAACAAGAAGAGAATATTGTTTGTTTCTGGTGATGTACAGGAGTGTTAAATCCGGAGCAGGATTTTTATCCGTTCCTCCAGTTCTTTGCGGGAAACCAGGCCGATGAGGTGATCCATAAGCCGACCGTCCCTGAAAAAAAGAATAAAAGGGAGCTGATCAACTCCGAACTCGCTTGCGGTTTGTTCATTACTGTCGATATCCAGCCAGCCAAAGCGGATTTGACTTTTGTAGTTATCCGCCAGCTCCTCCAACACGGGGGCCAGTATGTGGCAGCTTCCGCTCCAATTCGCCCTAATTTCCACCAAAATGGGTGAGCTGTTTTCAATGACCTCCGCTTGGAAGTTCTGATCGGTCAAAATGATATGATGATGATTGCCATTCATCTCTTTATCACCTCGGGCAAGTTCCACCATTAGTTTAGCCATTCAGCGGGAATTTCGCAAATCTGTCTGTTGCAGGAAAAATCCCCGCCCTTTTCTGCATAAAAGGAGCGGGGATACGCAAGCCGTTGGATAATTCTTCCATTTTATTTAATCCCTGTAATAAGTGACGGTACCGGTTTTTCGGCCGGCGTTACTTTCTGGGAGTAATAATAGGCATTCACCATGCAGCAGCAGTGTTTCCGGATGGTCTCGTCCTTCTCGAATTTCAGGTTACGTTTGAGGAAATCCATTGCCCATCCGTGCTGCATTTTGTAAATGGTAACCATGGCCAGCCGGCGCACCTGCGGATTTTTGTGGTTGCGGAAGATACGCACGATATCAAATATGGCGCCATCCACATTGAGATTGTCCGAGTAACGGATAATCATTTGCATGGCAGATTGCTGGAGCCCTTCGTTGGGCGTAGCCAGCGCCATCACCAGATTCTTGCTGAATGCATCCCAGTTTACTTTTCTTTCCTGCGCCTGGTCATTACTCCAGGCCAGCAGGAAAAATCCCAGGATTAAGACCGGGATAAGCTTCATGGAAGGCTTCATAACAGACCTCCTATTGAGTTAAATTATTTGTTAATACAACCTCTCAGCTTAATCTGACTCAAATCAGATGCCAGAAAAGGCTGGTCCGCGGAGTCTGTTTTTAACCATCTGAAATTATTAAGATTAGTGAAGGAAAGGGAATGGGTTTTATGGAATTGAGGCAGCCTTATTTTACTGAAATTTCGGAAGATTCTGAAATGTCAGGAATTTTTCGTTTTCTTCTTGTCGATATCCAGCTTTTTCATCCGCGATTCAAGGGTTTTGGGATTAATACCCAGAATTTTTGCTGCACCCTGGTTGCCGCTGACCCGCCCGCCGGTCATTTCCAGCACCAACAAAATGTGGTTTTTCTCCAGCTCGTCCAATGTGGGAATAAAGGAAGTCGAAACTCTGCCGCTGTTCTTTATCATCCAGTCTCCCAGAACAAGCTGTTTGCCATTGCTGATGATAACGGCGCGTTCAATCACATTCTCCAGTTCACGGACATTGCCGGGCCAGTGATAGTGATGCAGCGAATGAAGGGCGCTCTGTGAGATTCCTTGTATTTCTTTGCCGATTCTTTTGCTGTGCTTCTGAACGAAGTGTTTAACCAGCAGGGGAATATCGTCCATTCGTTCCCTGAGGGGAGGAATGCGGATCGGAAAGACGTTGAGCCGGTAGAACAGATCGCGGCGGAAAGTGCCGGCCTCAATAGCTTCTTCCAGATTGCGGTTGGTGGCGGCAATTACCCGCGCATCCACTTTGATGGTTTTCACATTGCCCAGGCGTTCAAATTCGCCTTCCTGGAGTACCCGAAGGAGTTTTGCCTGCAATTCCAGCGGAAGGTCGCCGATCTCATCCAGAAAAATAGTTCCGTTATGCGCCAGTTCGAAGCGCCCGATTTTCCGTAAAATGGCGCCTGTGAAAGCACCCTTCTCATGCCCGAACAATTCGCTTTCGATCAGATTGGCGGGCAGGGCGGAACAGTTGACCTTCACCAGCGGATGGTCGTTCCTCTGGCTGATGCGGTGGATGGCCCTGGCCAGGAGCTCTTTTCCGGTTCCGGATTCCCCCAGAATGAGCACCGTGGCATTGGTGGAGGCGACCTTTTCCACATTCCTGAGCACCTTTATCAGCGATTGGTTTTGGGTGATGATCGTCTCGAAATTGTGCTGAATTTTGATTTCCTCCTGCAAACACAGGTTCTCTGCCTGCAACTGATTTTTGAGCCGCTCTATTTCCGAAAGGGCATTTTTCAGTGCTTCAGCCAGTTGTGATTTTTCATCTGCATGGTTCTCCGATGCTCTCCTGTTCCCGGCAATTTTTCCTGTCTTTTTCCGGTACCAGCCCAAAGCCCCGGTCAGCAACGCGCAGAGAAAGAAAATCTGCGACCACCTGTATTGCCGAGAAGTGAAAAGTGCAGCCCTTTGCCGGGGAATAATCGAATATTGGGTGATTTCACAACCGGGTGCCTCCCGGTCAGAAATCATACAATATTCAGATTTATAAAATACAGTTCCTGGTGATGGTCCGGTTAGAATTTGATTATCCCGATAAACCAGGTGTGCCGAATTCTTTCGTGTCTCGTGACTGGGATTTGAAAGTCCGGCATCGGATGAGATGATTTGAATTGAGGTGGCAGGGGGCAGAAAAAGGTATAGAATAAAAAAAGCGAACAGGCGCATTCTGATTCCTTTTTCACTGCAGAATGGCAATTCAAATAATGGAATTCTGTTCAATGCATTCATGTTTTCCTCTGCCGGAAAAATGAAAACTGCGGAAAATCATGAGGCGCAAACCAATTTCAATATCTATTTTATAGACCGTTATTCATTGAAAAGAATCGGACTATACTTTATGTTTGACAGTAATCATCTATTTTCCTGACTGAAAGGCGTTGATTTTGAATAATTTAAATTCACAGGCTGATTTTCTGAAAATGAATTGTAGTTGCATGGTTCAGATGTTGTTCAGTTGTTTTATCCCAGAAAATTCGGTTGAAAATTTCTCCGTTTTCTCGCCTGCTCCCCGGGGCTTGGGATATTCTTCATATTGAATTTCGTTATCCAGCCAAATCACGTAAATAAATAACATTCATCCCGATAAGCTGTTTTCTCTGCCAGTATCCCGAAATAACGAATATTTCCATATACGGTATTTGTTTAGGAATGTTGTATTAAAATATCATAAAAAAGACGAATGGGGAAAAATTATGCAAAATAATTTTGGGAGGATTTCCCTCTGAATAGTGTGATCATTTTTTCCGGGGGTTGCAGGCAAGGCTCCCCTGAGAAGTCCTTGCTTGGCTACGATGAAAACAATTCCCGGACGCTGCCAAAGCCTTAGGCAGGTCGACAAAATCTAACCTTGAATCAACAGTAATTCTTTCTGCGGTTTGGAAAGGTATTCCGCGCCATTCGCGGTAATTACTATCATTTCCTCCATGGTTACCACGCCTCGTCCCGGCACCGTCAGGCGGGGCTCCAGTGTAAAAACCATTCCTTCCGTCAGAGGCCTGAAGGGGCGATCACCGTATTTTTCCCAGGCCGGGCCCAGCAGGGCGGTGCCGTCATGGGAGAAGCGACCTACCTGATGTCCCAGCGCATGGGGAAATTCTTCGTATCCATTGGCAACAATGATATCCCGGGAAATCTTGTCAATTTCCACGCCTTTAATGCCGGGCCTGACCGCCATTTTCGCCGATTCGATAGCCCGGACAATCGTGTCAAATCCCCTTTGTACATCGGGCGGCGTCGCGGATTCTCCCTGTCCGGCAATGTAAAATGTCCGCTGCATGTCCGAACAATATCCGTTCACCTTTACGCCGAAATCCATATTCAGGATGTGGCCCGGTTTCACCACCCGCCCGGTCGGATTATAATGGGCCCCGGCGGTTTCGGGTCCGGTAAACACTGCCGGACAGACACTCTCTTCCCAGGCCAGTTCCAGGCCGGAACTTTTCACTTCCGCCTTCATAAAGTCCGCGATTTCCTTTTCGGTTTTTCCAACTTTAATAAAGGAATGAACCTTCCCGAATATTCTTTCCGTGTTCGCAATGGCGGATTTCATATCCTCGATCTCAGTGTCGGACTTTCTCTCCCGCAGAGCGGATACGATGGGTTCCGCGGAAATGAGCCGGTCTTCAAATTCGATTTCCGAGAGCGTTTTATGCAGGGTGAGGTACATACCATGGGTCAAGCCGTCGCAAATTTCACTTCCCACCGAATAATTGACGGCAATGGTGCGCGGATTGATTCTTTTCATCAAAGCAAGGAATGGCTGTTTGTAGCCCTCCACAAATCCCGTGACGCTGTCGTATACACCCAGATCTTCCACCGCCTTTTTATCATACTCGCCCAGAATGACATGGGCTTCTCCCGTGCCGGCAAATACAAACAGGGAATGCCAGGTGAGGTCGGCATTCACCAGAAAGGCAAGGGTGGGATCTCCGTTAATCTGGCTTTCCCGGACAAAAGTGATCCAGCAGTCGATGTTGAATTCCTTTAAAAGCGCTTTCGCCTGCGCAACTTTTTCTCCGATTAACATGGGGCACCTCCGCTTTAATCATGTGCAAATCTTTTGAGTTTTTTGAGGAAAAGCAGAACCAGCACCGCCGAGAACAGCAGCAGACCGGTCAGTATTATAAAATAGGTATGATGCTGAAACTGGCTATAGAACTTGCCCAGCAGGCCGGAACCGTAGCTTCCCACCGCGGTCGCTCCAAACCATAGACCCATCATGAGGCCCTGTACTTTGGCAGGCGCCACTTTTGAGACGAAGGACTGTCCCATGGGCGAGATGAGGATTTCGGAAAGGGTGACCACAAAATAGGTGGAAATCAGCCAGGCGGGCGACATAATATTACGGTCCAAATCGCCGCCCGCATAAGAGGCAATAACCATTACAATCATGGAGAGGCTCATTACCATCATTCCGATGAATATTTTGGCGGGCGTGGAGGGCTCTTTGTCCTTTTTCCGCAGCTTTTCGTAGAGCATGACCAGTATCGGCGTCAGCACCAGGATGAAGAACGGATTGAAAAACTGGTAAGTTTCCGGACGGAGAATATGGGACAATATGGTTGAGCGCTCAGCGAAAAGCGTCAGGGCAAATCCATTCTGATAGAACCCGATCCAGAAGAAGATGACAATAATGAACAGGATAATGAGGGTGGTAATCCTTTGTTTTTCTTCTTTTTTTGACATCGGATTATTGACGGCCGCGGAAACCCGGTCGGTCTCTGCTTTAGCTGATTTCCGGGTGTCGACCGCCACCAGATCCTTTTTCCCCAGCATGAAAATAAGTATGGAGAGCATCATACCCGCCGAAGCCGCCCAGAAGGAGGCGTTGTAGTCATGAAACATATTTCCCAGCAGCGTGGCCGCCAGGGGAGCCAGAGCAGCGCCCACGTTCACACCCATATAATAGATATTAAATCCGGCATCCTTCAATTCTGCTTTGTTCTTATACAGATTCCCCACAGTTACTGCCATATTAACCTTAAAAATGCCGGTGCCGAAGGCTACCAGAATAAGTCCCGCGTAGAAGAAGGTGATGCGGTCCAGGGAGGAAACCGCCAGCGATACATAGCCGAAAACCATAAGGATGGCGCCGGCAAGTATGGTATTGATCTGTCCCAGGAGCCTGTCGCCGATCCATCCTCCCAGAATCGGAATAAAATAAACCCCGCCCAGAAACCAGCCGTAGAAATCTCCTTTTTTGGAATCGGACCAGCCGAATTCCTTGTCCATGTAAAGCACGAAAATCGCCATCATGATATAAAAGCCGAAACGCTCCCACATTTCGGTGAAAAAAATTACCATGAGTCCTTTGGGATGTCTTTTCAGCAAAATTCCTCCTTGGTCAGAATTACTGCCCGGAATTCAATTTCAATATTTGTTAACGAAACGACATCCTGTTTCTTAATAAAAGGCTGAGCGCCGGATGTCAATATCCCGCATGTTCCGAACGGGCGATGATTTCGTCCTGCAAATCCCTTCCCAGATCCACAAAATAATCGCTGTATCCGGCCACGCGGACGATCAGATCCCTGTACTCCTCCGGATGCGCCTGGGCTTTGCGCAGGGTCTCCGCGGTCACCACATTGAATTGAATATGGTGGCCGTCCATCCGGAAATAGGTGCGGATGAGCTGAGCGAGCTTGGCAATGCCGTTATCGTCGCTGAGAAGCTGCGGCGTGAATTTCTGATTGAGCAGCGTTCCCCCGGTGCGAATATGATCGATTTTGGCGGCGGATTTGAGCACGGCGGTAGGGCCGTTCTGGTCGGCACCCTGGACCGGCGAAATTCCTTCCGAAAGCGGTTTGTGCGCTTTTCTGCCATCGGGAGTGGCGCCAACCTTGCTGCCGAAATAGACATGCGAGGTGGTAGGCAGCAGGTTAATGCGGAAGTAACCGCCTTTGCTGTTCGGCCTGCCGTCCACGGCATGATAATAAATTTCGAAAATTTGTTTCATGATGTCATCGGCATAGTCGTTGTCATTCCCGTATTTGGGAGCGGCTTCCCTGAGCAGGCGCTGCAGTTCTTCGTGCCCGGAAAAATCGTTCTGCAGGGCCTCCATGAATGCCTGCAGAGAAATTTGTTTCCTGTCAAAAACATAATACTTTATGGCGGCGAGGGAATCGGTGATGCTTCCCAATCCCACTCCTTGGATATACGAAGTGTTGTAGCGGGCCCCGCCGTCATTATAATCTTTGCCCCTGGCAATGCAGTCATCGATCAGGAGCGACATGAACGGCGCCGGCAGGCAGCGGGCGTACAGCCGCTCGATGATTATATTCCCCTTAATCTTGATATCGATGAAGTGATTCAATTGTTTTTCATAGGCCTGCAGGAGATCGTCAAAGTTTTTAAATTCGCCGGCAGCGCCGGTTTTCAGACCGATCTGTTTTCCGGTGAGCGGGTCCGTTCCGTCATTGAGGGTAATTTCCAGAATCTTGACCAGATTGAAATACCCGGTAAGAATATAGGATTCTTTTCCGAACGCTCCGGTTTCCACACAACCACTGGCGCCGCCGTTCCGGGCATCGATCACAGATTTCCCCTGCCGGATCAGTTCCTGAATGATGGCATCGGTATTGAAGATGGAAGGCTGTCCGAAGCCCGTCTTCACAATTTTAAGGGCCCGCTTGATGAAACGGTCGGGGTTCTTTTTGCTGAGCTGCACCATGGAGGAAGGCTGGAGAAGTCGCATCTCTTCGATGACATCGAGAATCAGATAGGAAAGTTCATTCACCGCATCCGAACCGTCCTCTTTCAGTCCGCCCAGATTAATGAGGCAGAAATCCGTATAGGTGTTGCTTTCCTGCGCGGTGACCCCCACCTTGGGCGGGGCGGGCTGATTGTTGAATTTGATCCAGAATGCCTGCAGCAGCTCCCGGGCGTTTTCCTCACTCAGACTGTCGTCCTCAATTCCATTCTTGTAAAACGGGTAAAGATGCTGGTCCAGTCTGCCGGGATTAAAAGAATCCCAGGTGTTCAATTCGGTAATCACACCCAGATGGACAAACCAGTAATACTGGAGCGCTTCCCGGAAATTTCGGGGCGCACGGGCCGGCACGCGCTCGCAGGTTATGGCGATTTCGCGCAGTTCTTTTTGCTGTGAGGGATTGTCCTCCCGCTCTGCCAGCGCCCGCGCCTTTTGCGCGTGCCGCTCTGCAAATTCAACCAGCGCACCGGCTGCAATTTTCATAGCCCTGAATTCTTCCCGTTTCTGCCAGACGCTTTGATCATTGAAAAAATCGAGATTGTTAATCTGCTGTTGTATTTCATCTATGAAATCGAGCATCCCTTTGCCGTAGATTTTGCTGCCCAGAACGGTATGTCCGGGGGCGCGCTGTTCCATAAATTCGGTGAAGATGCCCGCCTCGTAGGCCGCCTTCCAGGACTCATCCATTTCCGAAAAAATGCGATCGCGAATGGAACGCCCCTCCCAGAAAGGGATAATCGAATCTTGATAGATTCTGCGGGTTTCATCCGCTACCCGGAAGGAAATTTTTTCACGGGAATCCAGTATTTCGAGATCCTGCAGGCTGTGGATGCACAACTCGGGATAAGTCGGGGTGGCTTTTGGCGCGGGGCCTCTTTCTCCCACGATGAGTTCACCGGGATTGATGCAAATCCGTTTGTGTTCCAGCAGATATTTAAATGCCAGCGCCCGCGTCACGGGAACGGATGATTTCTCCGGAATACCGCTTTTGTAAAATTCGGTGAGCAGAACCGCCCGTTCATGATCCAGAACCGGTACGGCATTGAGGCTTTGCTCCCTGAGATTTTTGATTCTTTCGTTCATGCTATCCCCCGACATTCACAATAAAACCTGAATTTTCAAAGTGCTGTTTTATCTCCCCCAGAAATTCTTCGGATTGAACTTCCAGATGACCTAGTTGGTTCGGCTGGTTCAGTTTAGTGTATTTGCTGCTGCTCAGAAAATTATATGGCAGCAGATCGATATGATGAATCTCTTTCGAAGAAGTTAAAAAATCAGCCAAACCATCCAGATTTTTCCGGGTGTCCGTAATGCCGGGAATCAGCGGGACGCGGACCCGGATTTTTTTCCCAGCTTTGGTCAATTTCATCAGATTTTCAAGAATGAGCCGGTTGGAAACGCCCGTGTATTTCACATGGTCGGCATCATTCATCAGTTTAAGATCGTATAGAAAAAGATCCGTCTTGGCATATATCTTTTCGAAGGACTTCCAGGGGACATGTCCGCAGGTATCCACAGCGGTGTGGATTTCCTTTGCCTTGCAGGCGGATAGCAGAGCGGCGAGAAATTCCGGCTGCATGAGCGGTTCCCCGCCGGAAAATGTCACGCCGCCGCCGGATTCATCAAAAAACAGTATATCTTTTTCAATTTCCTTCATCATCTCTGCCGCTGAGACAATCTGACCGATATTTTCCTCTTCTTCCGCAGAAACGGGCGTGTCCGTCAAAAACTGCCTGACCCGGAAGCCATTGGCCGGTTCGATTTCCGATTTCTGGCTTTCGGGGTTGTGGCACCACCGGCACTGCAGCGGGCATCCCTTTAGAAAGACCGTGGTCCGGATGCCCGGTCCGTCATGGACCGCATACTTCTGTATATTGAAAATAATGCCTTTTTCATTCATTTGATAAAATTAACGTCCCCATATTGCCGAATGGCTACAATTTTACTCCGGTTTAATCCCGTTCCATAAAAATTAGCTGTCAATTTGCTCCCGGCAGTGAATGGAGGAACTCTACGCTGAAAAATCTGATTCATGAGCAAATGAACCGCATTCATATCATACGGAACTTAATTTAAAAAAACCGGCTTTTCATTCAAATTTTTAATTTTGGATGGATTTAATGAAGTGATGAAAATTCAAAATATCATAAAGATCATTTGCAGAATTTTGAATTCCGGGGATGAAAGAGGCCTTCCTGCCAGGGCAATGACGCAAGCCGTTCTCGCTCCCAAAGCGCATCTCCGGGTGAATTGCTGCCCGGAGGTCATTCTGCTAGTTTTCCAGGAATGCTCGCACAAACTCAGCCAGGGCAGCGGGAGAAAAAGGTTTTTGAATAAATCGAACGCTTTTTTCCGGATTCCCGGGCTGCACAATGTTGTCATCCGTGTATCCCGACATATAGATGACTTTCATTTCCGGTTTCAGCGGTTTGCAATTTTGAGCGAGCTGAACGCCGTTTATTCCCGGCATCACCACATCGGTGAGAAGCAGATGAATGTCATCTATATAATTCCTGCAAATTTCCAGGGCTTGCTGTCCGTCGGGTGCATCCAGAACGTGATAACCCAGGGATTTCAGCGTGTCGCAGATGAGCAGGCGTACCTGCTCCTCATCTTCAACTACCAGAATTGTTTCGTTCCCGTTTGCCGATTCCCGCTCGGGCTGCGGAATATGCCGCGTTTCGGGTTGATTGTCAACCTCCGGGAAAAACAGTTTAAAGGTGGTCCCTTTGCCGGGGAGGCTCTCTACAAAAATGTTTCCGCCGCTCTGTCTGATGATGCCATATGCGGTTGATAATCCCAGACCGGTACCTTTTCCGTTGCCTTTGGTGGTAAAAAAGGGCTCGAACAAATGGGATTGTGTTTCTTCATCCATCCCTGTTCCAGTATCGCTGATTGTAAGGACCACGTAGTTACCGGGTGTCAGTAATGAATATATTCTTGTGTTCTCCTTTTCGATGCGCATTTTTCGGGTCCTAAGAGTTAGCTTCCCTCCCTGCGGCATGGCATCACGGGCGTTGACCACCAGATTGAGAATGACCTGTTCAATTTGGGTCTGGTCTGCCCGGATGGAGCCGATCTCCTGATCCAGCTCGGCCCGGAACTGTATATCCGCGAGAAGAAGTCGTCTCAGCATATCTTCTATTTCGGCGATTAAGTGATTGAGGTTTATTACGGTGGGTTTGAGGAACTGTTTGCGGCTGAAGGCAAGCAGCTGCTGAACAAGGTTAGCCGCCCGCTGGGACGCTTTATCAATTTGGGCCACTTCCCGATGAAGCTTGTCGTTTTCTTTTAATTGCATCAGCAAAAGTTCGCTGTAGCCCTGAATAATGGTCAGCAGATTATTGAAATCGTGGGCGATGCCCCCGGCAAGCCGCCCAATGGCCTCCATCTTCTGGGCATGGCGGAGCTGCTCTTCCAGTTGTTTACGTTCGGTCATATCCAGAAAGTGGGCAAGTGTTCTCGCATTTCCCTGCGAATCCTTTATGACCGATACGCTCAGGAGCGCGTGGCATTCGCTCCCGTCTTTTCTCTGAATTTTTATTTCGTAGCGGACCGGTACCTTCTCTCCCTTTTGCCGCCGAATATAATAATCCGTTACGATTTTAAGACTTTCGGCATCAAAAAAATTCCGGAAATCGTTTCCGACAAGCTCCTCTTTTGAGTACTGCAGAATTCCGGAAAGTTCATCATTGGCATACTGGATCTTGAAATTATCATCAACAATAACAAAACCGCCCAGCGAATATTCCACGATGGTCCTGAATTTCGATTCCGACTCCTTAAGATTTTCCTCGGCACGTTTTCGTTTGGTAATGTCCAGTATGGTTCCGATTATGGAAGGTTTGCCGTCATATAAGACCCTCCGGCTCAGCAGTTCGCAGTGAATAATCTTTCCGGACTTGTGAATCCCGCGGAATTCATAATGCAGGGAATCCGTCCCCTGCCGCGACATGCTGGCGATTTCCCGGATGATCGCATCCCGGTCTTCCGCATGAATCAGTTGGGAAGGTTTTAAATTCAGCAGGATATCTTCCGCGTCATATCCAAAAATATCCGCGAATGCCGGATTAGCATAAAGAAATTTTCGGTTCTGGACGATTACTACCCCGGCGAGTGAACCATCGGTGACCATACGAAAACGCGCTTCACTTTCTTTGACAGCCGCTTCGGAGCGTTTGATCTCGGATATGTTCACAATGACGCCTCTCAGTCCCACCGCTTCCCCGGCCCGGATAATGGGACTTGAGAATATGATGATCGGGAAGGTGCTATTGTCCTTTCGCAGGGCCGTATATTCATTACTGGCAGGTGTCTGCCCCCGCAGAACATTTGAGATTTGTTGTTGCGCCCTCTCGCGGTCTTCTTCCACCAGCATTTGAAAAGCAGTCAGTTCCCCGTTAAAATCTTCGGGAAGATACCCGAATTGCCGGAACGCCTGGTTATTGACGAAAGTCAGTCTGCCCCGGGTATCCATTTCAAAAATGATCTGGGGCAGCATTTCCGCCAACTCTTTGTAGCGCAGCTCACTCTCCCGGAGGGCTTTTTCCGTTAGTTCATGCCTGTCAATTTCCCGTTTCAATTTCTGTGTTTTGTCACGAATGATCCTGCGGCAGATGATCATTCCGGCCATGAAAAGCAGGAACAGCAGAACGGATAGGTTCAGAAAGAGAAGGAGAGAATTTGAAAAAATCATAATGCCTGTCTGAATATTATTACAGCCGATATTTTTTAAGGACAACTTTTGTACTAACACTTATAATCGTATGAAATCTTAAAACCTTGATTTCTTTTAATAAATAGGAATAAAAAAGTGTTTTGTTTTGGGGAATGCCCGGATATCTCGCAAATTTGATTCCGCTTCGTCAACAAGAATGTTTTTAGCAACCTTGTTATATGTTTTTTTAAGATGCAGGCTAATTAATTTATTTCAGCCAGGTTTCCATTCCCGGTTTCCCCGGGGCTCAACTATCAGGCTTAATCCACAGGTTATCTTTGGTCTATGAGACGGCAGAGCTTGTATTTGTTCAAGAATGCAAGTCGCGTTGATTTGTTTTTAATTTCATGGAAATTTTCCCGCTTTGCATGGTAAAAGGCAATTGAGTCAATAAAAAAACGGTAAAGGTTAAATCCGGAAAAGAGCTGTTGATGGACTTTGGAATTGCATCTACGAAGAAAAATAAGTGGTTACTGATCATTCCGGCGGTCCTGTTTGCATTCCTCATTCTGTTTCTTGATTACATTACCGGCATTGAACTGGACTTCTCCATCTTTTATATGCTTCCGATTCTGTTCCTGACCTGGTATGTGGGTTTTAATACCGGCCTTGTCTTCGCCTTCCTGGGTGAGGGATTTGATGTTATAGCCAATCTTCTGGCGGGAAAGGTATATTCGAATGCAGGCATTTTCTACTGGGATATTATTCAGGACCTGGCCATTTACGTGTTTTTTGTATTCATAGTCAGCCGTCTCAGGACTTCGGTGGACAACCTGCGGGAACTCACCGAGAGCCAGGCACAGACTAACCGTTTTTTGCAGGAAGCCAATGAAGCGAAAAATGAAATACTGCGCATTGTCAGCCATGATCTAAAAAATCCGCTCATTGGCATTCAGGGTCTGGCTCGTCGGCTGGCGGACAAAAACATCCGTTTTGCGGATGAAAATGTCCGGACTTATGGTTCCACCATTTTGAATGCGACAGATAAAATGTTTCTTTTGATTGATAACCTGCTGGAAGCCGATAAATATGAGAACGGCGTGATCCCCCTGTCGGAGGAAGAATTCGATCTCTCCGAAAAAATCCGGCAGGTCCTTCAGAAATATCGCAAGCGCCTGACGGATAAAAAATTGAAGGTGAGTTTTTCATGCGACGAACCGGTTGCTTTTATTGGCGATTCGCTGGTCATGGAGCAGATTTTCGATAATCTGGTCTCCAACGCCATTAAATTCACCCCCTGCTGCAAACAGATTGATGTGGAATTGCAGGAGCGCAGCGGTTATGTTTTTCTCGAGGTGAAGGATGAAGGGCCGGGTATCCGGCAGGAGGACATGGAGAAGTTGTTCAGAAAGTTTTCCCGTTTATCATCGAAGACGGCGCCCGATGAGCATTCCAGCGGTCTGGGACTTTACATTGTCAGGAGACTGGTGGAAGCGCAGGACGGGGAAGTGTGGTGCGAGAGCGAAGCAGGACAAGGGGCAAAATTTGTTGTGAAACTGCCCGCCAAAACGGCCAGGAAACGGGAGCATATTTAATCAGCTTTCACAGGGATTCGTTCAGAAAAACAGGCGGGATTTATTCGGATAATCCCGCGGCGAATCCTGAGGATATAGAGCCGGGGGGAGACACCGAACGACGAACAGGCACCATGCAGGCACTGTCGGATAGACTTTTTTCCAAAAGATCGATGAGTTGCATAATTAAAGCTTGCAAATTATGAAATCAAACAATATTTTCATTCGTACCGGGCTGGTAGTGCTTTGACGGCACATATTGGCGGATGCTGTTTATTATGCCGGAAACCGGTTCACCGAATTTCGGAAATTAAATTACCAGGCGCCGATGCGGAGAAGTGAAAAAAATGGCCCGGGAGAATCCGGATAGCGGCAAATCATTATCTTCAAATTGTCTGCTCCGGGTCTGGCGGATATGGAAAGGACATTTCAGGGAAAAACAAAACAGGATGGTTTTAAGCAGGGATGTGCCTGGCTTCACTGCGCAAAACCCACTTTTGTCCAAAAAAACATTCCGGAAATTTAGTTTGAAGGAACCGAAATGATGGAAGCGGGTTTTACATGGGTTTATCGGGAAACAAACGCAATATGAAGCTTTTTAAACATCTGGAAATCTTGCTGAAGAACACGCTGTCGGATTCGCTGCGTTTGATCTTTGCCCAGTCCGAGTGGACGCCCTCGCCTCCCTATCATAATATTTTATTTGTACGGTATGGCGGAATCGGTGATATGATACTGTCCATGCCGGTGCTGGAAAGCGCCCGGGCCCGTTTTCCCGAAGCCCGCATCGATGTCCTCTGCGACCGGAAGAATATGGCCCCTCTGCTGGGCAGCGCTCTCGCGGACCACATTTACACATATGAAAAACAGCCGCTTAAAATATTAAAATTGGTCAGGCGGCTCCGCAAAAACAAATATGACTATATCGTCAACCTGGTGCTGTATCCCTCGTTTACATTCGGAATAATTACGCGGCTGATCGGTCCCCGGGCCGGCCGGGCGGCGGGAAATCAGCAGCGTTTCAGCTATTTTTTCAACCGGAATATGGCTCTGCCTTATCTGCAATCCACCCATATCCTGCAGACGCATTTCAAACTGGCTTCCGATATTGCCGGAAACCGCCTGCCGCAGCTGTTGACGCCCTGGGTTGAATATGACGGTGGAATCAAGGCCCGGGCGGAGAATATTTACGGGGAGTTATACCGGAAATTTTCACAAAATTCACATCCGCTAAAAATTGTGGCGCTCAATCTGTCCGCCGGCATCGAACGGCGTGAGTGGCCCGTCGAAAAATACGCGTCATTTTTGTCTTCTGCCCTGAGGGAGAATAAATTCGGGATTGACGGCTGGGCTGTTATCACCGATATTCACCGACCCGAGCGCGCCGGGGAGCTGGTGAAGATGGTTGATCATCCGCTTGTTCAGCAACTACCTGTCGTGACCGATTTCCGGGTGTTGATGGAATTCTTGCGGCATCTGCACCTGCTGATCACGCCGGACACCTCCCTGGCCCACGCCGCCTCGGCGATGGGGACGCCGGTGCTGGACATGATTATCGGAGAGAACGTTTTTAAATGGGCCCCCTACGCGGTTCATCACAGAATGGTTATCTCGGCGGATCCGCTGAGTCTTCGCGAATTGCCGGTCGGGATGGTAAAAGCTGAATTCGACCTGCTGATGTCCGAGCTCGAAAGCAATGCCGCAATTGAAAACAATCTTCTCAATATAAGCGGGAATTAGCTTCCCAGGCAGCCCGGTGCCAAATCCATATTAGATTCAGACAAAACTGTTTAAACCGGTGAATTTATCAGCGCCTCATCGGATTTAAACTGCAATTCGTAAAGCTGGCGGTATCTTTCCGAGTGACCGAGCAGTTCCCGGTTGGTGCCGGTTTCCACAATTCTGCCGTCGTGCATTACAATGATGAGATCGGAGTTCACAATTGAGGAAAGGCGATGGGCTATAATGAATACCGTGCGTTCTTTCATCAGGTTTTCGATGGCTTCCTGAATCAGCGCCTCTGATTCCGAATCGAGAGAGGAGGTGGCTTCATCAAAAATCAGAATCGGGGGGTTTTTCAAGACTGCCCGGGCAATGGAAATGCGCTGCCGCTGGCCGCCGGACAGCAGCATGCCGCGCTCACCGATGATGGTTTCGAAGCCCTCCGGCATTTCCTTGATGAAATCATAGGCGTTTGCCATTTTGGCCGCCGATTCAATATCATTCATGGAATACTTTTCCAGGCCGTAGGCGATGTTGTTCGCCACGGTATCATTGAAAAGAATGACTTCCTGGGTGACAATCCCCATCAGACTGCGCAGATCGGAGAGCTTCAGGTCGCGGATGTCGGTCTCGTCAATATAAATACCGCCTGAAGTCACGTCATAAAAACGGGGCAGCAGATTGACAATGGTGGTTTTTCCGGCGCCGCTGCTTCCCACAAAAGCAACCTTCTGGTTCTTCTTCACCTCAAAATTGATGTCCTTTACAACCAGTTCCCCCTTCGTTTTGTAACGGAAGGACACATCGCGGTATTCGATGACCTTATCGAAAGTCTTCTTTTCAACAGGCTCCGGATTTTCCACAATTTCAATCGGTTCATCCAGCACCTTAAATATCCGTTTTCCCGACGCCATTGCGATTTGGGCATTATTGTTCAATTCCCCGAGGCTCTTCAGCGGTTCCAGGACCGCAAACAGGATGATGAGGAAGCGCATGAAATCTTCAGAGCTCAGTGAATTCCCCTGGTAAACCAGAATGCCGCCGTAGAATATCACGCCCGCCATGATCCAGACGCCCAACGTTTCGGAAAGCGGGCTGGAGAGACGCTGCATGCGGATCTGCTTGACCACCGCCCGAAAATGGGTGAGGGAAAACTGGCGAAATTTGTTGTCCTCGTACTTTTCCATGGAAAAGGCTTTTACTACTTTTACGCCGGAGATGGTTTCGTGCAGAACGGAGGTGATATCTGCGATTCTTTCCTGGACGCGGTTGCTGCGCCTTCTCAAGCTGGCGCCGATCTTTTTTATTAATATTCCGGTGACGGGGAGGATGGTTATGGCAATCAGGGTCAGTCTCCAGTTAATGCTGAACAAAATGGCCAGATAGATGATGATCATCACCGGGTCGCGGATGATTTTGGTGAATCCCCTGTTCACGGCTACATTCACCGCGTTGATGTCGTTGGTGATATTGGAAATGAGATCGCCGGTTTTGTGCTTGTGAAAGAAATTCATCGACTGGTTGATGATTCTTTCGTAGAGCTGCTCCCGCAGGTCCCGCACCACCCGCTGTTCAACATAGGTCATGGTATAAAATTCGGTGAAGGCGAAAAAATTTTTCAGCAGGAAAGCGAAAATAATGAAAAGACAGAGCCATTTCAGCGAAGTGAGGGGATTCCCCCGGGGAATCAGCGACTGGACGTTATCCTTCATCCATTTATTGAGATCCAGCACGCTGGCGTCACCGGATTGCTGCGCCGATGTTTGAGCGGGAGGAGCGCTCTGCACCACCTGCTGCTGCGGCGCTTTCTCGAACATGACCGAAACCACCGGGGCGATCATCCACACTGAAAGCGTGCTGAAGATAACGAAACCAAAACTGCAGAAAATGACAAGAATGATTTGCCGGTAATAAGGTTTCAGATATGATAAAATCCGCAGATAAAGGGACAGGCTTTTTAATGACAACTTTTTGGACATCTCTTCTCAGTTCATCTATTTAATTTCAAACCACCGTGTTCATACTTAAACGCCGCTTTAAGCCGGAAATCAGGCGGAGTTTTGATGTGCCTTTCATGCTCCGGGAGCGCTCCCGGCTTAAACGAGTCAAACATTGTACAAAAAAACTTTAACTCGTAAATTATATTTGGCGTGTTCGAGTATGCCTCCGTAGCTCAATTGGTAGAGCAGCGGACTCTTAATCCGTTGGTTGTAGGTTCGAGTCCTACCGGGGGTACTCAGCAACCGGGCGATGACAAAGGGTGTTCCCCCCACCCGATTTTCCGGTTGCGGCAGGGGCGGGCGTTGTAAGCCAGGCAGAAGTTATCCCCCAACTGCTGTCTGGCGAGTCATCCTCTGTTGGTTCAGCCTTCGATGAACGGCTATAAAAAGCCGGGAGTCGAAGGCTAATCTTTTTTAAAGAAATATTATTTACCGGAACTGCCGGTGCTTATATTTGTAAAAACAGGTGTTATTGGTCTATTACATGGGGACGATCTGGCTTCGACGGGCAGTCGAAGGAGATTAGAACTGCATGCCGGGATTTCTCGTTAGCCCGAAATTAGCGGGAAAACGGTTTAAATGCCGACTATAATTACGCAATGGCTGCTTAATTAAAGCAACCCGTTCCCCGGGAGGCTTTCCTGCCGGAATCTCGGGAGAACGTCGCTAAAGGCAGGGCGGCGCTGGATATGGTCCGGGTGTCCAATGTCCGTATTTACCGGAATCGCCATCGGCCGGCTGGTCTGGCTGCCATCCGGTGGTTAAATTTAATCGCCAGACTAAGCATGTAGAGGTTCTTTTAGCCTCCTGTTCGGACGCGGGTTCGATTCCCGCCGTCTCCACAAATTATTATTGTACCCCATGTTGAGCGCGGGCCGGTCTTTTCAAATCAGATAATCAGAACAATTTTATAAACGGCATTTGCGGAATGCTGAAATTAAAAAAACGGACTTCCGCCCCTCCTGAGTCAGGACGAAAGTCCGTCATGATAAAGCATACCGTATTCACTATTGCATGCAAAAGGTATTGTCTGAAAAATCAGGTGGTGACAATCATCAGGCTGCCGGCGGCTGCGATTCGCCGGATTTGGATTTATGCGTATCGACACCGAATGGCAGGTATAACGGGCAAAATGAGGTTATCGCCGTAAGGATGAGAATGCCCCCGACTATGTAGGATAGTATGGCAAGTACGCCCCCCAGAACGCCCGTCAAACCCAGGACAATCAATGCCGCCCCGATGATTGCACGAATAACCCGATCCGATCCGCCCATGTTGCTCTTCATAGCATAATCCTCCTCTATTTGGTTTTATGAACCTTTGAATTTAATCACGGCATAACTATTTTCAAAATTTTATCCGTCAATTTCTCGGATATTATTTTGATTTTTAAGAATAATTCTATTAGAATAAAAGGCCTTGCAGTTATATAATATCGTGGTAACGTTTGCAATCCTGTGTTGCTTTTATGCGGTATCACTTTTCAGGAAAATCCGTCTTTTTCTTTTCAGAACTGTTTTGTATATTTTTTGGGGTCCGCGATATTCGAAGAAAGGTAAGTTTTTATTTCATTGGCCGCTTTCGGAAACAAAACAAGAGCTGCCTGATTGGGTCAGATTAATCAAGGGTCATCACTAAAATTAATTGACCGAGATAGGAATAAATTATATGAAAGCGCGCAGCAAAAGTCCCGGCTTCAGGATGGTTTCCATATGGCTGGCCAACCTGGTTGTCGCAGTCGGGATTATTCTGCTCATCAGGGTTTTTTACCATGCCGCCGCCGGCGCATTGGTATTCCGCCACTTTCACCAAATGGAAATCGCCTGGTTTCATCATATCTATGCAGTTGCACTGAGCATTCCCGTTCCTTTCCATGTTATTTCAGTCGGACTGGTACTGCGGAAGAGATGGCTTTCGCCCCTCTGGCAGCGCATCGCCAGGGTAGCCGTGGTGGTTTCGGGATGCTGGCTGGGCGCAGCGCTTGGCGTCAAAATGTTTGTCCTCTAAAGATTGTCCTGCCTCCATTTTTTATCCGGCTGGATGGTGCTTCCATAAGATTTGTCCGAAACCCTACCCCCGCAAATCAATCCAATGATGAATTATATCTGCCAATATCTGTCTGATATTAGATTAGGATAGACTGCCTGGCA
>JARRQT010000023.1:0-22337 GCA_037381445.1 Calditrichia bacterium
GCCGGAAGATCGCCAAACATGGTGCCCTCGGGATAGGCATCCTCTTTTTCCGGGACCGCTTTCATGGCAGCTTCGCTCCCGACACCTCCGGGGAAGATCATCCGGATATGGCTCAGGGAAACATTCTCCACCGGGTGACCGGGCAATCCTGTTATGGAACACCCAATGGAATCACCGGCAGAAGCAACAATATTGCTGATATTTATGTTTCGCAATACCCCCACAGCAGGTTTAGCCATGCCTTCTTTATAAATCCGTCCGCGGTTGCCCAGGCGAATGAAAAGCGGCACCTGCGGACCGTCGATCCGTACATTGGAGATGGTCACGCCGTCCATGACGCCGCCGTCCACAACTTCCAGCGAGATGCCACTGGTTCCCTGGCGGCTGCCGTAAATCATCTTTTCAGACTGCGAGGGTTTAATCACAATATTGGAGATGCTGATATTCTTAAATCCGGCATGAGACTCGGTGCCCATCTTCAGGGCGTTGCAATGGCTGCTTAGGACACAATTGGTAATCGCGATGTTTTCGCAGGCCCGTCCGGAAAGACTCTTCAGGGTAAGGGCGTCGTCATCGGTATCGCCAAAACAATCGGAAATCACCACATTATGGCAGCCGTCGATGTCCATCATATCGTTGTTCTGGTTGGCATGGTTATAGACATTTATTCCCCGGATAGTAACCTCATCGCACATCTGGTAGTGCTGCATCCACTTAGCGGAATTTTGCAGATTGACACTTTCAACCCGCACATTGCGGCACTTCACAAACCAAAATACATAGGGCCGGTTTCTGTAGCGATCCGGTTTCTTTTTAGTGGTCACCTTGAACGCGCTGCCTTGTCCATCAATCGTGCCATTTCCGGTAATCGCCACATCCTCCAGGTTCTCGCCATAAATGAGGCTCTGGGTAACCCAGCTTTTTCCATAGAATTCCACATCCGGGCGAGTTTCAGGATAGTCCTGAATGTTTGTGCTCCCCAACAAGATTGCCCCATTGCTGAGGTGCAGCGTCACGTGACTTTTCAGAAACAGCGTCCCGGAAAGATATTTTCCGGGCGGCAGCAGCACTGTCCCGCCGGTTTTGGCGCAGGCATCGATGGTTTTTTGTATAGCCGCCGTTTCCAGATGAACGCCATCTCCCCTGGCGCCGAAATCCTTCACATTAAAGATTCCTTCTCCGGAAGCAGCAAATCCTGCCGTCAGAGGCATCCACAGCATAAAAAGAATAAATAGGGTAAAGAAATTCTTGTTCTCTACGTGCAGCATCAGAAACTCCTGTTGTTTTTTCACTTGTGTAATCTCATCATATTCGCCACAAGGCTATTTCCGGGGCCTGCGGTTCTCCACCCAACGGGCAGCATCCTGGTATACCTGTTCAATATTCTTCATCCCGGACTCTTCGCCTCCGATATCCAGCCCGATGTGCCCTTTGAATCCAATGCGATCCAGGGTCTCAAAAAAAGTGTCCCAGCCAATAACACCCTCTCCGGGCCTCAGGTGCTCCACTTTGACGCCCCGGTTATCGGAGAGATGAATATAGTCAATATAATCCGCCAGTCGCAGCAGGGACAGTGCCAGGTTATCTTTCATGACAAACTGGTTGGCGGTATCCAGGTTGAAACGCAGATTGTCTTTCCCCACCGCATCATGAAAATAAAGAAAGGCATCTGTCGTAGCGGAAAGAACACCCATGCAGGGGTGCATCTGATAATTCAGGTTCTTATCTTCTGCAATGGTGCAGGCGTTTCTATATGTGGATACCAGTTCCACCCAGTATTTTCTCCACTCCAGTTCTCCCGGGAAACGGGCGGCCAAAAGAACGTCCTCATCATAGTGGCGCACAATAGGGATATCTTCCGGGAACTGGTAAGGCGGCAACGGTGCGTTGTCCAGCACGCCCCTGGCACCAATCAGTTCCGCAATCTCACACCCCTTCTCAAACAACACCAGATTCTCATCCCGAATCTTTGGATCGGGGGAAGATAGTCCCGGCAGGACCACGCAAAAATAGGGAACTGTCAGATCCAGCTCCTTCAAAGTGTCGCGGATTTCATAGCGCAGCTCATACATTTTCAGAAGGTGCTCACGCCGGATACCTTCCAATTCAATAGCCCGGAAGCCAAGCGCTTTCATTTCCCGCAGATACGGCACCGTATTTTCCGCCGGCGGCGGGTATCCATATTTGCTGATCACGTACAAGTAGCAGCAGACAATTGAATCAGATATCATTCAAAAACTCCGTTTGTTTAAAATAATCCTTTGATTCCGACAATGCCGGTGATTGCCATAAACACTGTAAAAAGAAATATAAAGCCCACCAGCACATTGAAACTCAATCCGGCGCGATGTTCCCCCATCACATCTTTTTTGTTTTGCAGCATCAGCATCAGTAGAACGATAACGGGAGTAGCAATGGCAGCAAGAGCCTGGGAGATGATCATCACCAGCACCGGGCGTCCGCCAAAGATAGGTACTATCAGACCCAGGAGAGCGCCAAAGAGCACCAGCAGGCGGCTGCTGTTCTTTTTCATGTCGCGCGGGACATTCAGATAATCGGAGAACAGCCAGGGGGCGAGCAGAATGATAGGAAACAGGGAGGATAATCCTGCACTGACAATTCCCGCCACAAAGATAGAGATGGCAAAACGGCCGGCGAGCGGCTCCAACAGTTTCACCATATCAATGGCATTTTCCACATGCAAACCCAGCGGGTGCAAGGTTCCAGCAGCGCTGGCCATTATTGCCGCGCTAAGAATGAACATCGCCGCAGAGGAAATGAGGGCATCGCGTTTCTCCAGCTTCAGATCCGTTACTGTCCAGCCTTTCTCCTGCACCAGAATGGAACGGACAATATAGAGAATTCCTCCCATAGTAGTGCCTACCATTCCGGCAATGAGAAGCGCGGCATTGGAATCGGCCGGCATGCTGGGTATCATTCCCTTAATGACGTCAACCGGATCGGGAATGACCATAAACATGGTGAGAACAAAACTCAACCCCAGTATACCCACAAAGATCATGAGTATCTTTTCAAAAAACTTGTGACTGCCATTCCAAAAGAGCCAGTATAGCAAGGCGATAAACACCGAGGCCGAAACCACCATGGGTATACCATTTCCCGAAACAGGGCGGTATCACCGGTAATAGCGGTGTAGCGGCCAAACGCGACAATTAAGACATAGGTAAATATGCAGGACAGTGCCAGCGGCCAGATCAGGGTCATTCCATAAGCGGCACCAGTAGAAGCAACCGTCGTCACACTGCCGGTCCCAATGTTGTAGCCGATTAAAAAGATACCCGGCGCTATGGACGCCAGAAAAAGTCCGATTTTTGTTCTGATGCCAGTTTTCACATTATTCATAATTCAGTTCCGTTGTAATGCGGTCAATATTAATTACCAGGGATAATACCCCAGCGCTGTTTCATACATGGTCAGGATGTTCTGCAGCGGGGCGTCGATCTGGATATACGTATGTCCCGGTCCAAAGACATAACCGCCGTCTTTCCCGAGGATATCGATAAGCCGCCGGGTCTCATCCGCCACCTGCTGAGGTGTCCCTTTGCACAGCATCTGCTGGAGGTCCATGCCGCCATAAAAGCAGATATCTTTACCAAAGTCTTTTTTCAAACCCGCGGGTTCCATCCCCGCTGCCCTTATCTGAATAGGTTCCAGCATATCCACCCCGGCATCGATAATCATGGGCAGCAGCGGCCGCACTGCCCCGCACACATGCAGCAGGAATTTTTTATTGTGCTTGTGAACCAGGTCCACCGCCCTGGTCAAATAGGGCATAACATATTTCTGAAAATCAGCGGGGCTAAACATCGGTCCCTGTTGTGAGCAGTAGTCATCCGCCATATAGACGATATCCACACCATCGGCGTAATCATCCAGCATTGCGGTGAGGTAGGTTAGTGTCTTATCGGCAATGGTTTTAATCAGGTAATCCAGATAGTCCTGTCGTAGGGCAAAGTCCATCATGAGATCGGTCATTCCCCGCACATGGGTGGCAATAAAATAGGCGCCCCAGGTAAACACCCCAATGATGGCACGATTCGAATGTTCAACTGCCTCCGCGGGAAAGTGCGAAAAGTCCAGCCGCTGATCGGAGGGCCAGGGATGATTCTTAATATCACTGATCTCATCCTTGCCGGCGAGGGGACTGTAATACAGTTCATCATAAGTGCCGCCAATATACGGGGTCGTTTTGGCCTTGTAGCCCCATATGGAGGTTTTGTCGGTATTGGCGGCCTCCTCCTCCGGGTATATAAAATTTTTTGGGAGCAGCATCCAGGTATCAACGTTTAGGTAATCGAACAGCTTCTCTCTGCTTTCGCTGCCCAGGTGCTGATACAGGGCATCATAGACCTCTTTTTCGGCATCAAAAGTAATGGGAATACGATCTGATATGATATGGTTAGCAGCAGCCATGACTCTTTCTTTTGCTGACATCATTTTGATTCCTTGCTGTTTTATTTAGAAACGCTGCCCCGAAACCGGTTGACAGGGGCAATTATTATTGTGCCATCACAAGCACCTAATTCAGACTCTGCCGGTCCCAGCAATGAACCTGTCCCCGCAGATTTCGGCCCGCTTTGAGTGCATTCATTGCAGCCGTCCGGTTCAAGCCGATGAGTTTTATATTTTTATCGATGGTATTGACAAAGATCTTTTCCATATCGTTCAGATGCGGTTGAGACATATGAACAGCATACAGACCCTCCATCTCCGAGAGGATGTCTATAAAATGATCACCCTTGCCACAAAAATGCACCGCTCCCCCGCCCAGTCTCTGGAATACCCGGCGAGCATAAGGTTCGATAAACTCCCGGAACATCTCCGGTGAAAAATTCACCGCAGAATCTTCGCGCAGCATCACCCTTCCCCGGTGGAGCATGGACCAATGGACTGCATAATTATTTTCCGGGGAAATCAGAGTATTCCACCTGTCCATGAAGGCGATATATGAATCGGTAATCAGCGTCAGGAATTCCTTAACCAGTCCGGGCTGATCCAGCACATCCAGGAAAAGTCCGCTTCCCCAGAGCAGTTCGCACACGTCCATTGGGCCCTGAAGATCGGGATGGTAAATTGCCACGAGGCGCCCGATTTTGGGATATGTTTTCCTGATCTCCAAAAAGAATCCGGCCATTTCAAATACCCTGGCGCCCAGAGCACTATTCAGGTTTGGAACACCGCGATCGATGCACCGCTTCACTGCTGCTGTCCCTTCCGCCAACGGTCTGGCTGAAGGCAGGGTGTTCAGGCGATCTTCCATCAGGAATAGTTCTGCACCGAACAGAGAAGGCAGAATCCCGGTGCCGTAATTTGCCCGCACACAGAGCAGCTCACCGCTGCCCTCTTCCAGAATCCGCGAACAGCGGGCAAATTGATGCAGGGCCATTTTATGCATATCCTTCAGGGATTCATTGATACCAATCTCCGGCCATTTCACACGTGAAGGGAATTTCCTGCCGCGTGCCGGGGAAAACAGCTTTCCCCCAAGGCGGCCGTTGCAGAATGCCTTCCATTGCTGCAGCAGGTGTTCCTCTTCCTGCGGATCGATCCGTTCCTCCAAATCTGACAAATAGCGTTCCAATTCTTTCATAAGTTTACGCTGCCAACTGTTTAACCCGCGGCCCCTATGCCGGCAAGGATGACTGCCATCGCGATGAAGGCAATCACAATCCCCACCGCTCCCACAAATCCGATGATATCTGTTCGATAGCGGGCCCAGGAAAACCTTTTTGGTATGCGAAGCAGGTCTACAATCAACAGCCCGTCCTCCACTTCCTCATTGGCGAGGAATTTTTCAAACCTGGATTTTTTGGAGCCTTTATGAACGGCGGCCTGAGATTCACCTTCCAGTTTTATCTCGATGTTAGCATCCTTCAGCCGCTGTTCTTTTCCCACCGGCGTATCCAGCAAAGTATAAAATTTGTGTAGCTGTTCTTCCGGTTCTGGACGGGTAAAGTAGCTCACCACCACCATCAACACAATTCCCACCGGAACATAGAGAGCAATCTGGTTTTGGATGGGCCAGCCCAGGAAGGCACTCGTTCCCAGTGCAATGGCCGCCATCGCCAGAGCGCTGGTCATGGCGCCAAAGCGGTTCGCCCGTTTCCAAATGACCCCAAACCAGAATGCCACCCCCAGATAAGCGGTTACCTTCCAGATCTCCATCAGGCCGTGCACCACGCTGGGAAAGACATAAGCGAAAAATACGCCGCCGGCCACAATGAATCCCGATGAGTAGCGGGCGGTTTTCAGCAGATCCTTATCGGTTGCGCTGGGATTCAGATGTGAGAGGTAAATATTGCGGGTGAACAGGGCCGATCCATGCACCATGAATGCGTCACAGGTGGACATCACCGCCGCTGCCAGGGCAGCAATCATCAATCCCACCAGCCCCACCGGCAGCAGATTTCTTGCGGCAATTCCAAACGCCAGTTCTCTGTTGCTGAATCCCAGACCGGGATACAGAAAAGCCGCGAACACGCCCAGGAATGCCCAACCCATGGTGGCAAAGCGCTTCAGGAAATTGCCATAGGTCCAGCCGGTGCGGCAGGCGATTTCTGTCTTTCCGGAGCCGCCGATTGCCATATGGTGCGGCATCACCACGATGCCGATCAGCCCGTTAATGACGATCATAACGATAAAGAAGAGCGTGACTTCTTTGGGGGCCACCAGGCTGAACATATGGGCGGGTAATCCGGCGTGAATATTGGCAATGCCGCCGGCGGCACTTATGGCATAGGGAATCAGCATAAATGAAAGCACCAGGATAAGTGTGCCCTGGATCAGGTCAGTGACCACCGCAGCCACCAATCCGCCGGCCAGCCCATAAATGACAAATAAAACCGTAGATACCAGAATAGTCGTGCTCTCGGTTATGGCACCTCCGGTGATTCCTTCGATGGTGACCCCTGTCCCTTTCAGCATGATACCGATATCCATACAGAAATATAAAAGTCCCAGAATAGTGTAGAGAATTGCCAGCGAATTTCCATACCTTTCTTTAAAGAAATCCGCCATGGTTACATAGCGCAATCTCCGGTAGATGGGAGCAATCAGCCAGAAAAACGGCGTGGAAAACATCCACATCCACTGATACCAGATGCCTGCCAGACCGGCCGTATAGGCGGCACCGGAGACCGAAACCGGCTGATCGGTGTGGGTGCCGACCCCAAAAGCCTGCGCGATCATCAGCACTTTGCCGAAACCGCGGTTTCCCATAAAGAAATCGCCGGATGATTTTATCTTCTTGTAGGTCCATACACCAATACCGGTTATCAGAACAAAATAGGCAGCCAGGACAATCCAGTCTAATGTCGAAATACCAAGCATAAAATTTCCTTAAACCTCCGGGTCATTAACCATTTGCGCTGCAGCAGGATGCGAAGTCGTTATTTCTCTCTCAGCCAGTGTTTTCGTATTGAAAAGGCGGCAACCTTGGGCTGGCGCTGGCGCGTAAACACGCCTTTTTTGTTCAGGACCAGCCGGCGGTGATGCTGGGCGGTGCGAAAGTCGGCAAAATTCCAGATATGCTCCCCGGCCATAAATGGCAATGATTCTATGATATCAAAATAGGTCTGAATAAGAATTGCCTGGTATTCTTCAGTGAAAAGCTGCGGATATGTGGCATGCTCTCCTTCAATAGTGTCGGCGCCAAACTCGGTTACCAGAATCGGCTTCTTATATTTCTCATACAGATTCTCAAGCTCTTTGCGGAAAAAATTTCCCGCTTCCTCCAGGTTTCCCGGTATCTCATACCAGCCCCAGTAACGGTTCACTGAAATGAAGTCAACAAATTTGTAACCGGGATCCTCCTCTCCCAGCCTGGGGCAGGTCGGCAGGGTGACGGGCCGGGAAACGTCCAGCGATTTGCTGTGATCATAAATCTCTTTCCAATATTTTCGGGCGTAATCGGAGAGGGCTTCTTCTTCGCCCCAGATTCCCGGTTCATTGGCAATGCTCCAGGCTATCACCGAAGGATGGTTGCAGTCCCGCCCTATCAACTCCGTTATCGCCTGCTTATGATTTTCCAAGGTCTTCCCGGTAACATATTTAAAATTCAGGCTCACCGCCGCCACTTCATCTACGACAAGAAATCCCATGCGGTCAGCCATCTGGATAATCTCTTCGGCATAAGGATAATGGGAGGTCCGGAAGGAATTTGCGCCAATCCATTTCATCAACTGAAAATCTTTGACAATGACCGGGTGAGAGAGACCCTTGCCCAGCACATCAAAATCCTCATGCTTGCCGAAACCCTTCAAAAACAACGGCCGACCGTTCAGCAAAAGTTTTTCTCCCTCAATCCTGATTTCCCTCACGCCTGTCTCGAGAAAATACTCATCTACCGCTTCGCCATTGACATGAAGCGTAAACCGAAGCCGGTAAAGATGGGGATTTTCAGGAGACCAGAATTTACAATTCTCGATCTTCAGCTCGCCGCTGAATTCTTCGCCGGAAGCCTCCGCCTGCTGCCGCATGATGCAGTTTTCGCCGTTGAACAGAGCCAATTCCAACCGGGCATTCCTGGGCGATACATTTATCTCCGCCCGGTATTTCAAAATTCCGTCGGCAGCAGAAATTACAGGCTCCAACCGGATTTTCTGCAGGTGGCTTTGGGGCATACCGATCAGTTTGACCGGACGATGAATACCCCCGTAGGCGAAAAAATCAAAAACGGTGGAAGGAAAGGACTGGTCCCGCTCCTTGTTGAATTCCCGGAAGTTTTCCTCCGTAATTCCCTGCGGTATGGTATCGTGCGTCAGCAGATTGTCCACACAGACCACCAGCAGATTATCTTTTGCGCTTTCGGTGAGATCGCTTATATCAAATTCAAAAGGCAGATACCCGCCGGAGTGCTCACCGGCAAAATTTCCGTTCACCCAGACCAGCGCATGAAAATCGGCTGACCCGAAGTGCAGAAAATGCCGATTTTCCCTTAGTGTATCCGGAACACTGAAACGGGTTTGATACCACATTTTCCCGACATAATTCATGTATCCCAATTCAGACAACTGCTCATTCCAGCTTCCCGGAACGGCAATTTCTGCTTCGGGGGTGAATCCGTGAAACCATTCGTTCTTGAGGCCATCATCATTTGCATCACTTCTGATCTGCCAGAATCCGGAGAGATCAATCGTCGTTCTGAAGCGGTTATTCTGCGGGTATAACAAAAACCATTCCTTTCCATTAATTCATATTCACTGTCATTCGAAAATTGCATTCAACATTGAAATTGCCAGAAGTCTATCTGCATCGTCCCACATGAAATATTTTAAAACTTAATAAAACGGCTGTCCCGCAGCCGGCGCCGCGGGACAACCTGTCCGTAATCCATTACTTCAAAAACATCATCTTCCGTGTTTTTACATAGTTACCAGCTTCAATGCGGAAGAAATACAGACCACTGCCCACAAGTCTGCCGTTGGCGTCTCTGCCATTCCATGCAACCTTATGGGCACCTTCCAATTGCTGCCCGTTCACCAGGATCATTACTTCCTGGCCAATCACATTATAAACAACGATTCTTACGTCCGAGGCTTTGGGAACATAATATTCAATTGTGGTGCTGGGATTGAAGGGATTCGGGTAATTCTGCTTGAGATCGAATCCTTTTGCCACATTCCCGTGCTGATCTTCGATGCCGCTCAGTGGCACCCAGCGGGAATCGCCAATTACATTTCCGTCATCACCCCTGGCAATGCCGCTGAAGAATTCGCTTACCGTGAAGTTAAAATTCGCCGGATCGGCGAATTCCGGATCTTCCGCAAACATACTCTCCGTTGTCAAATCGAGGAAGCGGCTGAAACCGCCGGTGATGAAGGTATCACAATAGGCAACCGTTGCACTGGTGTAGGTCTGTGCGGAATCGGCATCCAAAACCGAACCATCCACATTACTGAATATGGAATTCTTCACCATAATATCAGTGCCATTATTGATTTTCAGCGCATCCTGCCCGATGCCGTAATAGGTGCAGTGATTTACCATGACCTTCGTGGTATCCACACCCTCAGCGGGCATAAGAATCCCATAGATACCTCTGGCGGCGATATCGGCGAAGGTGCAATTTTCCACCAGCAACTTACCAACCTGACCGGGTGCCTGCGTCGGACTGTCAAAACGTAATCCGTGTTTGGCAATCCGGGTCATGGTGCAATTTGAGAATTCCATATAGAGCGAATAAGGTGCATCATCATCAACCCGCAGCACATAGCCTTCCGGCGGATTTTCCGTGCTCACGAAGTAATCAAAATCCACATCATCACAAATCAGAATATAGGGATCATTCATACCGCGGATCCGCATGGCATATTTCGTGGAATCCTTGGCATCCGTTACGCCGTCATCCACCATGCCGGTTACTTTCAGATGGGAAAGACCGAAATAGGTGCAGTCGCCGGTGGGTTCAAAGGGACGATCCGGATTGGCTGATTCAATGACAGGCTTCTCAATACCGTCCGCACCGCGGACCAGCAACGGCATCTTGATCTTTGTGCGGTCATTTTCCAGATAAGTGCCCCCGGGCGTTACCAGTTCAATGACATCCGAGCCATAGGTGTTTGCAACATCATAAGCCGCTGAGAACTGATCAGTGCCGGCTTCAATCTGCAATACTCCGTTGACAAGCGGATTATCCGGATCCCAGCGAAGATCGCCGATCACCATGCCATCGGTACCAACCGCATTATCTTTAAAGAAAGAACTCACTGTAAAATCAAAACCAGCCGGATCTGCAAATTCGGGATCCTCAGCATAAATATTTTGGGTAGTCAAATCCAGGAATCTGCTAAAACCCCCGGCATTGTTCAGCGTATCGCAGTTACTGACATTCATTCTGGTATAAACCTGGGCGGAATCCGCGGTCAGTATATCATCGCCAATTCCATAAAAAATACAATTATCGATCGTCACGTTCCGTCCCTGATTCACCTGGATCGCATCCTGGCCTATATCAGTAAACGTACAATGATTCAATGATACAACGGCCGAATCGACGCCGGTTTCATTGAGCAGATCAATATTCAGGCCACGGGCCGCCACCTGGGCGAAAGTGCAGTTGTCAAATGTCAGGTGCCCAAACTGTCCGGGCGCCACAGTGGGAGCATCCGCACGGAACACATGCTTTCCGATCCGGGTGAATGTACAATTCTTGAAGACAATTTCATCCGCATAAGGCGCATCGTCGTCAATCCGGATGACATACCCTTCGGGGGGATTTTCCTGGCTATAGAAATAGTCGAAGTCCACCTTTTCACAGAAGATGGAATAGGGGCCGTCCATGCCTCGTACCCGCATGGCGTACTTTGTGGAATCGTTGGAATCGGTAATACCATCATCCAAAAAACCGGTAATTTTCAAACCGTACAGCCTGAAATAGTTGCAGGCCCCGGTAGGCTCAAAAGGCCGATCTGCGGAAAGAGAAATAATTTCCGGTTTTTCGCTTAATCCGATGTCACCGGTGATGGTCAGCGCCTTTTTAATTTTAATCCGATCGGATTCAATATATTTCCCGCCATCCGTGGTCAAAACGATGACATCTCCGGAATCTGCCTCAGCGACCGCAGCAGCAATCTGATCCGTCCCTGCCTCTATCGGGATCACTTTCTGTGCTTGGGCGCTTAGCATAAACAATGAGAACAAAAGCAACAGTGGTACCAAAAACTTCTTTTTCATAAAGACCTCCATTGATTAGTATGTGGTTCCTGTTTATTTGTATGAAGCGATTAACATAAAATCAGATCAATTGCTGGTTTTATTGCACTGTAAATAAAGATGTATAGTCATATTCCAAAGACATGCCATGAATATCCTGCGCGCCGGCCTGATGCCGCCAGCTGTCACCGGTAAAAGCGCCCCCTACCAACAGGTAATAATTCCAGTGCGGAATCAGTGATTTTTGAAGAGTAAATATCATTTTGGTCGCTTTCGGATTTTGCTCGAATGGGGTTGGCACATCCAACCCGGTGTCACCATACTGGTAGGGTTGCGCAGTAACAGTATCCCCTTCCACAGTAACAAATTGCATCTCTCCCTGCCACTCTTCAAAAGAGAAGCTCCCCCGGACCAGCAGGCTTTGCTGATCAATTTCATCTGCCACATTCCAGGTAACTCCCTGATCCAAACTTCTATATATGCCTTTATTGGTGGCCGCTAACAGATTCTGACCATCAGAAGGGCTAATCAGCAGATCAAGGTTCTCTTCTCCGGCCGCCGGAATATCCACCTTTTCCCACGTTCCGGCGCTGTCTTTACTGACAAATATTTGTCCCGGCGTCAGGGCATAGACCCTGAGGCTGTTGGAAGGATCGACCCGAACCTGCCGGGTATTCAGGTCATCAATACCGTTATTGGCTTCACTCCAGTTTTCTCCCGCATCGGTGCTTTTATAAATGCCGCGGTTAATGGTGGCAGCATACAGAACCATGCCATTCGCCGGATCAATTTCAATGTCGTAAATCCGCGAAGTCGGCAATGTTTTCGAGGTGCCGCGAATAAGCGTCCAGGCAGTTCCCCCATCGATGCTTTTATAAATATAGCGGCCGAGGGTGGCGGCATAAACAATTGAAGAATTCCCGGGATCAACCGCGATTTTTTTATATTCCTGTCCGCTCCAGCTGGGAGGCGTTCCGGTGCTCTGCCAGCTTTCTCCCCCGTCGCTGCTTTTATAAATGCCGTGAGAGGTCCCCAGCCATACAGTCCTGCTGTTCAATCCATCGAAGCTAATCGTGTGGATCGCAATTCCTGAAGGCAGACCATTCCCGGCTTCAGACCAGTCAATTCCTTTGTCCTGGCTGCGGAAAAGGGCGCTGTCGGTCGCAGCAAAGATAATCCGGGAATCTGTGGGATCAATAGCGGTGATCCGTATCCGTTTATCGGTCAGGTTTTCGATAAATTTCCAGCTGCTTCCGCCGTTGTCCGAATAGAGTATTCCTTTGACGCCATATCCCAGAAACAGAAAATTCGGTTCGCTGCCGCTAATGGCTATGGAAGCCACCGATTGAACATTTGTCCAGGGAAGCACGTCAGGGGTGATAGAGATTGAAAAATTTTCACTCACCGTATTCTGGTTCATTAATTCATCGAACCAGACCGTTGCTTCCCGCGTGTCTGAGGTGATAATACTTTCATCACCGGGGAGGCTGTAGGCCACCTTTGGCCGCCGGGTATCGTTCTGTTCCGGGGCCACCGGTGAGCGGTCCGGAAAACATCCGTTCATCAGATATAGCAGGCTTATGAGCAAAATTAAAACAGTCAATTTTTTTGATATTCGATTCATTAGAAAACCTTTATTTTCCATGGTGTTTTGAGAACCTGTCAAAATGCAAAAATAAATGAGAAGAACTGGGTGTTTGAAAACGGTCCAAAATCCTGGTAAGCGTAATCAAGGCGCATTTCACTTCCCATTACATTAAGATTGACGCCCGCGCCAAGGGAGAATTTCTCCTCATCATAATTGAATTTATATCCGCCGCGCAGAAATACCTTTTCCAGAAAAGCGAATTCGCCACCGACCATAATGCGGTGAATAAAGTCGCGCGAATCCATCACGTCGCTGCTCAGTGTTAAACGATATTTGTCATTCTTCATCACATCTGAGGCCAGACCGAAACGGAAAAGCAGCGGAATGTCCCAATCATCCGTTTTCAGATTAGCGCGGATCACTTTGGTTGGAAACTGCGGATTGCTGGTATACTGGACGGAGAGATCTGTGCCGGAGAAATGCATCCGCCCGCCCAGGTTGGAAAGTGACATACCGATTCGCATTCCGTTAAAAAAATTGGTTTCAAAAATACTGCCGATATCCACAGCAATCGTTCCGGCGGATTCTCTGTCCAGGGTTTCCTGAATATATTTCAGAGCCACGCCGGCAGAGAACCTTTCAGTGATTCTGCGGGAATAGGCCAGGTTAAGTGAAAAGTCATTGGCGGTAAAGGTCCGGCCTGTGCCGTCCGGCGCGCTGAGAGTAGTCTCTTCAATGTCCCCGGATGTAAAATAATGAAATCCGAGTCCAAGCGTGCCCAAAAGCGGAAAGTTGTAGCTTGCGCCCACAAAATAAATTTTGCTGTCAACCAGCCAGTTGCTTTGCTGTATGATGGCTTCGTTTTTTGAGAGTCGCGCTAAGGCCCCAGGATTCCAGTAGATTGCACTCACATCTTCCGAAAGCGCAACATAAGCGCCCCCCATGGCCACTGCGCGCGCACCCACCCCGATTTTCAGAAAATTCGCGGTCGAGGTGCCAACGCTCTCAATGCTGCTGCTGTTCTGCCCGAAAGCGGGAATCAAAAACACCAGCAAAATGCACGCTATCCATTTATAAATGCTTGAGGTACCTGCTATCATTCTAAAGCCTCACCTTATTTAATAATGACAAACTTGCCTGATTTTTCACCAATGTCGGATTTCAGGTAGAAGAAATAGAGTCCTGGCGCCACTTCCCGATTTTCATAGGTTCTCAGATTCCAGACCTCTTCGGAAATGACCGGTGAATTCTGGTTGTGTTCCAGCGTCTGGACCCGTTCGCCAGCCACGTTATAGATATAAATAGTGCACGTTTCCGGCAGATGGGTAAATTTTATTTTCCTTTCATCCTGCGACATTTCCCAGGCGGCTATGACCCGGTAGGGATTGGGAACAACGCGTACTTGGTCCAGATCGTTTTTGGTGGTGGAAACTGATGCATGGGGAGTCACAGAAACAATCTGGGTACCGCTGTTCTTTGAACTTTGCACCGGCGGGACACCCGCTGCATCGTCGCCGGCACTGTAGGCAACAACCGCATACTTGTAGGTCAATCCATCAAGCACATCGCGGTCCACATAGATCCGTCGACCCGTAGTATCTCCTGCCTGAAAATGACCATAAAACACCGTGTCGCCATTTACAATCTCCAGAATCGTGGTGTCACGGGGGACCACCTCCATAATCTCATCGAGACCGGAATCATTTCCGCGCTGGAAAGTGGGCAATTGTGCCGAGGGACCCACAATGCCATCCGCAAGATCCCACTGCCCCATGGGCACGTAATCGGCAATGGTCCCATTTTCATCGGTGATTGGCAGCGGACCCCAGGTTTTGCCGCCATCACTGCTGCGGTATAGCTTATAGCCCTGGAAGGGTCGCCTCTTGTATTTTTCATTCAAAGCAACATTCTCACTGCGGTCATCCCAGATAATTCTAACCATGCCGCTGGATTCTTCCGTTCTTACCACCGGTTCCAGAGGCGGGCGGATAGGCTGCCAGCCGGATTCATAAAGCTGCCGGGCAAGCCTGGCGTTCTTGAACAGGGCGTCGCGGGATTCTCCCATCACTGCCACGGCTATCAGGGTATCACTTTCCCCGGGATCCAGAGTCACCGGTCCGGCATTCATGGTAAACTCTCCCTTATAGCCCTGGTCGTATACCGCTTCGTTGCCGATCGGGTAAGGATGGTCCCAGGTCCAGTCATCAATGCCGTCTTTGTCCAAATCATCGGGATCGTAGGCGTTATCCGGACCATCGCCATCGGGGCTTCTGTTGACAAGGTTATTCCAATAGAATTTATAGGTACCGCTCCCAATACCATATACCGTGTTTTTGCTTTTCAAATAAAACGCATCGAAAGTGCCGACGCCCACTTCCCCGCTACTGTCATCTTTGCGGGGCGTTTTCAGAAACATCACCCCCGCAAAAGCAGGGTTATCGACAATTGACTCATCAGTCAATTTAGCCGGAACCGGGTGCCCCCAGTTTCCATAAGTGGCGCCAGGCACATTTCCGTCGCCATCCCAGCCATAAGCCATGGAGAGCTCTTTATCATAGGCAAAACAGTCGACCCTGCTGTAACTGCTGTAATCCAGATAGGTGGCCCAGGGAAAATCAAAATCCGCCAACACGCCCATATAAGCTTTTGTAATCGGCTCCGGAGAAATATTGGTAACCACCCAGATATAAACCAGAAAGTCATCATAAAAATCGCCGGAAAAGGACAAACCCCGCATATTGGTATACACCATCAACTTCCCTTCATCCACATCGGGATCTTCCATGTATTCTCTGTTCCGGGAAAAATTCTGGGCGAAAAATTCCTGATCGGCCACCGTTTCACCATTCGGCCCGACTCCCGGCCATCCGGTAGTGGAATCCTTTTCCAGAGGGACAGGCTGAGCCATTCCTAACTGATAAACATTTTTGTAATCAGGAAATCGGGTGTCATGATAAAAATCATGGGTGGGGTAAAAATCCGGCCAGCCCGGTTTTCCATTGATCACCGGCCATGTTTTCGGATCGGTACTGACTGCAACACCATCGTTTTCACCGGGAGACACAAAGCCGGGAAACCCTTCAAAATGGAAACCATCATAATAGCGGTAATAAGTACGGTCACCGCTTTCCACGCGGGCGGCCCCCTCGGGGAGATCAACCTTATCCGGTCTGAAACTGGGCCCGTAATCCGTTGAATACCCGCCGATGTGGAAGGAAATTCCCACGGCATAATTGATGTGGCGGCCGCCCGGCTCGGCATTATAAGGATATTCCATGGCCGGATGATGCGCCCAGGCGGGCCAGCGCAGTTGTCCGTCTGCGATACAATTCAGGTTGTTCACGGTGGTTACCAGCTTGCCGACCCCAAATTTTCCCCACCGCTGATACTCGCGCGGCTCCTGCTGGGCGAATACATTTGCCCACAGGAAAAGGTTTATAAAAAACAGCAAAACAAGAAATCTTCCAAACTGAATGAATCTCATTTAAGAAATCTCCTGAAGATAATAATTGTTAAAAAGTAATCTGAGCACCCACCTGAATAGTTCTTCCGTCGGAAATACGGGTAGGCTGAGCATCATAATCGGGCGGAGTGCCTGTCAGCCCGTCATCATTCCATTTGCCGGTTTCCTGGTAAACGTTGAGCACATTCCGGCGGTCAAAGATATTGTTGACGCGCAGGAAGACACTCTGTTCGAATCCCATCAGGTGCAAAAATTTGGTAAGCTGCAATTTCGTATTAATTTCCCAGGGCATCCGTTCCGTATTCAACACTTCCGCCAATACACTGTAAGGACGTCCGGACCTGGCATCAGCACCGAGGCTGAAGGTCCAGTTTCGCGGCCTTCCGTAAATGAACAAGCCCCCTAACACGTGCGGTCGATCCCAGTCCGCCAGAAATGTCTGGTAAGCGATAAAGCGGTTTTTCTGGGCGGCTGTCAGCGGACTCGATGTGCTGATCAGGGCCTTTGACCAGGTATAGTTCAGACGGAGCGACCAGTTATGGGTGAATTTTTTTGTCATCACAATCTCGATGCCGCGGGAATTGCCGAAATCGACATTGTCCAGATAAACGTAACCGCCGCCGCCGCTCATCCAGCGAACCCCGATCAAATCAGATAATTCACGATAATATGCGGTCACATTCATGGTTACTTCGGGAGCAGCCTGGAATTGAACACCAGTTTCGTAGGAAACGGTCTTTTCGGGATTGGCATTGGCATTGGAAATCCCGGGTCCGGGATCGCTGAGGTTCGGTCTTCCCGAGTAAAAACCGCGATCATTGAGGCCCGACAACAGTTCCATGTATCGGGGAAACTGATAAAAGTGTCCGTAAGCCAGATGAAAAGCCGCTTTTTCAGAAATGGGATATGAAATTCCAAAACGTGGACTGATCCTGATTTTGGGATCGGTTTTGATCATCGGGGTCGTATAAGGGCTGTTGGGATCTTCCATATATCGCATTCGCGGATCCCAGTATTCTCCCCGAACACCCACATTGACTATGAGACCGATCTCATCAAACTCCATTTTATCCTGCAGATAAGTGGCCAGTTCCAGGGGGCGGCGGCGGGCAAATGCAGCATATTTTTCATAGAGTTTGCTTTCCACTTCCTGATAAATGGAACCGCCGACACTCATACGATGCATCACATCCAATCGCCGCAGTTCAACACCGGTCTTAAGCTGATGATTATTATTAATCTGACTGGTCAGATTTAAAACAGCCTGAAATGTTTTTGAGCTGTCCGCATTGTATTCATTGTCAGCACCGGAATAATACCATTCCTCATTGGCGATGCGCGAGCCGTAATAATCCAGAAATTCAGGAGTTTTATTCACACCGTAAAAGAAATCAGTGTACTGATAGGAGGTTATAAAATCATAAAAGGTGCTTTTACTGAGGGTATGAACCAGTTTAAATATCACGCCGTAGTTATTGGTTTCCGAGAAGGGAAAACTGTACGGGATATAGCGGTAAGCATGTTTATATTTTCCATCCCGATTATATGAACGGAAATAATTCAGGCTCAGCTTGATGGTGCTTATCGGGTTATAGGTCAATTTCAGCATGCCGTTCCACTGATCATTCCAGTCTGCCGGCACTTTTGTGCCCGGAGCATAACGGCCAATTTGCCCTTTGGAATCCTGCCAGTTTGGGATTTCCAATCCATAAATATCGGGGCGGCCATCAGTCGTTCTTAATTGACCATTCGCATAAAAATATAGTTTTTTTATGAGGGGAACAGGACCGCTCAGGGTCAATTCGTTCTGATAGGTATTGCGGTCATACCGGGAGATTCCAAAATTATCCGTGTAGGCGCTGTAGGTGCCGGTCAGCTTATCATCGCCATCCTTTGTAACGGCGCTGATCACCCCGGCCATTTTCCCGCCATATTCCGCATTGAATGTTCCGATAATGGTTTTCATTTCTTCGATGGAGCTTCCCGAGGTATTTTGAAGATAGCGGGACCCCCCATAGATATCGTCACCAACTTTTATCCCGTCCACCAGGAAGAGTGTTTCATTTTCCCGTCCGCCCCGAATATGCATGCCGTCACCCGGCGCGCCGGAAACGTAGCCGCTGGCCTCGGATCCGACAGTATTGACGCCGGCCTGGATATCGATCAGTTCCGACAGCTGCTGTATTGGCGCTGAATCAATTTCGCGATTGGAAAAACCCTGCTGGCTGGCGGTGAGGTCCCGCTGGATAGACGGCTTTTCCGCAAAAATTTCGACAACATCGCCCTCGATGACCGATTCCTCCAGCTTGAAATCCACTCTGGAGGTCAGGTCAGATTGAACCGAAACCCCGATTTTCTTTTGAGATTGATATCCGATATAGGAAACCTCAAGGTCGTAGGTCCCCGGGGGGACGTTAATAATGAAGAAAAAACCATCCTGATCCGTTGCGGCTCCCAGGGACGTGTTTTCAACGATCACATTGACGCCGATAAGAGGCTCCCCGGTTTTTGCGTCGCTCACCCTTCCCGATATTTTTCCCGTGGTTGCAGCCTGAATGCAAGATAATGAAGCGAAAAAAAGCGCTGCGACCAGAAGCAAATTTTTCAATGAACCCATGTGGTAAAAACTCCGGCTTATAGATCCTCGATAAATTTTATACAGCTAATCAGTTTGTTATTAAGAATTGCAAAATAAATTTCTCAGAACCCGCTAGTTTCCGGATCATAAAACATTTCGTCTCCATATGAAATGTTATTAAATAATCCGGAGCCGCAGGAAGCCCGCACTATTAGTTCTGGTTTTAAAATAATCCGGTTGGATCCCGTTTTTTTGTTGATTTTATCTAAAAGCAGTTTTACGGCGTGATAACCGATTTTGTCGGTAGGCTGGTGAATTGTGGTTAGCGGCACCGGGGCCACCATCCCCCGCTTGATGTTATCAAATCCTACAATGGCAATATCTCCCGGTATTTGTCTGCCGGATTCCAGGATAGCTCTTTCGAATCCAAGAGCAATCAGATCATTGTAGGTAAACATGGCGTCCGGAAGTGCCTCGAGTGCATTGAATTGCTGGCCAATTTCATATCCGGAACGGTAGTAATTCCAGCCGCCTCCTTCCCTGACCCTGAATTCATATTCTTTGCTGTAATTTTTATTAAATTCTTTAAGCGCCCGTCGATATCCTGTTTTTCTCACCTCTCCCAGAATATTTCCGTCTTCGCTGTTAATATATCCAATCTTATCGTATCCCAATTTGATAAGATGCTCGGTGGCAACATACGCGCCCAGCTCATGGTCAGTGCCCACAAAATTGATGTTTTCATCCGCCATGTAGGAAACAATAACATACGGAAAATTCGTTTCGTGCAGATGTTTGACAATTTCAGAGGCATGATAGCTGCGGGTCATGGAGGCGATAATTAAGCCACTCACACCAATATTCAGGAAATGTGTGATCTGCTTCTCTTCTTTTTCCTGGCTTTCATAAGAATTGGAAAGCATCAAATTACAGCCATTTTCCGAGACCTGCTTCTCAACACTCTCCATGATTCTGGAAAAATAGGGACTATTCAGATCACCCAGTACCAGACCGATGGTGGGATGCTCCGAAAAATTGACTCGGTTGGCTTTTTCAGCCACGAAGGTGCCTTTTCCCATCCTGGCAAACAGAACACCTTCATTAACCAATTCCGCGATCGCTTTTTTGACAGTGATCAGGCTCACCGAATATAATTCAGCCAGCTCCGACTGCGAACTGATTTGGTCACCGGGTTTATATTTCCCTGACTCAATCTGGGATTTAATTTCATCCGCAATCTGGATATAAAGAGGTGTTCGGCTGTTCAGATCAATTCCCAAGTGGTTCAGACCTTATTTTAGCAACGACTTGTTATAACTATATACCCGGTATACCAGGTTCTTATATAAGGTATTTTTTTAAAGTGAAATTGTCAATACTTTTTTAATTTTATTTTTCAGCTGATTTCACACTTCTGAATATAAAACTGGCCACATGTTTTATTTTTGGCTAAATGCCGAGACTTCAGTAGCCGCCACCAGTACTGCACCCAATCCCCTGGGATCATTGTCGAATGTCGGCCGCTTCATGTAATAATTTAGATCCGGCCCAATACCGGTCCCCCGGCAAATGCCATGAACCACGCCCGTGGAATCAATCTTCGCCCGGATTCCCGCCCATCCCTTTTCGGCAGCCGTCCCGAAGTCCCGGTTTAACCAGCCCTGATTCACACCGCGGGCCAGGGCCAGCACAAACATGGCACTGCAGGATGTTTCCGGATATGATTCCGGGTGATCCAGCACCTGGTGCCACATTCCGCTGCTATCCTGAAACCTGATCAATGTTTTCATAAAATCACGGTAGATTTCCAGCACCTTTTCATGACCGGGATGTCGGTCCGGCAGAGAAAGCAACGCCTCGGACAGCGCCCAGGCCACCCAGCCATTTGCCCTGCCCCAAAACACGCAGGCATTTTTATTCGCTCCGGAGAACCATCCATGATAAAAAAGGCCCGTTTGCGGATCACGTAAATATCGGGCAAAATTTATGATCTGCCGGACGGCATCATCATACCAGGTGCTATCGCCGGTAATCTTTGCCATTCTGAGCATGAAAGGGACGCTCATGAACATATCGTCTGCCCAAACCGTCATGGCCTCCGGTTCCGGCCGGCACAGCGTCCCATCGGGCAAACGGTCTTGCTTTATTGAGACAAATTCCGCCATGGCCGATACCAGCTCACGCCAATTATTGCCGGATGCTTCATCATATAATTCCAGAAACGGCAGGGCCGGACCACCGGTGTCATCCAGCATGGATCTCCTGAACAGCCGGTGGTAACTTCCACGCAGGATATGCAAAGAATCGTATTGCCAGCGAAAATAACCGGCATTCGCCAATGTGAAGTCACAGAATTTTCTGACGAAGTCATGGTATTTCCTGTCGCCGCTGGCCCGGGCGACCGCAAGAAGACCAAGCATGGTTTCGCCATTTGCATAGTGCCAATCCAGGTAGGAATCTTTCCTGAAAGCGGCGGTCTCTTTGATTTTTAATTGCGGGGTGGCGCGTCTGAAAACGGGAAAGGTCCCATATAAACCCAGGATTCCCCTGGCAGGTTGAACATACTATCCTGTACAGAAAATCCAACAGCCGGCTCGCTGAGCCCCTGTTCATTAAGAACAGCCATAAGAGTGAACCAATCCTTGGATTTTGAGACTGACTTTACCAATATCTTATTTCGCCCCTTTGACAAATGTATCCGGATGGTATCCCGGAAAAGGAACCGGTCATAGGCAATTTCCCTGATTTCTGCTGATCGTGCTTCATACTGACTGAAGATCAGGGAATCATTCACCCACACCTTTGTTTTGCCGGTCGATGTGAATCCGAATGAAGCGGTAGTGTCTGCATCGCTTTTCAGATAGCTGAGAGCATAGACTACAGACTTTTTCTTTCCGGAAAATACCTGTTCAAAATTGATAAGCTGGATGCCGGCATACCGGACCTGAGGAACTATTTCAAATTCGAATGCCGAATCATTGATAATCTTATCGGCCACGCTTCTGGCTATACTCATGGGAGAACGCTGTGCGTTC
>JARRQT010000024.1:0-40071 GCA_037381445.1 Calditrichia bacterium
CCCGGACGGATTCATCGCCCACAAACCAGAAAACCCCTGCATAGCTGCACAAATCCGCCCGGCAGTCCGTCACGCTCTCATTGGGAACGGTATCGAAACTGAAATTGTTTTCGGAAAGGGCCCTTCCGTATTTAAAGACAAAAGAATGGAACGGCTGGGTAAAAGCGCCGTCGGTGCGGTCAAAGCCGTCCACTACCAGTATTTTACCCAGAAAAGTTTTTCCGTTGCTTAATCCGTAGATATCTGAGGGTATGCTTTCATTTTGCTGCGGCGAGTTATTCACCGCGGTGAGGAAGAAATAGACATCGCTGTTCAATATCATTTTCAGGAGCGTATCGGACACCTGGGAAGTGAAAATCCTTTCATCCTTAAAAAGCGACCAGCTTACATTATTGAAGCTGAAATAGAGCCGGTATCCGGCCAGATCTGTTTCCTGATTGGCATACCATCCCAGGCGCATTCCCTGGTCTGTTCCCTGAACAAATTTGAAAACCGGCTGTGCAGGCGGGGTATCGTCCACTGGCAGGACCGTGACCGGCACATAAGCGGTGTCCGCATTCTGGCGGGTATCTTCGGTAAAAACCATTACAACATAATCGTCCGGCGGCAGCACGGTGGTGTCCCAGAAATTATCCCGGACGCAGTTTATAATATACGATATCCACATAGGAATTCGCCGGTTTGGTGTCGAAGCTGAAACGTGTGCCATTTACGGGCGGCTCATAAACGATTGTTGAGCTGTCGGCGCTGAGGATGCGGTAGCCAATCCGGTAGGTGCCGTTGTTCAGGACGGAAGTGGAATAATTGGGAGGGCCGTTTTGTTCATCCACCTTTACAACGATATCCACTTTGCCGCTGACCACTCCGACGGGGAGCTCATCCGATGTATTATTCCGCAAAAATTTAACGTAACGGATAATGGGCGGCCAGACATCCACAAAAGGCGTCAGTCCGCTGTTCGGCAGCAGGCAGTTTTTTTCTCCTCCCACGTAACCGTAGGTAAGATGGACATGTCCCTGTCCGCTGATGGTTGTCCCCAGAATAGTAACGCCGGCCGTGACCGGGTCGCCCACATTCAGCGCAGGGTTGGGCAGGACATGAACATAGGCGATATCATCCACCCGCACATAGGCGGCATCGCCCACCGGATCGATGACATCCACGGTGCCATTCTTCACCGCATAAACCGGCGCGCCATCGGGATTGGGGATATCGATGCCGTTATGGAAATGGGCGGGATTGGTGGTGCTGCGGTATTCGCAGAAATTGCCGGTAATGTAATGACTCTGGTTAAAAGGCGGCACCGGCCAGGGGAACTGATCAGCCGCTTTCAAATTGGCGCTTCCGCTCATAAAACCCGGAATCGCGAATGTCACCAGACAGATCAAAATAATTGAACTGCCCGGTTTTCTGAAAATACCTTTTGGAGCTGATCGATAAGTTTTCATTTTACCCTGAAAGTTTGGTAATTGTTTATGAAACCCGCAGAAATCAGGCTGCCGTTCTCCGATACATGCAGCGCCGGGGTAATGAATTCCTGCCCGGCCAAATCCATGTTCTGCAGCAGCTCCCCGCCGGCGTTCATCACCTTCATCACGGGATTGGTAAAAATGAACCTGTTATTCCTGAATTCATTTTCTGCAATAAGAAGGACCGCCGTCTGGCCGTCCCCGGAAAGCCGGGCGGCGGAAATCATTCCCTCCTGCGGCGGGACTTCCTTTTTCCAGGCCACTGACCCGGCCGGGATATCCAGCAGCAGCACGGACCGTTTGTCCGCCAGCAGCAGGGAGCGCGAATCAGAGGAGTATGAGGCACTCTTAAACAGCATATCGGCCTGCGCCAGCGGTTTTCCGGCTCTGTTATATACAGTGCTTTTTGCGATCATGGGGTGATCAGCATCCGGCGTATAGCTCCCGGCAGCAATCAGATTGCCGTCGGCAGAAACGGCTAATCCCGAAATCATGGCCCCTTTAGCCGCCTTCTGCCATCTCATCTGTCCATCGGATGTGAAACTGAAAAGATAAGGCGCCGCGGACAGGCTGCCGCGCTCTGCCTGCAGCGGTTTCAGGCCATGTTCTGTGGCCGCTATGGCAACAGCGGATCCGTCCCGGCTGATCGCGAGATGTATCACCCGCTCCAGATCATATGCTGCCTGCGGAAATAATAACAGCTTCCTGGTTAATCCGCCAGACTGGCTGTAGAAAAACAGCTCTCCGGTGGTGATCCGGGCCAGGACCAGTGAGCCATCCCTGTCGGAGACCGCGATCACGGGATACGGTTCATCGTAGTATTGGGTCAAACTGAGGGAATACCGTTTTTGTCTTTCAGACGAATAGACTTCCGCTTCCAGAATTCTGTTTCCGTCCGTATCGCCGCTTTCCTGTCTGAGGCTCAGGACCGCAAAAAAGCGACCGCCATCTGAAAAAACAGTCTTCAGATATCCTGGCGGAAAGGACAATGCAGCTCCGTTTCCTTCGGAAAGCCATTGCATTTCTCCCTCCCGGACGGCGATCACCCCCTCCCCTTCCAGATACCATTGTTCTACCTGAGACGGCGCTGTCAAAGATTTTTCCAGCTGATAATTTTTTCCAGGGGATGGCTGCCCGATGGCGGCAGAGACGGATATTATCAAACCAAAGAATGTCAGGCATAAATTTTTCATGGATGAAACACCCCGGTTTAGCAATTGTTTTTGCACTTTTTAAAGCATTCTGAAAAAAGCAAAACGCTCACAGACTGCTCTCATAATCAGAGCTTTATCCAAGATCTTCGTGCTAAATTGAAACTGCCGTTAATGGAAAAACAGGTATCCAAAAAACGTACCTGCAATAATCCCGGCCAGATCGGCAAGCAGGCCGGCTGTAACGGCATAACGGGTTTTTCGGATACTTACCGATCCGAAATAGACCGCCAGAATATAAAAGGTGGTTTCAGTGGCGCCGCGGTATATACTGGAAAGCCTTCCCGTGAAAGAATCCGGTCCGAAAGTCTTCATGATTTCCAGATTCATTCCTCTGGCGGCGCTGCCGCTCAGCGGTTTCATGAAGGCGGTCGGCAGGGACTGGACAAAGTCGCTGTTGATGCCCAGGACCTTGACCACGCCTGCCACTCCCTGAATGATAAAATCCAGAGCACCGGAGGCGCGGAACACACCGATCGCCACAAGAATCGCCACCAGGTACGGAATGATTTTTACGGCCACCCCAAAACCTTCCTTGGCCCCGGCGATAAAGGACTCGTATATATTGACCTTTTTGTACATCGCCAGAACAATAAAGCCGATGATTACCGTGAAGATAATCAAATTACTGGCAACATTGGAAATTGTGGAGATTTGTTCCTGCGATATGGAAGCGAAATACAGGACGACTCCTGCCATCAGCAGGGACAATCCGCCTAGGTAGGAGAGAATCACTTTATCCAGCAGATTTATTTTTTGGATCAGGGCAACTACAATCAGGCCGCAAATGGTGCTGCAGAATGTCGCCAGCAGAATGGGGAGAAAGACATCGGTCGGATTGGCGGCGTGCACCACCGAACGGTCGATTAAAATGGTAAGGGGAATGATGGACAGCCCGGAGGTATTGAGTACCAGAAACATGATCTGAGAATTCGAAGCCGTATCCTTCACGGGATTGATTGCCTGCATTTCTTTCATTGTCTTCAGCCCCAGGGGAGTTGCCGCATTATCCAGTCCCAGCATGTTAGCGGAAAAATTCATGATCATCGATCCAATAGCCGGGTGATCATCGGGAATATCGGGAAACAGCCTGGAGAAAAAGGGACGCGTCAGGCGGCTGAAAAAATGAATGACGCCGCCGTCTTCACCAATCTTCATAATGCCAAGCCAGAAAGCCATAATGCCGGTAAGATAAATAGACAGTTCGAAGCCGGTCTTGGACATATCAAAAATCGATTGAACCAAATCCGGAAAAACTGACGTGTCCTGAAATAAAATCAACCGTATCAGCGCCACTACAAAGGCAATCAGAAAAAAACCAATCCACAGGTAATTCAATATCATAACGAATCCTTCTTGAAAAAACTTTCCCTAAAAAATATGAGCAACAGATGTCAAAAGCCGAAAACCAATTCATTCCCGACAGGCAGGCAGCAGTAAACCGAAAAGGCATTTTCGGTCAAAAACCGAACCTCCGCCGCCCGATGCGTGGAGCATAATTCGGGGGATGAAATGCGCACCTGTCTTAAGCCGATAGTATTGCATATTCTATAAGATTTGTTTTTGTATTTTTGACTTTCCATGTTAAAATATAACTGTCAGCTGCAAAGATAAATATTCGCTCGCGTAATTCCGAGGATGAACAGTTAAAAGTCGTTAATTTTTGCGATTAAAACAATCTAAAAACAACGGAGTCATCATGAATTATTCCTGGCACGATGAAGAAGCGCTCTCTTACGGTATCATAAATATCAGCGCGGCCAACATCCGTCCCTGGCCCGTTTTCCAGTCTGAATTAACGAGCCAGACACTTTTGGGGACCATTGTCCCGGTCTTTGAAGAAAGGAACGATTTTCTTCTTGTTCGCAATTTCGACGGCTACCGGGGCTGGATCAGTAAACACTCCATCGTCCGGGTAACCCGCGAACACGCCGAAAAGTGGCATTCCGGCCCCCGGGTAATTGTCAAAACAAATTACGGCATTGTCCGGCAGCAGCCGGATGAAAGCAGTGAGATTCTGGCTGATCTGGTCCCCTGCGCAGTGCTGGGAAAGCTCGAATCCACCCTGGGCTCTGTCCGGGTCGCTCTCCCGGATGGCCGTTCCGGTTTTGTGCCCGAATACGTAGTCCTCGATGAAGCGGTTCAGAAAAAGATCCGTGCTGACTGGCAACAGGTTCTCGCCACTGCCCGCAATTTTCTCGGTAGGGATTTGACTGCTCCGGCTTTGTGCAGACCGTTTTCCGTCTGCTGAATATTGAGCTTCCCCGGGACTCCGGCCCCATGTCGCAGACCGGAACCGGCATTGACATCGGTAACCTGGCAAACCTGGCTCCCGCTGATCTGGTATTCTTCGGAAAATCGATTCACCGCATCAGCCATGTGGGGATCTACCTGGGAGACGCCCGCTATATTCATTCCCGAGGTTATGTCAGAATCAACAGCTTCAACCCGGCGGACCCGCTCTATGAAGATTACCTGCATTCTCTCTTTATCAAAGCCATGCGAATACTTCCCGATTAGATCGACCATCGCATATCGGGTGTATCTCTTTCGGAATTAAAGACATTCCTGACTATTAAACATGATCAATCATATATTGCGCCATCCGGCTGATTTTCCAGACTTCCATATCTTCTGCACATGAAAGAAAAAGGCCTTCAAAGAAGGCCTCCTTCTTTACCAAAAGACTGTTGTCAAAACAAACTCCCTCTTAATTATTTGAGGAAGGTCATCTTGCGAACCTGCGTATAATTGCCTGCCTTCAGCATATAGATATAAAGGCCGTTGGCAACCAGCGCACCATGATCATTTCTGCCGTTCCAGGTAACCGTATAAGTGCCGGCATTCCGGGAATCATTGACCAAGGTTCTTACAATCTGTCCCAGTGTGTTGTAGATGACAATCGAGACATCGGAATTCCTGGGCAGATCGAATGAAATTCTGGTTTCAGGGTTAAAAGGATTGGGGTAATTTTGCCTGAGAGCAAAGCTTTTCGGCAATCCGCTCTCCTTATCGCTGATGCCAACCACAGTCCCTGAAACTTCTTCAGATAAGTCGCCCTGGTTTCCGGTGAAATCAAAGGCCACAACCCGGTAGAAATATTGCACGCCAGGCTCCACATCCGCATCCATGAAATTGATGTCAGTCGTGGTCCCGATTTCGGCGGCTGGATCGGCTGCGTCAAATCCGCTTTCGGTGCCGCGGCGTACAGAGAAGTAATTGAAATCCGGATCGGGGGATTCATCCCACATCAGTTCGAGCTGCATATCAACCATCTGCGCGCTCAGGTTACCCGGAGCGGTAGGAATCAGGTTATCTTCGGACATACCCGTCTTGACGAAGGATTGCCAGTTAACCGCAACATCCGGGGAATGTGCTGAAACGACAAAATTTCCGGCCCACTCGGCGCCGTCCCCCAGTGTGGGAACAACCGCCGCATAATAGGCAGCCTGCAGCGGCTGCGTAGAGGCAACCTGCACCGGCAATTCATTGTCAATTCTCCATACCGCATATTTCTCGATGGGAACAGCGGCCGCCTTTTGCAGACTATTTTGATTGATGACCGTCGGAACCAGTGTTTTCCCGTTGATTTGCAGACCCGGGAAATCCGCTGCATTACCGTTGATTATCGCAACCGGCACATTTGTGCTGGTCAATGGCGGGGCAGGTACATCATCCTCAGATGCCATCCAGACAACCCATACCTGACGGCCCTGATCATTTGGCACATCCGCCACTGCAGTAATGACAGGCTGATTGACCGGGATATTATCCAGCACGACGATCGGCTGCGGTCCCTGAGTAGAATAACGCGGGGTACCCGTATAAACGACTTCATCTTCAGGATCATCATCCAGATTGGAAATAGAAATAATATCGTACTGCGCTGCGTCGGAAATACCATAATCAATAACATTGATTACCCAGTTTGCCGGATCGGCAATATCACCCCCCTGGTATTCCAGACGGTCAATAATGCCATTTGGCGTGGACTGCCGGGTACCGAAGACATAATCCAACAGGCCATCATTATCCAGATCGCCAACCGCTCCGCCGTAGGAACGGTAAGAGTCATCCGGGACATCCTGAATCATGGTCGCTTTCAGCGTATCTCCCGATTCCTGCAGCAGGTAAACATTATTGTCGGTTGAACCCCAGGAAGCCAGAATAATTTCATCTTCTCCATTGCCATCCACATCAACAGTCTGGGCCGATCCCCAGGAGCCGGCACCGGCCAGTCCAACCTGCGGACCGGATACAGCAAAACTGTCGCCCACCGCGTCATATTTGACGGCCCAAACATCGCCGTTATCCCGTATGCCATAAACCACGGCATTCAGAATAGCCAGATCATAGAACGTCCCGGTTACGCCGCTGAACTTCGTGGTCCAGGTTTCGGAGCCATCGGCATTGTCCGGAATATTATCGACGGAATAAATCTGAATGCCGTTTCCAGCCCGGCAGGCAGCCACAATCTCATCCGTACCGTCACTGTCGATGTCGTTTATCAGCCAGCGGAAGGGGCGCAAGTTTTCATTATCGGCATCGGTGATTGTCCAGGACGCATTGGGCAGCCAATCGCCGGTGGCCGGATCCTGAACTCCCATGTTATCACTGCCGTCGCCCGGCGTTTCGAACACCACAATCCGTTCCGGGTTGGGCTGCAGGCCGCCGCCAAAGTTATTTACCGGACCCCATACGATTTCTTGTTTGCCATCCTTGTCCAGGTCGGCAGCAGCCAGCGCCGGCCACGTGTTCTGGAAATCTATTGAAAGCCGGGTGGACCAAACAACCTGCCAATTTCCCGCATCATCTTTTTCATATTTATAGATACGGGGAACCAGATCGTAATTCATTACATCATTCCAGTCATTATTAACCGCATAAATCTCAGGTCTTCCGTCATTATCAAAATCTACTCCACTTACGATATTACCAAAACCGCCAACATCCAGCGTATCTGCCGGAATGGTTGCGGAACGATCAAACCGTTCCTGTGCCAGCAAACCTGCCGTCAGAAACAGCATAAATACCAATACAACACCTGTAATCCTAAAACGCATAAAAGCCTCCTTCAATTTTTGGTTAAGTAAGAAATGAAGCCTTGCGGATTAAATAAACTGAAACATTTCCGGGCAGGAACCACCTCCCTTCTTTAGTACTTTATTCCGAGTGAAACAAATTGAACGTTATTTAATCTTCCATAGTCCGCCCACCCGAAATCAAATTTCAGATGGGTTCCAACCACATCATATCTGATGCCAGCCCCAAAGGTAAGGCCCTGTTCGCTGTTTTCCTGAAACAGCGCCTTGTAGCCGCCTCTCAGATAAATAACACGGCGCAGCCCGATTTCCAGGCCGCTGTTCAGATACTGGGAATTATCGTTGGGCTGCACGCCATCTACGGCTGTCATAATCTGCAGATTTTCATTCTTTACTGCCTGCCAGGCAATCCCAAACCGCAGACTCAGCGGCATATCGAAATTTTCCGTCCGGTATTTAGCGGCAACCGCATCCACAGAACCGGAAGCGGCTTCGGGATCGACATTGTTGTAAAGATCACTGCCATCCATATGCATTTTGGTGCCGAAGTTAAAAATGGCCGCACCAAGCGTGAGGTTTTTCCAGGGAGTTTTGTAAAAAATACCCAGATCAACTGCCGCCCCGTGTGCGGATTCGTTAAAGATCTTTTCCTGCACATATTTACCGGTGAATCCGATTGAGAACTGGTCGGTAAGATTTTTTGCGTAGGTGAGCCCCAGAGAGACCATGTTTGCTGACCAGTACTGGCCGGTCCCATCCGGTAAGTCAACGGTCCGCACCGGCTGTTCCGGAGTCCGGAAAGAAATAAAATGAAAACCGAAGGAACCGATCATGCCGATATTGAAGGAAAAGGCAGCGAAATCGTAGCTTGTTTCGGCCAGCCAGTTGGCGTGATTAAAAGCTGCTTCACCGGACCCAATAATTCTGGAAAGTCCCGCAGGATTCCAGTAAACCGAAAGGATGTCCTCGGACACCGCGGTATAAGCGCCGCCCATGCCTATCGGTCTGGCACCGGCCCCGATCTTCAGAAACTGTGCCGCCGTTGTTCCTACCCGGTTAATGGAAGAAACCGTCTGGGAACTTTCCTGGGCAACACTGATTGTGAACATCACTGCTACGGACAGCAAAGCTGCAAATATACTATTATTTTTTAGATTCATACGATAACTCTCTTTTGGAAAACACCCTGGTTTAAATGGTTCTCTACAATTCTATTTAATTCTTCAGAGCCATGGGAACAGACAGATCACATTCGATGTCGCATTGGGGGAAGCTCCCTCTGTTTGTTGAGATTCGTTGTTTTCGCAATGTCCATCGCGTCCCCGAATATTTTATTTTATCACCGCAAAACGGCCGATTTTCGTCCCCACCCCCGGGGCATCGATATGATAGATATACACGCCATAGGCGATCTCCTGCGATTCAAAAGACAATAAATCCCAGATTGCGAAATTTTCCCGGTTGTTTTTCTCTATTGTATCAACCAGTTCACCGGTTATGGTATAAATCCGGATCGTGCATTTTTCCGGCAGATTTCTGAATTCAAGCCGCCGGTCATCGCGGGTGCCGGTCTGGATCCCGGCCTGTTCTGCGGAGCTGTAGGCAATGTAGGGATCCGGAACAACGATGACATCGTCCAGCCCATTGCGGGCTATTTGTTTATCAAAAACTGCCGCTTTGGTGGTAAAACTGAATTTGTCCCCGGGGTCAAAATTTTTGTATGAGAAAATGTAAAAGACATCTCCAGCCCCAGGGTAAACCGGATCGGCATAGGCGATGCTGTCTTCTCCGGCCTTATTCTTTAGTGTATCCAGGACCGGCGGCGTAAATTTGACAGTATAAACGGCCTGGGTTAGACTGGTCCATCCGGGTTTTAGAATGGTAACTTCTTCGGGCCAGTCCCAGCGGTGGTTTGCGAGGCCGGAGGTCGATTTCTCCTGGATAAAGAAATCCGTTCTTTCGCCGGTCCTGGAATTGATAATCTTGAAATTCGTTCTTACCATTAGAGATCCAATTTTGATAGATGAGTCTGCGGGATTGATGAGTCTTCCGTCTGCAGCCGTGTCATAGTCGGTAAAACGGAATTCAAAATCGGCTGGATAGGGTGCCGCGTCTCTTAATTCAGAGACATTCAGCGTGGTCCATTCATCGCTGAAATTTGTATTTGTTTCTATGGTTTTGAAACCGCTTTTGCCCCCCTTCGTACTGAGAGAGTCCAGAGCCACTTCATCGTCCTGCACAAACACTTTCACACCGTCGAACACCGGATTATCATCGCCTCCGTTGAGGGACAGGCTATTGGCCACCGGCTTAATCTGGTAGGTGATCGTAAACTTCTCACCGGCCGGCAGCGCCCCGGGGGAGGCGCCCCGGATTTTACCGAAATCATAATTTATTATATAATTTGAAGGATCAATGATGGAGCCGGAAGAATTCTTGACCGTGACGGAACCCTCCAGGACTTTGGAAACGCCCTGAAATCCAACCAGCACCGTATCACGGGAAGTAAATGTGGAGGTATGCATCTCCGGGTCAATGACAGAATAGCCGGTCCTTATTGTGGCGGAATCCACCCGTACACTGTCAAAAACTATCGAATATTTTTTCCCGTCAATCACCTTCAGGGGATCCAAAAACTCTACCCATACCTTGCCGGTGGGATCGCCTTCCTCCAGGGTGGCAGAGTTTTCAGGATCACTGCTCAGTTCGGGTGAAATAAATCCCTGCGCAGGACCTCCCGGCGTCACCATTGCAGTGTTGACATCCAGCGTAAACTCTCTGGTAACCGCGTTTCTCTGAATCGTGCGGGTGCATTCCGATGGCGGGATCACAGCAGCCACATCTCCGTGATCGTAGGAGCTTACGGAATAGAAATAGGTCACCCCGTTCTTCACATTATTGGAATCAACAAAAACATGGGAAAGGCCGGTATTATTGCCCAGGTCATAACGGACCCCCCTGCCCTGGTATTCCACCTCTGCCAGTCCTTTATATTCATTATCAAGGTCGAACTGGGCCGGTAATCCGCCGGCAGTCTGCAGCGGTTCCGAAAGATAGGCAATCCCCTTGGAATCCGTGATGGTTTTGGTATCATTGAAACTGTAATCCTGACTGCGATATATTTTGTACCCCTCGAAATCATAACCCTTATGGGGATCATCGGGATTTGCACGTGAAATAAAGGGGTCAAAAGACTGCTCAGCACCGGTGTCCCAGTACAAAGTCACTTTTTTGTCTCCGGGAACAGCTACCAGATGCGGCTTTCTGGGCGGCTGGGCAAATCGGTAATCCGATTCAAACACCTGCTGTGAAATCTGCGCATTCTGAAGGAGATCATTGAAATTCTCCCCCAGAAGAAGCGCAATCGAAAACCGGAAGCTCTCGCCGGGCTCAAGGGAGAAAGGACCGTCGCCATAAATAAATACATTGTCGGCTGTCTGCAAAATATTGGGGGGCGGGTCGTTGGGACCCAGATTATTTGTTGAAATCGTACTCCACATCAGGTCATCATTTTTCGGACGGTTATTTCCTGCATAGCTCAACGCATTAAAACTGGTCAGACCCAGCTGATCGGACTCGGCAATGTCCAGAAATCCGAAATTCGGCTCACCGCCGGCAAAACGCATTCCCTGCTCGCGGCTTTCCGAATACGGCTCACCGGTACTGAAAATGCCGTCACCGTTGATATCACGATAAAAAAGCTGGGTGGGTTTGCCATCGCCCTCCCCGTAATCACCCGTTCCGGGAATTCCGTCCACACCTACATCGTCAAAATCGGGATTCCAGTCCCCGTCCTCATCACCCTGCCAGCGTTCTTTATTCAGCCGCGGATCAAAAATTTGCGTCCCCGCATCGTTGAACTGGCTTTCATCCAGCATACCGTCATTATCGTTGTCGATACCGTCATTATCCAATCCGGGGCTTTCCAGAAAGCGGTACCCAAAATAGCCGGGGATCTTTTTACCGTCGCCCACGCCATTATCATCCCAGGCATAGACCATATTATAGGTATTTTCCGGATACTTGTCCCGGTCCCAGACTGAGATAAAACCGGCATCATCATCGGAATAATCATTCGCCCCGCCCACATGCGGATCTCCGAACATACCCAGATAAATCTTGTCCAGTTTTTTGGGACTCACATTGGTGATGGTATAAACCAGGAAAATCAGGTCTTCAGCCAGGGGATTGTTAAATTGAAAAATCCGCACCTGCAGCTCCAGGCCCAGACCCCGCATCGTTGAATCCTGGGGATCGGGGTAATACGGATATTCCGCATTATCGAAATCATCCATCACATAGAACACTTCTTCATCAGGTGTGGTGGCGTCATCCCCCAGGAAAGCGGGCCAAACATATCGTCCCAGTGCCGCATTATACCAGTTCTCCGGCCAGCTGTCCGGCTTGCCATCCAGATTTTCGTCCAAGTCGGAAAAATGCGCCAGTGCCGGAGAATTCGGATCAGAGAAACCTTTTTTAGGCTCCCAACCCCATTTATTATCTGTGCCGGGCTCATAGTCACCGTCTGCTCTTAAGATGAATCCGTCGTCAACAATATGCAGCGTTTCGCCGTCTTTGCCGGTCACTTCTGCCCCCACCAGCGGTCCAAATTCGAAAGCATATCCCAGGCTGTTCGGTCCTTTCGGCCAGACCAGGTCCGCGTTCGAATTATCGGCGTTTGGGGTGGAGATAGAACCCTGATTAGTCAGCAGGACCCGGATCTGGTTGCCGCTGATAATGGTCTCTTTCAGGATTTCATGACGCGGATCTTCCTGCAGTGCTTTGCTCAGGCTTTTTATTTGTTTGCTTCCCAGTTCCCAGCGCTGTTCGGAGGTCAACTGTTTATAGTCCGTTTTCTGCAGGTTCTTATCGCCGGCCAGGCCGTTGACCACCATCATGAATAAAACCAGCAAAAAAGTATAAATATCTTTTATTGTCAATTCTTTCATAACCTCTTCCATCTTAAATTATAATGATCTCTATTTCATTGTCTGCTAAAACTAGTTTAAATACCTGTCTGTTTTGTCCGGCAATTTCAGAACATAAAAGTCATACCCCACCGTATAAGCCGGGGGGAGCTGAGATAATCCTCACGCTGATAAAAATCGTTTAAATATTTCACCGGGAAAAAATCGTTGGGCTGGGAAGCAATCGTCCCACGCAGATTGTCAAAGAGTGTCGGATTGGTTGCTTCTTCCAGGCTTGACAGTGAATGTCCCGTATCGGTATGGATCAGCAACTCATTCTTAGTATCGAAAACGTTATCGACATTCATGAATATGGAAAAGCGCATATTGCTCAGATGAAAGAACTTCTCAAGCTTTAAATCCAGATTTTTTATCCAGGGGCGCCGCGAGCTGTTGACGTCGAAAGTTATGGGCTGAATGGAGGAGGGAACGCTGGGTGTATAGGGAGTTCCGGATTCGAGAGAGCCGATGGCGCTGATGCTCCAGTTATTTGCTTTACTGAGGGTTAATGTACTTTTTATGGTATGGGTACGGTCAAAATCGAGCGGCACCAGCTTCTGCGCGGTTGATCTGCCGGTGCGGGTATCGACGGCAAGCGCGAGCGGATCGGTGTAAGAGCCCATGCCAACCTGGAAGGTATAGTCGAGGGAAGCGGACAACAAGCCGCGGGCCGAGCGGCGCTTCAGAAAGGCAACCGTAAAACCCTTTATTTTCGCGTAGCCAATATTTGTGTAGACATTAAACTCTTTATCTACAGCCACTTCACCGGCAATAACCCGGCGATCATCAATCAAATTGTTGACATCCTTATAGAAAGCCGTCAAATCCATTTTAATATCACTGGTAAACTGCTGCTGCAGGCCGAGCTCGTACTGAACACTTCGTTCGGGTTCCAGATTCGCATTTCCGAATGAGGGCGTCTGGATGAAGCTGTAATCCTCAAACCGCAGATTCCGATAGATTTTACGGAGAATGGGGTATTGATAAAAAATGCCGTAGGAAAAGCGAATGATACCCTGTGAGGTAATGGGAAAGCTGAAGCTGAGCCGCGGCATTACCCGTTGCTTCGGTTTTGTGCTTTTTAAAAACTGGGGTTGGCTAACTCCTTCATCTACGGTGCCGGCCAGATCCGGATTATAGCGGGAGCGGGCATTAAAATATTCGTAGCGGAGACCGATATTGAAAATAAATTGACTGGCCAGCTCCATCTTATCGAGAACATAAAAAGCGCCCTGCACAGGTTCAGGTGAGTAATTCTGGTAATCCACAAAATTAGGATTCTGCTCCGGCGTTGGGATAATAAACCGCCCCTGATTCGGCGCAATCGATTCAAACAGCATGACATAGTTCTCGTTTTCCAGACGATGATAAGCGAATTCACCGCCGAACTTAAGCTCATGATTCCGCAGAACCTGACTCGCCACGTCCAGCTTCGCCAGGTAGGTCGTGCTATATTCTTCCGCCCGATTTAAATCGCTGCCCCCCGCAACGTAATCGGTCGGCTGGATCATTTGATTTATAATATCATTTCCGTAACTGGGGACATAACGGAGATCGGTCGCATCCTTGTAGAGAGCGGTGGTAGCCTTATTAAAATTGACACCCAGCTTCAGGGTATAAAAAGTCTTTTTGCTCAAGGTATGCGTGATACCAAAAGAATGGCTGGCATTGATGCTCCAGGTTTTTGGGGTCCCGTCCGGCGTAAAGCGGAAACGCCTGAACACGTTGATCCCATTTGCCAGGCGGTTTTGATGCACACCATTGTCATATATCAGATCATATGTCAGGCTGATCCGGTTATTGGGCTTCCAGGTCAGCTTTCCGGTGAGATTCAAATCCTTGCGGGTCACCATGGGGACCCAGGAACCGTCTCCACTGGCGCCTGCCCGCGAAGGATCGGCTGAAATAAGTATGGTATTATTGGGGCCGGGTGAAAAAGAGAACCCTCCCGGATCGATTAAAATTTGATCTCCCTGCAAGGTCATCAAATCTTCAGGATTATAAACTCTGATGCCGTAAAGATAACCATTATCCTGTAATCCGACGCCCGAGGCAAAAAATGTCAGCTTGTTTCCAAAAAGCGGGACGGGACCTCCAAGAGTCCACTCCACTCTTTTATAATTGAGCGGATCAATGGCGTCGATGTTTGGAAAAACATTGCTGTGCGAGCTGAAATAATCTCCGCTCCAGGCCTTAAGGCTCGCGTCATATCTGGAACCGCCATCCTTGGTTACAAAATTGATCACGCCGCTCAGCGCATTTCCGTATTCCGCGCTGAATGTTCCTGCGGATACGGATACTTCCTCCACAGCATTGGGAGAGATCCCCACTCCCTGGCTGTTTCCGAAGGGATTGTTGATGGATAATCCGTTGATCTGATAGGAAATTTCATCGGAACGGCCGCCGCGGATATGAATATTTCCGCTGTTATCCACAACCACCCCTGCCTGAAGGGAAATGACGTCGTTTATCTGATCAACGGGAAGCTCATCCAGCTTCTCGGAGGTAATGGCAACCTGCGTATTTGTCAGGTCCGCCCTGACCAGCGGATTTCTTTCACCGACTACCTCGACTGCAGACATTTCCAGCGAACTGGCTTTCAAAGTCTGGTTCACGCGCGCAGTAAAGTCAACATTTACTCTTACATTTTTTACCTCCACACTTTGGTAGCCCAGATAGCTGATAGTCACCGTGTATAAGCCCGGGGGCACATTCAGAATGACGTAGGTACCGTCAGCATCGGTAGCGGCCCCGAGACTCGTACCATTAATGACGATATTCACGCCAATCAATGGGTCGCCAGTCTCGGCATCGGTGATAACGCCCATAATCTTTCCGGTGGTACCGGCAAACACATTTATTGCAAACAACAAAATGGAGAGAGTGCAAAGAAACAATCTCTTTTTTGACATATTACAGACCTCATTAATCAATAGCTTGTTTGATACAATTAGTAAAAATGCTAAAACCGAGTATTTAATTGATGGATTTTGGTTAACGGTTCTATCACATTGTTGCTTTTTATGACTCGAAAATGAAGGATAATTAAAAATATTATTTTAAGAACAAACGCGATGCTGTTACAGATCTACTTCCATAAGTAATCGTAAATCTCCCTACCCAAGAAAATTTCACACTCCAGAAATATTGGTTAAAAGGTTTAAATTAAAATCTCCAATTTCTACATTTTACTATATTAAACCTGTGCAGCTGGCGCTGCCTGCTGACTAAACAGGAAAGTTATTCCGCCGATTTGTTTTTGTCGAGTTCATTGAACATCCGTTTTGATAGTTTGAAAATAATACAATTTTCTAAGAATGTGGTAATGTTTTTTTGGAAATATCGGAAATATAAGCAAACTGAAATCCCGCACCCTCTTCTTTTGGAAGACCGCTGAAAACTGAAATAGGGAGGACCTAAACAAAACTGCTGAAATGTTATTCCTGGCGATCATCATCGTTGTTTCCGAATTCCTGGATCCCCAATCACCCGATTCTGCTTCAGTTCGGACGATTAAGCTTGTTTATTTTCGGGTTATATATCGTTTTCGCAATGAAGGCTTCTTAGTGCTAATATAGTATACAAAATTGCCAAAAAATTGGTAGAAAAGCCGCATAGCAAATATAATATTAACTTTGACGCATTCTTAATTTCAACACAAAGGAGGATTTATGATGAACCGTTTCTACCGGAGACTTCTGGGAGGGTTTTCCCTGATTTTTATTGGTTTTATGTTGTCCCAGGCGCAGTTGATATCAGGAGACAACGATTTCAGACTGGGCGCTGTCAACCCGCTTGCCAGCACTGCGGACACCCTGACTTCCGATGCCGGTCGCGGCATATGGGTGGCGCATGATCCTGATCTGGATAACGATGGGTTGCCTGAAATTATTGTAACTGACTATCAGATGGGCGGCCGTGTTTTTGTGTATGAGGTCGTCGGAAACGATAAACTTGAATTTGTCTGGGCTTCGCCGGTAATCGATTCCACCCGCGCCGGCGGCGGTCTATCTCCCCGGTCAGTCACCACGGGAGATTTTGATAATGACGGGAATCAGGAAATCGTTGTTCCCATTGGTCTTTCCGCCAGCGATTCCGCTGAGGCCGCAACAAGGGGACTCTATTTCTATGAATTTACCGGAAACGACAACGACTATGGGACCGAACCGGCCTACCGATTAACCTATGAAGCCATCGACAGCGCATTTGCCCTGCTCAACCAGGGCACCGTCGAGAATGGGATACGCGTGCAGGATATCGATCATGACGGAAAGAGTGAACTGCTTTATCCTCCCCGCCAGACAACTGTTTTCAATGCGAAACTGTACATACTCCAGGTTTCCTCCGGCACATTTGAGAATAAGGATGTGGTGATTGATCACGAATACACCTATGAGGGTATGGTGCAGCCTGCCATCATTAAGCCGGACAGCTATGTGCCTTGCGGCACTGAAATTGGCGATGTAGATAATGACGGTCTGGATGAAATAATTGTAGCCGGCTGGACAAGCATTGCTTCAGGCGCCGGTCTGGGTTTCATTCAGATTAACGGACCCGACTCTTATACGGACGGAAGTGTCATCAAATTGAGTGACTTCAGCGCCTTTATTGTAAAATCGAAGCCGCTTTTTACAAAGATAAATGGTGAACCGGTCATATTTGTGCAGGGAACAAATTCCAGCACCCTGGAAAGTCAAATGTGGATTGTGAGTGATATCCTGCTGGATGAGCTTGCAACAAGTGACAATGTAACCCCGTTGTTCTCAGACTTAGGGTATTGGAGCGCCTGGGCCCTGGGTGATCAGGACCATCCGACCGACGATCCCGGGGATGGTGTCGATCTTTACCTCAGCGGAGGCGCCCGGATGTATGATATTGAGTATGCCGGCAGCGGAGATGTCACGTCCACCAGCAATTATACGGTGAAACAAATCTACAATCTCAGCCAGATTTATGACAATATGGACGGCCTCTTCAATGACGTATATGCAGAACCGGGAATGGATCTGGATAAAGACGGATTGAGAGATTTTGTTGCAGCCTACAAAGGTTCACCCATCGATACTCTTGCCGGCATTTCCTTGGCGAAAAACGGGCTTCATATTTACTTTTTTGAATGGGGCGATTCCACCCAGTCAATAAACCTGTCGGATTGGATGACCGGCATCCAGGCTAAAGAAGCGAAAATCATAACTCCCGATGATTACCGCCTCGAGCAAAATTATCCAAATCCGTTTAATCCGACGACTACCATCGAATTTTCGCTCCCACTGTCAAAGACCATCAGCCTGAAAATCTATAATACGCTGGGACAGGAAGTCCGCACACTTATCAATAACCAAAAATATGCTCCGGGAGATCATCTTGCGGAATGGGATTCAAGGGATAATTACGGTCATCCGGTGGCAAGCGGCGTTTATATCTATAGATTGACTTTCGGCAATTTCTCAAAATCGGGGCGAATGACTCTGATCAGATAAACCGGATTTTTCCTTCTTTATTCAGCGGGGAGCGGGGAATTTCCCGAATTTGTCGCTCCTCCATATTCTTATCTTATAAATAATTTTCTTTGCTCACCTTAATACAGGAGATATCAATATGTTAAAAGGTTTACAGATTACTCTTTTAGCGGGTCTGTTGCTTTTCATTCCCTTGTTTGCCCAGACAAATCAGTGGATGACAGATTATACTGTTTTTGATGACAACTTTAACGGAACAGGGTATCAGACATCCAGCGTCGCTGTCATCGGCTTAAACCGCTTTGTGGCCCTGGTCACCGAGACGCCGAATTCCCCTATTTTAGACAACTTGTTCACCCCGCCCGGAAACTATCTGGTCGGCTATTGGGATGCAGACTCCGGCCTGGGCCGGGTACCGTCCCCGATTAATGGTTCGCAAACGACACCGGCTTATGGTACAACGGCGCAATTCACGGATTGGGAATACATTCTGGACCAGGTCAAACTGAAAGGTGCATGGCAGATAGCCGGTGACCAAAGCGGCTATGTTTATGTAGCCAATAATGATGAGGAACATAACATTCTGGTTTTTGAGCTGAACTCCGGCGGTGTTGAATCTACCTCCTACCGGATGGCTACGGGTAATGCAAATATCTTTGGCATTGAAGTTGACACAGCCGGTTATGTTTATGTGGTTGATTATGAAGGCACCGATGCCAAAACAGATGAAGTAAAAGTATATGCCGGTATCGATGCAGAAGGAACAACCTGGGGCGAATTCGGCGGGCACAATGATGCTCCGGTTGCCACGATTGATCTGCCCGTGGGAATTTACCAGGGCATTACCGTCAGCGGCGACGGGACAGAACTCTTTATCAGTGCCACATCCGAAAGAAGCATCTGGAAATATGTGGGCGATCCCGTTGGCGGATACACAAAAGCAGAAGATTTCTCCTTTACCCTCTCGCCGGATGACACCGTTTCAAACGGGGGCAGCGGAACTCCCAGTGTTCTCGGTCTTGCCTTCCAGGATGACTTCGGCCTGGTTTATGCCGCGGTTGATACTTTTATCGCACAGGGTCTGACGACCGGCTATCCGTATGGCCGTATATATGTTGTGGACGGCGGAAGCGCAGCCTCACTGGACACAATAGACATTGCGGAATGGAATTTTGCCCGGACCGGCGCATACGACTCCGGATCAAATAACGGGCGCGCCGGCGGTTTTACCTCCGTGTGTGATGTGGATGTGGACCCCGAAGAAAAATCAGTTTACACGCAGACCTATTACGGCTGGGCAGTTGAAAAGTGGATCTTCGATGGCGATCTGGCGGTTCTGGACATCGGGCAAATATCTGCTCAGATTCCCGAGAAGTATAATCTTCAGCAAAATTACCCCAATCCCTTTAACCCGGTAACAACTATTGAATTTGCAGTCGAAAAAACCGGGCTTGTCAATCTTGACATTTTTAATATCAGGGGTCAAAAAATTGCCGGCCTGGTGAACAAGACATTGACGCCGGGATCGTATAAGGTCAGTTTTGACGCCGGGCGTCTGCCTTCTGGCGTTTATTTCTACAGATTAACAGCGGGAACATTCCAGCAGACCAAGAGAATGATTCTGATGAAATAGTCCGCCTTAATCCAAGCATTTTTGAATCATTCACTGAAATTGGCAGGATTTAAGAACAAAAATCCCCGGCTGCTGTGAGCTGCCGGGGATTCTTTTGGGATACATTCGAGAAGTGTCGGATTCCCACCCAAAAGATTGCTTTTCTCCCAATGCACATTCAATGCTTTTATTTGGGCCAATAGCCAGGTATGTTATTGGCCGCCAAAATCACCGGTGCTGGAATCGCAGCATCCCTGTTCCGGAGCAAGTGCGGGAAGGGGCAAAAGCACATCTACAGCTCATCAGAATATACCACCGCCGCAGGCTCCCGAAGATTGTAGCGGGACGCCATCACCTGAGCATAGGCGCCGGCGCTGCGGATCGCCAGCAAATCGCCCCTCCCGGTCTCGGGAAGCAGCACTCCTTTCCCCAAAAAATCCGATGACTCGCATATCGGTCCCACCACATCATATTCTTTAACTGCTGCGGATTTACTGGTCAGATTCTCAATTTTGTGGTATGCCCCATAGAGTGCCGGTCGGATCAATTCCGTCATACCCGCATCGGTAATCGCAAAAGCGGTCTCTCCCGATTCCTTCTCATAAAGTACCCGGGTGAACAACGTGCCACACTGGCCAACGACCGATCGTCCCAGCTCAAAATGGACTATCTGACCGGACCGGACTTCAAGATTTTCTTTGAAGATCTTGAAAAAAGACTTGTAATCCGGTACCGGATTTTCATCGGGATCTACATAGTCGATGCCAAGCCCGCCTCCCAGGTTCAGGTTCGGAAGCGGGACATTTCTTTTTTCAAACCAGTTCTGCAGCTCATTAACCTTTCTGCAGAGATTTTCATAAACCATCAGGTCCGTGATCTGTGAACCAATATGGAAATGAATGCCGATCAATTTGACTTTCTGCAATTGACCAAGAAGCGCAACGGCTCTATCCAGGTCCCGGAAAGGAATTCCAAATTTATTCTCTTCACGGCCGGTTGTAATGTAATGATGGGTATTGGCTTCCAGATTGGGATTCAACCGCAGGGCGACCGGAGCTATAGTGTCCAGTTCGTTCGCCAATTCCTCTATCACTTCCAGTTCCTGGAGGGATTCGCAATTGAAACTATGGATATTATTTTGCAGCGCGTAGCGGATTTCCCGGTCTGTTTTTCCCACTCCGGCAAAAACGATTTCATTTTCCTGAAAACCCGTTTCAAGGGCACGGCCCACCTCGTTTCCGCTCACGCAATCCGCCCCCAGTCCGTGCGCGCGAATCTGTTCAAGAATACGAACATCCACATTGGCTTTTAGCGCATAATGAATTTTATACCCCGACTGCCCGGCGGCATCCGAAAGCCGGGCCAGATTTTGCCGCAGCATATCCAGGTCGTAAAAATAGAACGGTGTCTGAATCCGGTTCAACTTCTCTATCACTGATTTTTTAAACATAATAACGTGTCCGATTAATCTTTTTTGGCATTCGGAGAATTTCAGGGAGTCGGCGGTTTTCTGCTGAAGGCGGTGATTAAATCGCAGATCCGGTCCTGCAGTTTCCGAATCTGTGATGCCGGCTTCACGAAGTCTGCCATGATCATGGAAAAAGCAACCAATTCTCCATCCGCTGTTGTCGCGTAGCCGGACAGGGAACTGACGCCCCGCAAAGAGCCGGTCTTGGCCCGCACCTTTTCATCAGCGGGTCCATTCCGCATCCGCTTTTCCAGGGTTCCATCCACACCTGCCACTGGCAGCGAGCTCACATATTCCGGCTGAACCTGGAAATCCCGGTACATCCGACGGAGTAATTCCACTAACAAATCCGGCGAGACCAGATCGTACCGTGATACCCCGGAGCCGTCGACAATGTAGTATGAATTACTGTCCACGCCGGTCTCCTGCAGAAATGCTTTCACCACCGAGACGCCTTTGGGCGCGGTTCCGGGGATGCCCCGAATCTCCGCCCCCAGTGTTTTAAGGATCTGTTCGGCGGACAGATTATCGCTGATTTTGTTGGTATTTCTGACCGCCAGGGAAAGCGGTTCGGACTGATGAACTAGAAGGGTTTCCGCATTCTGCGGAGTGATTCCTTTTGCCACATGGCCGTCGAGCCGAATATTTACCCGCTGCAGAAGCTCTTTGAAGAGGGTCCCGACGTAAAGCGCCGGCTCCATCACATCAACGACAACGCTTTCCGGCGGCGCGCCGGCAGCGAGCCCCCCATCTATTACCACGGTGTTTTCGGGATTTTTCCATTTTCTTTCAACCTTAAAATCCTCCAGCCGAAGCGAATCGGTTGAGTCAACGGTAACAGCATGATTTTCAATTTGAAGATAACGGATCGGCGGATCAAAAGAAATTAACAGACTGTCCCCAACATTTTTGGCAGGCCTGACAATAACAGTCACGCAATTGTCATTAACGGTTAATGCCCCGATCGGCGCAAAGTACCATGAAGAAGCGTCATCCCACATCCATCCTTCACCTCGGTAAAAATCATCAAAATAAGACTCATCGCACAGCAGATTGCCATCAATGCGCTCCACTCCGTATTGATGGAGATCGTCGACCAGTTTACCCAGGTCATCCGTTGTCAGGTCGGGATTCCCGTATCCTTTAAGGTAAAGATTTCCATGAAGGACACTGTCGTCTGCCGCGCCCGAATCGGCATAAACCGCCGTGCAAAACCGGAAATCCGGTCCCAGCCGCTCCAGACCAGCCGCCGTGGTCAGAAGTTTCATATTGGATGCCGGATTAAATAACTTGCCGCTATCCCGCGCATAGAGAACATCACCATTTTCCAGCGAAACTATTTTTAGACCCGTATGCGCCTGAAGCAGCAGGGAATCATCCAGAACGCTATCAATCTGCACGGCAAGGTTCATCAAAGCAGACGCAGGCGGTTTCTTTTCTTTTTTCGGAAGGCCTGCGGCACAGGAAATCAAAAAAAGGCATGAAATCAAACCAACAAATCTGAGCCAAAAACCGGCAAACCGAATATTTAATTTTTCTGCGGGCTCGAGTTTTCTCATGGAAAAATGCAATATGCCTCCTCTTGCCAATTTATTTTTTTAGCATAAGGACGGAGTCTCATTCGATCCGGTCCAATTTTATAAGTCTGCTCCCGCCGCGTCCCGGGGTACTAAATACTGCCATGACAATGCAGTCTTTCGGATTCGCTGTCAGGAGTCTTTTATTTTAAGAGGGGTCCTTTCCTCCACTTCAAGTTTGGCAAAATAAATTTTCGCTGCCTGCTTTACCTTCGGGGCCAGGATAAGCGCCGAAACCATGGTCGGCACCGCCATGAGGGCATACATGCCATCGATAACATTGATCACCGTCCTCAATGATGCGACCGAAGCAACTACAATCATCAAAACATAGAAGTAATTATAATAGTGCTTCCGTTCCGCCCCAATTAAAAAACCAAGCGCCTTGGATCCATAATAAGAATAACTGAACATGGTGGAAACACTGAAAAACAGGACGCAAGTCAGCAGAATGTAGATTCCCACACCAGCAAATGCTTCCCGGAATGCCATGGCGGTCAGGGTAACGCCATTGACTTCGCCGGCTTCCCAGACCCCGGTGACCAGAATCATCAGCGCGGTGCAGGTACAAACCAAAATCGTATCGATGAACGGTCCCAGCATTGCTACCAGGCCCTGGCGGATGGGCTCGGCGGTTTTAGCGGCCCCATGGGCCATGGCAGTGGTGCCAACCCCGGCTTCATTGGAAAAGGCGCCCCTGCGTATGCCGGTGACGATGACCGCCCAGATAACCCCGCCGGCAACAGCTTTGCCGGAAAAGGCATCATTAAAAATCAGGGCAAACATCCCCGGAATATGGCGGTGAAAAATCGCCAGTGTGGACAGGGCAGTTATCAGATAAAGCAGCACCATGGTCGGGACAATACGTGCGGCTACCGCTCCAATGCGGGAGATTCCCCCGAAAATCACCAGGGAAACAAGCCCGGCGATGATAACGCCGCTCAGGAAGTTGAAAATAAAATGAGACTCCCCGATCCATCCGTTAGGTATAAAAACCAGGTCACGAAGCACCTGGACCAGTTGGTTCGCCTGAAAGGCGGGTAGGCACCCAATCAGTGCCGCCACGGAAAACACCACCGCAAACGGTTTCCACTTCCTGCCCAGGCCTTCCACCAGCACATACATCGGACCCCCCTGCAATTTCCCCTGACTATCTTTTCCGCGGTAGATCACTGCCAGGGAATTGACAAAAAACTCGGTAGCCATTCCGGCAATGGCGCACACCCACATCCAGAAAATTGCGCCCGGGCCGCCGGTATAGATAGCAATTGCTACGCCGGAGATATTGCCAAGTCCCACTGCACCTGCCATGGCGCTGGAAAGCGCCTGAAAGGGATTAATCTCGCCCGGATTATCGGGGTCGTTGTATTTGCCCCGCAACACATCAATTGCATGATAGAAATAACGGAACGGCGCCAGTCCGGAATAAAAAAGGAAAAAGAACCCTCCCCCGACCAGCAGCACCATCAGCCATGGCCCCCACGCATAATTGGCAAAAGTGGCAAAGATGTTTTCGATTTGATGAATCATATTCTAACTCCGGGGCTTGGTCCCAGTCAGTCATCTAAAATATGAAGAGAGAAAAAAATAATTAATTTCCACCCGGCATTGACGCAACAAAACGGATTTCAGGCAATTCAAAAGTTCAGTCATTAATGCCATAGTTATTCATTGGTTGGCGACTGCTTTTTTCATCCCTTCGGGTATAAGACGGAACCTCCGGCATAACTTTGGAGGACACTTTTTAAAAGTCTGCAAAATCTCCTGTCTGATACTGAGGGGCATAAAACAGACTTGTTTTAAAAGGGCAGTACTATCGAACTCAGTTAAAAACGATTTTGACTACGGTCTATGCAAAACCTTTTTTCAGCGACATGCGGACAGATTAAAAAAATCGATAAAGCGAATTTAAAATATTGTTTCACTGGCATGAAATGCAATCAAAAAATAAGATTATCATGATTTTTAATCATGAGGCGGTCGCCTGCAATATTTGATCGGTTTCAAAACCGTATTGAATCATTCCCCGAACAGAACGGACAATATCTATCACATCATGCTCTAACAGACATATTCTGCGATCAATGTCCCTTTTGATTATATTTGGGTGTTTCCAGCTTGGCTTTGCCATTTCACAACAAAATTTATGAATCAAAGATCTGATTCCAGACCTTCACCCGGTTCAATCATCATCCTTTTCATCCTTATTTTTCTTAAAAAAAGCGGCGTGAACCGGGGGAGGACAGGGAATATCCTCTCCCTTGACTGCCACCCACAGCACCTCGTTAAATGCAGCATCCGGAGCCCTGTCTTCTTTCGTGAAATTAAATTCCTCACTCATTCGCTGCCATTTGTTCATGGCCAGATTACGTTCGGTGAGATCCACCTGTGCAGGTTTGGCCGTGAAAGGCTCCGCCTCTGTTGTATCCATAAAACAGCGCCACATGGGAGTGGCAGCAGCATCATACTGGCTCATTGGGGGAAGGCCCAAAATCAGCTCAATAGTTCGCAGCATGGAAGAAGTGGAATACATGGTATGATCCACAAACTGCCTTTTTACAAAACCGCCTGCCACATAAGCCGTGGTGCGGTGGGCATCCACGTGATCGGGGCCATTCTGGGCATCATCTTCAACAATAAATACCGCGCTTTCTTTCCATACCGGACTGTGACTGAGATGGTCCAGAAACAGTCCAACCGCCAAGTCGTTATCCGCCACGTGGGCAAACGGAGTAGGTCGACCTTTACGCAAACCTTCGGTGTGATCGTTAATAAACCGGATCGTGCTGAGCTGCGGCAGACTGCCAGCCGTAAGAAGCGAATCAAAATCACGCCGCCACTGACTGAAACGCGTCGTATCGGCTACCGACTCATCCCAGCCGGTGAAATACGGGCAAAGGTGATCTTTTAAAACCGGTATGTTGGGCTTGTAGTTATCTGCAAATTCACCATACGTTCGGTAGGTAACCCCATATCGTTTGCAAAAGTCCCACAGAAAGCCGTTTTTATTGTTGGCAATCTCGCGGGTACCCTCGGCGTTATAGAAACCGCCCCGCCCGCCATACCGGGTGGGCCAGGTTTTTTCCAGAAAATCTGTGGCATAGGCGCCCATACTCCAGTTGTGTCCATCAGCGCTTACCTCGCCATCCACATAAAAATTATCCAAAAGCACAAATTGGCTCGCCACCGCATGCTGGTTTGGGGTAATCCTTTCTCCGAAAAGCACCAGTGAGGTGTCTCCATTTCCATCTTTCACATCGCCGAGGACCTGGTCATAGGTCCGGTTTTCTTTTATGACATAAAATACATACCTGATTGGCGATACATCACCAACGCGCCGGGGGATGGGATTTCGCGGTTCTCCGTTCACCAGGTTTTCCATCTCTTTTTTATAGGGACTGTTGTGATACACCGCCAGCGAATAAGCAGACAATTGCTCTTCATCCGGCACGGGGATAATGCTCAGTCTACCCCGAAAAAGGCCGCCAATATACTGTTCTTTGATAACCTTAGTCGAATCCCCCTTCTGATAACGGACATCCCCGCCCCTTCTTGCCGGATTTGGACCATCGGGATTGGCAAGGGAAGAGAATCCCTTTCCATTAGCGACGAAGATATTGTCTTTCACAATCCGGACACAGGTGGGATACCAGCCGGTGGGGATGAAGCCCAGGCTGCCGCTGTTTCCCGGCCGACTGACATCAAAGACTGCCAGGCAGTTATTGTCGGCATTGGCCACATAGAGCGTCTTTTCATCTTCGCTCAGTGCCACGCTGTTGCTGGTGGAGCCGGTGAGGGCATCAGGGTACAAGGCCGAATTGAGTGTTTCGATAACTTTCCGCTTTGTCAAATCAATTACCGAAACGGAGTTATCATTGGCATTTGCCACATACAGGAATCCGCCGCTGCGCGAGAGGCACATGTCATTGGGATTATCTCCAACCGGTATAGCCCCCAGGAAGCGGCGGTGTTCAGTGTCAAACATCTGCACTTTATCGCATCCCCAGCAGCTGATATACAGAACTTTTCTATCCGGGGAGAGTCGGCAGGTGTAGCCTTCCCCGCCCAGCGGATAGCGGCCGGCCACTTCATGTTTGGATAAATCCAGAATGTAGAGTGAATTATTCTCCGTTGTAACAGTATACAGCAGTTTGCGGGCGTCATCCAGGGCAATTCCCGCCGGCGATATTTTCTCCGGCCACGGTTTCCCGATAATAAAAGTATCAACGGGCTCCAGTTGTTTCTCGCTGATATCGAATTTCAGAATCCGGTTGTCATTTCCTCCGGAAGCATATAATGCCTTGCCGTCATCACTGAAGACCAAGCCGATCCATGCTTTTCCCACAAAAACAGTGTCCCGGATTCTTTGTCTATGGATGTCGATCAATTGAATGGTCTGGTCGCTTTGCCCGTTGTTAGTCACCGCCAGCCATTTTCCGGACGGTGATACCGCCATATTCAAAGGCAAATCTCCCAGCGGTAAACTGCGGCCAACCGGCGTTAATTTCCATCCATTCGGCAACCGGATTCGTTGCGATTCAATCTTTTCCAAAGTCTGGCCGCCGGACTGCAAGGGCAGGAGCAAGCCTGCCAAAAAAAGATAAAAAAGGAAACATCGCTTTTTCATTCGGGGTACCTTTCCGCAGAATTGCAGTTTTATATTTCTATCCGGATTCCAGCCTGACATTGCGGAGATTTTGCCTACGCTTCGGAATTTATTCAGCAGGACATGGCTAAAATTAATTACTATTCCTCGGGTTTTCCCATTGGAGATTATTTTTTGAAAAAGTGCCCCTTTTGGAATATTTTTATTAATGAAATCCCTAAAACGGCAACATTGCAAAGGACATTGAATCTTTTACCGCACTCTATTTCAGAAGCATACATTTTCGCACCAGCGCCGCACCGGCAGTCTCAAGCCGGTAATAATAAACGCCGGATGGAAGATTGGCTCCATTTAGTTCGATTGTGTAAGTGCCGCCAGCCTGAATACCTGATATGAGAGTTCTAATTTCCTGCCCCAGAGAATTATAAAGGATTAATCTGACCGCTGAGCGGCTGGCAAGTTCATAAGAAATTGTGGTCGTCGGATTAAAAGGATTCGGATAATTTTGATTCAACACAAAATGTGCGGGTATGTTTGTCTCCGTGCCGACGATCCTCGTGGAAATTCCGAGATAGTCCATCACCCCGTGCACCAGCGCATAGGCGGTGGAATCATATCCGCCGGCATCGGGGCTGTTGTTATCCTCATAGGTCAGGGCCATCACCTGGTCTGCGAAGTGAAGCCAGAACCAGCTCTCCGGGTATTGAGTGGCCGTTCCGCTTGTCCAGCTGACAAAGAAATTCCAGGGCTCAATCCCGCCCGGGAAATGGGAGCGAACGCCGCCGATAAATTGCTGCTCCAGGTCAGCGTAATATGGCGAGGTCCCGGCCGCATCATGGTAGACAAAGTAACGGGTATTTAAAACAGAGGAGTGCATGTTCAATGCAACTTCAATGGGATTGGATGATGACATGAGTTGGGAAAACCGTTTTTGCAGCGCCGCAACTTCCGGCTGCACCTGACTGGCATTCCAGTTGCTTTCGATGTCAATACCGTTGGCATTCTGGCGGGGCAGCCCCAGCTCCACGCCATCCGGATTATACATGGGAATGATATAGAAAACACAATTCTCCCGCACAGCGGCGGCAAAGGGATCATCGGATAAAAGCAGATTAATGACCTCGTTGGCAACCCAGAAGCTCTGCACCTCGCCGGGGTGTGTTCTCACATGCATGAAAACAGTATGCCGGCCGCCGGCTGGCGGCGGTGTATCGGATGTGATCGTCAATTGCCATAGTGCAAGGTTGAGAACGCTGGCGCCGATGCTGTCGATGGTCACATAAGGGCTCTGTCCCCAGCGCTTCAGGTCAACCAGGAGGCTGTCGTAGCCATATCCCCAGTTGCCGCCCAAAATGGCCTTCATCTGTTCCGCCAGAGCCGGGTCGAAACCGCATTTGTCCATGGTATCGCCATAATAAACCGGCTCTGCTGATTGCTGCCCTGTTTGTGACTGTGAAAAGACCATTAACGGGATCATTGCGATAACGAGCATACAGGACAAAAGCATTCCAGTCCTGACATCAGAAAGTCTCATCATATCACTCCTTTGGTATGAAATTACTGTTTTTTGCGTTGGAATTTATGATTTCCTTAAAACAGAACCGGCATGTGCACCGGTGTGTTCACCTTTGGCAATGGTAATTTTTCCGTTCACCAGGACATACTCAATACCGGCAGGGTATTGATGGGGTTCAATATAGGTGGCCCGATCAATAACCGTTTCAGGATTAAAGACCACCACATCGGCAAAATATCCTTCCCGCAGTCTGCCACGCCCTTTCAGACCCAATTTTTCGGCCGGCATGGAAGTCATCTTTTTCACGGCGGTCGGTAAATCAAATACTTTTTCTTCGCGGGAATATTTGCCGAGCACCCGGGGAAAAGTGCCGTAATATCGCGGATGAGGCTTACTGCGGGATAACGGTCCGTAAGGTGCCGCCACCGATCCGTCGGAGCCGATCATGACCAGCGGCGACGCCAGCACCTTTTTCAGATTCCCTTCATCCATGGCAAAACCGGTAATGTCCACCCGGTTTTTCTCTTCGATGAGGAGCTGCCTGACAAATTCAAAAGGTGTCTTATTTGTCATACCGGCGCACTCCTCAATTGATTTTCCTTCAAATTTTTTGTTTTCGGGAGAATAACAGGAATTAATGAGAAAGCGGTCCCAGCCGCCAATATTTTTGCTTCTGGTATCCGCATACTCCCGGATTTTGGGCAGCAGTTTGGGGTCATTCAGGCGCGCGAGCACATCTTCCGTATCTCCCTGTCGGCTCCACAGCGGCAGCAGGCTGCTCAATCCGGTGCTCCAGGCGGTATAGGGATACCGGTCGGCATGAACCGGTAATCCGCTTTGGGAAGCATCTTCTATCATGCGGATGAGACTGTCCGCCTTATACCAGTTCACCTTGTTGCAGGCCTTGAGATGGGATATCTGCAGGGAAACCTCCGCCTCCCGGCAAATCCGCAGCGCCTCACGGACAGCCTCCTCCACCCGATCATCTTCATTCCGCATATGGGTCGCATAGACCCCGCCCCGCTTTGCAGCGACACGGGACAATTCAATCAACTCCTCCGTTTTGGCATAGCTGCCCGGCGCATATTCAAGGCCGCTGGAAAGTCCCAGGCTGCCTTTTTCCATGGATCGGGCCAGGACATCCTTCATGCTTTTCATCTGTTCCGGTGTTGGCTGGGCATCATTTTTCCCCATCACAAAAGCGCGCAGGTTTCCATGGCCGGTAAAGGTGGCATAATTCAGAGAAATGCCGTTTTCCTCCAGCGCTTCCAGAAATCCGCCGATCTCCTTCCAGTTGATATGGAAACCATATTTTTCGAAGATAGCGGCGTCCAGTTCCGAATAATCCGCATCATTCAGCGGAAAAGGAGAATAACCGCAGTTTCCCGATACCTCGGTGGTGATTCCCTGGCGGATTTTTCCCTCTCCATCAGGATTCACCAGCAGTTCGATATCCGTGTGGGTGTGAATATCGATAAATCCCGGTGAAACCGCCATCCCGTCTGCATCAATGATTGTGTCCGCGGCGGCATCTTTCAGATCGCCGATCGCAGCAATCCTGTCCCCAGTGATCCCAATATCCTGCAGAACAGCCGGTCCCCCGGCGCCATCAATTATCAAACCGTTTTTGATGATAACATTAAAACGGTTATTCAACCGGAAGCCCAGCATAAAACCCGCCGCACCGCTGAGCAGGGTTTTATTGAACTGACGTCTGTTGATATTTTTTTCCATTTGGATTTCCCTATCGGTTTTTCACAATATAATACGCATTGGAATTTATTGCATGGAAAATATGAGTCATTTCGGGATTAATTTTGGGTCAGGGATATTATTTAAGGAAGTCATCGCTTTCTTGCTGCAAAAAGACCGCAAATAATAGTATTCAGGGATTCAAGAATCATCAGCAGAATAACTCAACGCAGCGTTTCCCCATAAAACGCTTGCTGTCCTTTAGAAAATCATGCATCAATTTGCCCGCTTACAGCCCAGTACGGGCTGACCGACGAGCATGCGGCTTTTGAATAACAATTAAATTATTTCTTGCTTTTCTCATGTTGATTGAGCCTTCCCACTAATTAGCCGTCCCTAAAAAAGTACAGTTTCTGCCTGGAGATTTTTGCCCCTCCTTGGGAGCATAATGCTGCAACATAAAAGTGAACACAGAAATATAGCAGGATTAGTTTTCAGTTATACATCATTCAGCATGCCTGTTATTAGTAGTCAGATCATACGTGCACTCGCTAATGCAGCCGCAGCAAGCGGTCAAATCCATGCAATGGGCCGTATTCAGATCTTTTTACAAATGTTAATTTGAGTAATTGCATCATAGAAAGCCCCGTTAAGCCTTTAGCCTCCCCCAGATCGATGCAAATCCTTAATGATTACCTTCCCCCCTATTCTTTTTAAAACCCTCCCCATTTCCGGTATAAGTATAGTATAAGAAAGTCCAATCCAAACAACCCCATTAAATGAGGAGGAGTAGCTATGACAACCCAGACCGAAATCGCCATGTCATCCATAAACGAGTTCCTGGACTGCCCGCTGCGGTATCGTCTTCACCATATTGATGGAGAAAAACCCACCTGGCAGGCTTCCCACACTTGCGGTTACTCCCGCAAATCTGCTAAAGTGCATAGACACGCGCAAAGAATAATTTCAGTAAGGAATAATATCAGCGTCTTGGTGGCTTTGCGTGAGTCGTTTGCCGGACTTCGCATTTTATGCAATTGACTTTGTCGGGTGGAAATTCTATATTATTTTTTGGCAAAATTGAGTGATTCTTCTGTCATTCCGGAAGAATCCTGGAAATTCGCAAGTTGCTTAACAAGATTCCTTCCCTCCCAAAAACGGCGGGCAGGCTGAATGTCAAAATCTCTATGAATCAGGAGTTGGTGATAAGGATCGCCTAACCCCGTTCATAATTAACCTGGAATTGATTTACTGAAAACGCCGGATTGAAATTGTACTCTTTGCCGCAACTGTTGGATTATCATTTTCAGCTCCGCCCGCTTATGCAGGTTCAGGATGTGTATAAGCTGCTGTTGCAGGGCGTTTTCGACGCCGAACCTCTCCTTTCCGATCCGGAGCAGGCCAAAGAAATGCTGATGCATGAGATGAAGCATCAGATGCCTTCCGATACCAAATCGCTGGCCGAATCGGTTTCATTCGATGATAAATTCATCCGGGTAAATTTGGGGCCGTTTCGGGAGAAGGGAATGGATTCGGAAAAACTTGCGGAAGCATTCGTTCAATCCGCAAAACCTGGCGCAGCGCTCGCCGAAGATTTCCCGGCAATCTGGCGTGAATTTATGGAAGTACACCGATCCGGTTATCCGATCCGGCAAGCCGAAAACGAGATCATCGAATTCAGCGATCGGGTCCGCAAGCAGGATTATGCGCCGGTCCATCATTCTGACATCTATCGAAAATACTACAAATCCTCTTACCGTATCGTGAACCGCAAAAACTTTCGCGAAGCTTTTCATCTAACGAATTGAGGCAATCATGAATCCCAAATTCTATCTTATCGCCGTCCTTTTTCTGCCGCTGCTATTCGGCTGCCAGTCCACGTCCCCAAAAAGCCAATGGAGCGATTTGATCAAGGCGGGCCAGTTCACAAAAGCCGACAGCACCCTTCAAAGCTACCTCGCTGAGAACGGGAGCAAGTTGTCCGATGAGGACAGGCAGGACCTTATCTGGCAGCAGGAATGGATGAAACGGGTGCGCATCGATTATCCCTATAATCGTGCAGACATCATCCGGCAGATGCAGAAACGAATTGCCGATTTCCAGCCCGCGGAATTCGACCGCTGGATGAGCGAAGACAAGTTTGATTTCCGTGTGATCAACGGCGACACGCTTTTCCTCTATCCCTCGGTGAGCAACCTGTTTTTTCGCTATCCGGACATCGCAAAGCGCAGGCTGCCCAAGCCGGATAATTCAAAATACGAACAGTATTTCTGGAACAATTACGCCAAAATCATGGAAGCCGGAAAGGACAATCCCAATTCCACGGTTGTGCCGGTGAAGTTTCGGGTGCATTTCACCATCACGGTCGATCCTAATGCGGCGCCTGCGGATGAAACCATTCGCTGCTGGATGCCTTATCCGCGCATTTATGCGCAGCAAACCGATATGAAGCTGGAAGAAAGCTCGCCGCAGGTAAAATGGGTGGATCGCCCGGACAGCCCGATCCGCTCCCTCTATTTCGAACAGCCCGCCGCTGCGGATCAGCCGACTGTATTTAAGGCAACTTATTCTTATACGGCATATTCGACTCATCATAAAATCGATGTGGATAAGGTGCAAAGGGTATCCCTCAACGATTCCACGTTGAAGCCGTACATGAGTGAGCAGCCGCCGCATGTGGTTTTCACGCCTGAGCTGATCGGTCTGGCGAAAAAGATCGTCGGCAATCAAAAGAATCCCTACCTGCAGGCAAAGGCGCTCTACGAATGGGTAGCCAAAAACATCCAGTACAGCTATGCCGCAGAATACAGCACCATCCCGAATATCAGCATGTATACCTTCAACCACGGCTATGGCGATTGCGGACAGGAGGCGCTGCTGTATATCACGTTGGCCCGCAGCCTGGGCATTCCCGCCCGCTGGCAATCCGGGTGGTATATCATGCCCGGCGGCAAGACCATCCACGACTGGACGGAAATCTATATTGCGCCATACGGCTGGATTCCCGTGGAACCCTACATGGGGATCAAGACGCAACAATACATGGATACTTTGACGCAGGAACAACAGGACACCCTGACTGATTTCTATTTCGGCAACATCGATGCCTACCGGCTGATGGCCAATTGCAATCAAAACCAGAAGCTGTATCCGGCGAAAAAGTATTTCCGCTCCGACAATGTGGATTTCCAGCGGGGCGAGGTGGAATGGAAAGGCGGCAACATCTATTTCAATCAATTCAGCTATAGCCTCAATGTGGAAATCCTGGATCAATGAGACGCTGCCAATGAAGAAGTGGATTTTTCAAATTCGGGCCACGATTCTGCAAGGAAAATTTTACCGTCATCCAGATCGTCTCTAACAAAGCTTTGCACCACTATGGTGGGATTGGCTTTTTCCTGAAGGCCGTCACAGGGTGTTTCAGGGTACAATTTCGACAGGTTGTATAAATTCGGTCAAGGTGTAGGTTCCATGGTAACCGTTTGTATGGTCCCGGCTCGACACGGTCCAACCAGGTAGATAGAAAAACCGCATAGCCAAATAAGTTGATTCTTTGTGGCAGAAGCTCCGCGGCCTGTCAAGTCCCGGTGAAGCAGCTGGCCGCAGCCAATCGCCCGTTTTAGGCATTCTAAAAAAATCCGGCTATCAATCATTCATCGCAAGAACCGCGGCGGCGGTTTGGAGAAAAGACTAAAACCAGGGCGGTATTTCCGGGTGATGATCCGATAGAAAGAATTATGGCTTTTGGTTTATGGCGACGCCGGCGAAGAATGAATAATGGCTGCCCCCAAATGGTCCTTTCTAATAACTCAATTTGTCATTATCTTTGAGGAAAGGGTTAAACTTGATGTTTGAAAAGGAACATTTACACAAAAAATTCTACATTCTATGATTTTCGGCAACCCGGTCATTTATGTAAAGACTGCGGAAGGCTACATTCGCCGCATTACCGGACCCCGAAGGGAGCCCTACGTATTCCATGATGCCGACGAAATGGTGGAAGAATGGTATCTGTATATCGAGGCGGTTTGCATTTTCGGTCTTTCGCATTGTCATCTCCCTGCTGATAAAAGCCAATCTATCTGTAGAATATTCTACAGTTGTTTGAATAATAATCTGCGATATCATGCCGTTTCCCCCGCCCTGCCTGTCCCTGAAACGCCTCCATTTTTTTATTCTTTCCCATGACGTATTCCCTTTAAAACAAGAGTACATGAGCCCCTCTGCGCTCCTTGTCAATCCTGGTTGCTCTCCTTCCGGCACAGTTGTTGTCCATAATCCGGAGAATGAGGAAAAGAATGAACAGGCATAGGAAATATTTTTTCTTGATTATTTCACCGGCTGCCGGACGCAAAGCCCCATGGCTGCCACCGGCGGGCAAATAAACGGAGGATTCACTCAATGCATCTGCATTATAATAAAAAAATCATTACCGCAGCCGCGAGTGGCATTTTCCTGCTCCTGCTGCTGACCATCGCCGGATGCAGTCATAATGAAAACCGGGTTTCATCGGGAACGGCCAAACCGGACAGCACCCACGCCGCCGCCGGCAGTTCCGGACCTCAGGCGCAGCAGCAGCGCAAAATCCTTTACTGGCAGGCGCCAATGGATCCCACCGAAATTTATGACCATCCGGGAAAATCGAAAATGGGTATGGACCTGATTCCCGTCTATGCGGATCAGGCCAAAAGCAGCGGCGGCACGGTGGTGATTGACCCCGTCACGATTCAGAATATGGATGTCCGCTACACGACGGTAAAGCGGATGGATTTTTATCATGAAATCCGCGCCAGCGGCATCGTCACCTACAATGAACAAAACCTGTATACGGTCAGCAACAAAATTTCCGGATGGATTGACAAGCTCTACATCGATTATACCGGACAGATGGTCCGAAAGGGTCAGCCCCTGATGGAAATATATTCTCCAGAACTGGTCACCACCCAGCAGGAATATTTGCTGGCTCTTCGCAATCAGGAGGCATCGCAGGGCAGCGATATAGCGGCGGTCAAAGAAGGGGCCCAATCACTTCTGGCGTCGGCCCGCGAGCGGCTGGACAACTGGGACATCCCGCAAAGTGAAATCACCCGCCTGGAGAAAACGGGCAAGGTTCGCAAGACTTTGCAACTGGATGCGCCCACCAGCGGAGTTGTGATTCAAAAGAATGCCGTGAACGGCGCCCATGTGGCGGCCGGAACCGATCTGTACCGCATCGCCAACCTTTCCACCGTGTGGATCGAGGCCGGAATTTATGATTATGAACTTCCCTGGATCAACACGGGCCAGGAGGCAACCGCGACGCTCTCCTATCTCCCCGGCAAGAGCTATAGCGGCAAAATTTCATATATCTATCCTTATCTCGATCAGAAATCGCGCACCGTCAAGGTGCGGATCCAATTTGCCAACCCGGGCCTTGAACTGCGGCCCGGCATGTACGGCAGCGTTTATATCAAGGGTAAGACCATTCCCAACACGCTGGTAATTCCCAGTGAGTCTGTTATCCACTCCGGGGAAAGAGATGTGGTATTTGTCGCCCGCGGCAACGGGAAATTCGAACCCCGGGAAGTGCATCTGGGCGTGGAAGGCGGGCCGCAGAACGGTTATGTGCAGGTATTGGGAGGCCTGCTGGAAGTTGAAAAGATCGTAACCTCCGGTCAATTCCTGATTGACAGCGAAAGCCGCTTGCAGGAGGCGATTCAGAAAATGCTGGAGCAAAAACAGGGCAAGCCTTCCCCTTCTTCCATGGAACAGCAGCCAATGCCGGGAATGAAGAGCAGTGGCAAGATGCAGATGAGCTCTCCGGATACCGTGAAAATGAATATGCCCGATCAAAACAAGAACAATGGTTCGGGCCAAATGAATATGAAGATGGAAAAATCACAATAACCGGAAAGAAATGACCGGTTTTTCAGGGCAAATAAATACGCCGGCAGAATCTGTTTTGAAACAGGGACGGACCCGAACAGGACGCCAGTCCGAAAATCAAAACCCGCCGGCGGCAACGGAGACAATTCCATGCTGAATAAAATTATTGAAGCTTCGGTAAATAACCGTTTTCTGGTTATCATTTTTACCGTTATGCTGCTGCTGGCGGGCGCCTATATCATGCTCCGCACGCCGGTGGATGCCATCCCCGACCTGAGCGATGTGCAGGTCATTGTCTATACAAACTATCCCGGCCAGGCGCCCCAGGTGGTGGAAGACCAGGTTACCTATCCGCTTACCACCGCCATGCTTTCGGTCCCCGATGCCAAGGTGGTGCGCGGGTATTCTTTCTTCGGCACTTCCTTCGTCTATATCATCTTTAAAGACGGCACCGATCTTTACTGGGCCCGCAGCCGAGTGCTGGAATCCCTGAATTCGGCGGCAAACCGCCTGCCGGAGGGAGTGACTCCGCAATTGGGGCCGGACGCCACCGGCGTCGGATGGGTCTATGAATATACTCTGGATGGCGGCAGCAAATACAATCTTCAGCAGCTTCGCTCGCTGCAGGACTGGTACCTTCGTTACGAACTCACCAGCGTACCCGGCGTGGCGGAAGTGGCCAGCATCGGGGGATATGTCAAGCAATACCAGGTGGAAGTGGACCCGGATAAACTGGCGGCCTATAATATACCGCTTTCAAAAGTGCGGCAGGCCATCAAACGCAGCAATAATGATGTGGGCGGCCGCCTGGTGGAAAGCGGTGAAAACGAATTTATGGTGCGGGGCCTGGGTTACATTCAGTCGCTTCAGGATATGGAAAATATTCCGGTCGGCGTGGATAAAAACGGCGTAGCGATCCTGATCAAAAATATTGCCAATGTCCAACTGGGTCCGGAGCTGCGCCGGGGCGTGGCGGACTGGAACGGCAAAGGAGAGACAGTCGGCGGCGTCATTGTCATGCGCTACGGGGAGAATGCCCTGAAAACCATTCATGCCGTGAAAGCGAAGCTGCAGGCGCTTAAAAAGGGGTTGCCCGATGGGGTCACCATCAGAACCGCCTACGACCGCTCTTCTCTCATTGAGCGGGCCATCGACAATCTGAAGCATAAGCTGCTGGAAGAAAGTATCATCGTGGCCCTGGTGACCATCCTTTTCCTGCTCCACTTTCGCAGCGCCTTTGTCGCCATTTTCACCCTGCCCATGGGTATATTGATGTCCTTTATCATCATGTATTACCAGGGGCTGAATGCGAACATCATGTCATTGAGCGGAATTGCCATCGCGATTGGGGCCATGGTGGATGCCGCCATTGTCATGATCGAGAATGCCCACAAGCACCTGGAACGGGATATCGGCAGGAAAGACCACTGGCAGATCATCATCGATTCTTCCAAAGAGGTGGGCCCCGCCCTGTTTTATTCGCTCTTGATTATTACGCTTTCATTTCTCCCCGTGTTCACCCTGCAGGCGCAGGAAGGGCGGCTGTTCAAACCGCTGGCCTTCACCAAGACCTATGCCATGGCTTCCTCGGCTCTTCTGGCCATAACGGTGGTGCCGGTCCTGATGGGATTTTTTATCCGGGGCAAGATTATCCCCGAGAAAAAGAATCCAGTCAACCGCTTTCTCATCAAAATCTACCGCCCGGTCATTAACCTGGTACTGCGTTTCAAATGGGCGACAATTGCCATCGCTCTGGTCATTCTGCTGGCTTCGGTCTTTCCCGTGGAGCATATCGGATCGGAGTTCATGCCGCCGCTGAATGAAGGAGACCTTCTCTATATGCCGACCACCGATCCGGAAATCAGCATCACCAAAGCCAAACAGCTCCTGCAGCAGACCGACCGGATTATCAAGAATTTCCCGGAAGTGAAGACGGTGTTCGGGAAAGTGGGACGGGCCGAGACAGCTACCGATCCGGCGCCGCTTTCCATGATCGAAACCACCATCACCCTGAAACCGGAAAGCGAATGGCCCGCCGGGATGACCATGGATAAACTGGTGGATCAGCTCAATAACGCCATTCAGTTTCCGGGCGTAACCAACGCCTGGACCATGCCCATCAAGACCCGGATCGATATGCTTTCCACCGGGATAAAGACCCCGGTTGGCATAAAGCTGATGGGGCCGGACCTGCAGACCCTTTCTGATCTTGGGGGCCGCATCGCGGCGGTTGTGCGGCAGGTTAAGGGCACTGCCAGTGTGTTCGCGGACAAGACCGTGGGCGGAAACTACCTGGACTATCATATCAACCGCGAAGAAGCCGCCCGTTACGGATTGACGGTCGGCGATGTGGAAGATGTGATCATGTCCGCCATCGGCGGCATGAACGTTACCAGCACGGTGGAAGGGCTGCAGCGCTATCCGGTCAATGTGCGCTACCCGCGGGAGCTGCGCGACAATATCCAGGCGCTGAACCGGGTGCTGATCCCCACGCCCTCCGGCGCCCAGATTCCGTTGCGCTATGTGGCGGATGTGGAGATCAGGAAAGGGCCGCCGGTCATAAAAAGTGAAAATGCCCGGAAAACCGCCTGGCTCTACGTGGATATCAAAAATATAGATGTGGGAAGTTTTGTGGCCAATGCCAAAAAACTTGTGGATGAGCAGGTCAAATTTCCGGAAGGCTACAGCATCGTATGGAGCGGTCAGTATGAATACATGCAGCGTGCCCAGCAGCGTCTGCGCATTGTGATCCCCATTACTCTGCTCATTATTTTCCTGCTGCTCTATTTCAATTTCAGAAATATCCAGGAGAGCCTGATTGTCATGCTCTCGCTGCCCTTTTCACTGGTTGGCGGCATCTGGTTTTTGTGCATCCTGGGTTATAACTTCAGCGTTGCGGTGGGAGTGGGCTTTATCGCCCTGGCCGGCGTGGCTTCAGAAACCGGGGTGGTGATGCTCATCTACCTGGACCATGCATTCAATGAGCGCAAACTGAGCGGAAAGATGCGCAGCATGAAAGATCTTTATGGGGCGGTGATTGAAGGCGCCGTGGAACGGGTTCGCCCCAAGATGATGACGGTGACCGCCATCATGGCCGGTCTGCTGCCTATCCTGTGGGGACATGGCACCGGTTCACAGGTCATGAAACGAATAGCGGCGCCAATGGTTGGCGGAATGGTCACTTCCACCCTGTTGACGCTGGTTGTCATTCCGGCCATTTACTACCTGTGGAAAACCCGGGAAGTCAGACGGATTGCGGCGGAGATAGAAAAACAAAATAACAATGGACTTCAGAATAGATAGTGTAACAGGAGAAAAAGTCCCCGGAAGGTTTTATTGATAAGGGACAGAACAATAAAAACGCAAATCGTCTCTTTGGTAACAATTAGCTTATACAAAAAAGGAGTCCCAAATTGAAAGAAGTGAAAGCCTATATCCGCTGCCAGAAAGCAGAAATCGTCATCGGCGCGCTGGAATCATTAGGCATTAAAGGAATCACCCTTATCGATGTCATGGGCGTCGGGCAGCTCGCAGATCCCCGCTCTGCCAAATATTCTGTTGCGTGCGTGGAGAAATATTCAGAAGTC